>NZ_JBEYZY010000001.1:262993-301503 GCF_040646295.1 Streptomyces sp. NPDC046197 | reverse complement strand
TGCCGAACCGACCCCGAAGAACGGACAGTTCTACGGGCGCGGCGTGCGGGTCACTGGGCGGCCGGGCGTGCGGCTCAGTGGACGGTGCCGAACCGACCCCGAAGAACGGACAGTTCTACGGGCGCGGCGTGCGGGTCACTGGGCGGCCGGGCGTGCGGCTCAGTGGACGGTGCCGAACCGGCCCCGAAGAACGGACAGTTCTACGGGCGCGGCGTGCGGGTCACTGGGCGGCCGGGCGTGCGGGTCAGTGGACGGTGCCGAACCGACCCCGAAGAACGGACAGTTCTACGGGCGCGGCGTGCGGGTCACTGGGCGGCCGGGCGTGCGGCTCAGTGGGCGGCCGGATTGTCCTCGGTGACCGGGGGGGCCGTGGCCGTCTCGCCGGGGGCGGACTGGATGACGCGCGAGGCCTGCGCCGCGGGGGCGGGCCCGTCCTCGGCCGGTGAGGGGCCGTGAGACTGCGGGGCGCGCGGGGCCTCCTCGTCCTTCATGGCCTTGGCCTCGCTCTTGAGGATGCGCATGGACTTGCCCAGCGCGCGGGCGGTGTCGGGCAGCCTCTTCGATCCGAACACCAAGATGATCACGATCGCCACGATCAGCAGGTGCCAGGGTTCCAGTCCGTTGCGGAGCAACCCGCCCACCTCTTCTCTTCGCCGGACAGCGCCACGTACCGTACGCGTACCATCTGCCATCGTTGCTACATTGCGCAACTGTACAACCATTGGATGGGGTCAGTCGTCCCCTCCGTATGAGTCGGACGGATGAGGGCGCGAGCATGACCACCACCAGCGACCAGGCCACCCCGTCCCGCCACCGGCGCGGGGCCGAGCCGCCCCGCGACGGGGCGCGGGGCAGGCGCGGGGCGCCGGGCCGCACGCGCAATCCCCTGCGCACGGCACTGCTCGTGGCACTGGCGGTGGCCGTGCTCGCAACGGCCGGCCTGGGCTGGATCTACCTCAAGCTCAACGGCAACATCGCCACCTTCGACGGGGACGGCCTGTCCAAGAACCGGCCGCAGCCGGGTTCCTCGAAGGGCGAGAACGTCCTGGTCATCGGCTCGGACGCGCGCACCGACGGCAACAACGCGCTCGGCGGCGGCAGCAAGGACGACATCGGCCGCTCCGACACCGCCTTTGTGCTGCACATATACGCCGACCACAAGCACGCCACAGCGGTGTCCATCCCCCGCGACACGCTCGTCACCATCCCGTCGTGCAGGCTGCCCGACGGCAGTTGGACCAAGCCCCAGCCGAACACCATGTTCAACTCGGCCTTCTCGGTGGGGAACACCGAGAAGGGCAATCCGGCCTGCACCCAGAACACGGTGGAGCAGCTCACCGGGCTGCGCGTCGACCACACCGTGGTCGTGGACTTCAAGGGCTTCGCGGCGCTGACCGACGTGGTCGGCGGGGTGCAGGTCTGCCTGCCGAACGACGTGTACGAGAAGGACCTCGACCCCCACCGCGCCACCCGGGGCAGTCTGCTGTTCCAGAAGGGCGAGCAGACCGTCTCGGGCCGGCGGGCGCTGGACTACGTCCGCATCCGCCACGGCATCGGGGACGGCTCCGACATAGGGCGGATCAAGCGCCAGCAGGCCTTCGTCGCCGGTCTCATCAAGAAGATCAAGAGTGACGGTCTCACCCCGACCAAACTGCTGCCGCTCGCCGACGCCGCCACCAAGTCGATGACCGTCGACCCCGGGCTGGGCACGGCGAACAAGCTGATCTCCTTCGCCATGTCACTGCAGGACATAGACCTGCACAACACCAAGTTCGTCACCATTCCCTGGCGTTATCAGGGTGAGCGCGTGGCCGTCGTCGAACCCGACGCCGGCCAGCTGTGGGCCGCGCTCAAGGACGACCGCACCATCGACGGCAAGGACGCCAGCGGCAAGCAGAGGGAGGCGACGGCACCTGCCTCCGCGGCACCGAGCGCCGCCGAACAGGTTTCGGGCCACGGCGTCGGCGTCGCCGTCTACAACGGCACCACCACCTCCGGCCTCGCCTCCAGCGCCGCCGCCACCCTCACCGCGCACGGCTTCACGGTCACCGGCACCGCGAACGCGAGCAGCCACGACCACGCCACCACCGTGATCGAGTACGGCGTGGGCATGCGGGCCCGGGCGCAGGACGTCGCCAAGCTCTTCCCGGACGCCGAACTCGCTTCCGTGCCGGGCGCGGGCGTCAATCTGGTCCTGGGCCGGAGCTATACCCCCGGCGGCGCCTCCGCGTCGGCCACGCCCACGGCCGTACCGAGTTCGGTCGCGCAGGACGCCCGTTCCGCAGACGACAATCCGTGTTCCAACCTGACCTACGGATGATCGTGACCCGGGGATGAGCGTGACCCACGGATGACCGTGACCCACGGATGACCGTGACCCACGGATGACCGTGGCCCAGGGATGACGGTGGGCCACGGACGACCCCGCCCGCCGTCACCCGCGTACCGCGTCCCCGGCCTTGGTCCAGTTGGCGTGCAGCTTGTCCAGGTACGACTGGGCCTGGCCGCCCGGGGTCGCGCCGCGGGCGAAGGCGAGCATGTTGCCGGCCCCTGTGTTGTATCCCAGGGCCAGGAGCTCGTCCCGGGTGTAGGGGGCAGACCAGTGGGCGGGCAGCCTGGCCGCCAGGTCGTGCAGATACCAGGCCTCGGCCTCGACGGCGAGGTCCCGGTCGTCGGGCAACTCCTCCCACCGGCGGCGGGCGAAGTCACGGCCCTGCTTGACCTCGTCGAAGGTGGCACGGTGCATGTTCGCGATGCCGAAGGAGGCATCCGCCTTGTACTTCTGCCAGGCACGCTCCAGGGCGGGGTCGTGCGGCTTGTACGCCTCGTTGTAGAGGATCGCCATCACCAGCTGGGAACTGACGCCTGCCCGGCGGGCCCGGGCACGGACCTGGGCGGCGTAGGCCGCCGGGTCGTACGACGGGGAGGCCGCGGACCGGGAGGGGCGGGGCGAGCCGGCCGGCGGGGGTGACGCCGAGGCCGGGTGACCGGCGGGCGGTGACGCGTCGCCGTGCCGCGAACCCGTGGCCCGCACGACGACGTACACGGCGAGGGCCAGCAGCAGAACGGGCAGCCACCGCCACAGTGACCGGGAATGGGACATCCGCCGACCCCTCTCCTGCTCCCGGCGGCTTCATGGCAAGACCCTTGTACCCCGCGGGAAACCAAGACCTGTGCGAAGCGACCGCGTGGGAGGGCCCCTCCCACGCGGTCGGCAGGACGGCTGACGTCGCCCTCGTCCCGGGGCAGCGCCGGGACCGGCGGGTCAGTCCTCGTAGTAGTTGTTGACCACGACTTCGGGTTCGTCGTCGTCGAACGCCTCGTTCAGCAGCGCACCGCCGACCAGGCCGGCCGCACCGGCGCCGATGAGGGCGCCGGCACCGAAGCGGCGGCCGCCCTGCTGCTGGTGGTCGTGGTGATCACCGTACGGCTGTGCATAGCCCTGCTGCGCGTAGCCCTGTTGGGGATATCCCTGCTGGGGGTATCCCTGGGGCGCGGCCTGCGGGTAGCCCTGCTGGGGCGGCGTGTAGAACGGCGGGGGTGTGGTCTGCACACGCTGGGCACAGCCGCCGCACGCCTGGATCGGCCGGGGCACGCCCCACTGCGGCGACCAGGTCACGTTCGTGATGCCCGGGCCGTGGCTGGGGTCGAAGAAGCACGTCACGGAGGAACTCCCTGTCGGTTGCGGTGGGGCGGTGACGGTCGGCGGTTGCGGGGACACGACGGTCGGCGTCGGCCCCACGGAGGCGGGGGCGGGAGCGGGCGGCGGGTAAGTGCCGGTCTTGGTCTGCGGGGAGGGGGTGGTGGGGCCGGGGCCCGGCGTCGTCTCGCGCAGGACGTCGACGCCGTAGTCGGCGGCGATGCCGGCGAGCCCGGAGGCGTACCCCTGGCCGACCGCACGGAACTTCCACTCGGCGCCATGGCGGTACAGCTCGCCGAAGACCAGCGCCGTCTCGCTCGCCGCGGCGCCGGACGCCAGGTCGTACCGGGCCAGTTCGCCGCCGCTCTCCGCGTCGGTGACCCGGATGTGCGCCCGGTGCACCTGGGCGAAGGTCTGCCCGCGGGCTGCTCCCTCGTACAGGGAGACCAGGAAGACGATCTTCAGGACATCGGCCGGGACCCTGGTGAGGTCGACGTGGATCTGCTGGTCGTCGCCGCCCGCGGGGCTCCCGCCCCCGGAGTGCCGGACCGAACCGTCGGGGCTGGTCAGGTTGTTGAAGAAGACGAAGTGCCCGTCGGACGGCACCTTCCCGGACCGGTCGCACAGCAGGGCGGCGGCGTCCAGGTCGCAGCCCGTGCCGGCCTGCCAGCCCAGCCCGACCGTCACCGCAGTCAGGCCGGGAGCCTGCTTGGTCAGCGACACGTTGCCGCCCTTGGCCAGGGACACACTCATGCAGGTCCTCCGCAGCTGCTTCCGTTTCCCGCTCTCATCCTGATCAACGCGAACCCGGCCCTTTCGGTTCCATGCTTGCGCAATCCGACAAGTGACGGGCGCCTCAATGCCCGCTCACGGGGCCACCGTTGCGGGCCCGCAGTGAAACTACAACACTGTAGAAACAGTGGGAGGAAACGACGCGGGCGGGCGGCGCACGGACGGCCGCCTACGATGTGACGCCCGGTCGCCGGCCTTCGGAGGCCGGGCACGGCTGGAGGTGGACGAAGGGGTGGGGGAGCCCGATCGCCGTCGGCGCAGGGCGCAGGGCGCCCTGGAGACACAGGTGCTGGCGGCGCTGCACGAGGCCGAGGGCCCGGTGACGGCCGGCTGGGTACAGGAGCGGCTGGCCGCCGGTCTGGCGTACACCACCGTGATGACGGTGCTGGCCCGGCTGCTGGCGAAGCGGGCGGTGACGCGCCGGCGGGAGGGCCGGTCGTTCGTGTGGCTGCCCGCCGCGGACGAAGCCGGGCTCGCCGCGCTGAAGATGCGCCGGGTCCTGGACGGCGAGCGGGACCGGCGGGCGGTGCTGGCCAGTTTCGTCACCGCGCTGCCGGAGGGCGACGAACAGCTGCTGCGCGAACTGCTGGACCGGACCGGCGCGGAGGGCTGAGCGCACCGGAGCGGGTGCGCGTCCCCTCCGCGGTGCCGCCACCGACGTCGGACTCGCCCCGTGGAGGGCCGCCGGTCCGGTCAGGGTCCCAGGTGCGTCCCGCGGGGTCGACACCCCCTAACGCCGTGTGCCGCACCCCGGGCAGAAGGCCGCGCCGTCCGGCAGTACGGCGGAGCACGAGGAGCAGTGCTGGGACTGGCCCAGCCGGTGGCCGCAGCCGGAACAGAAGGCGGCTCCGTGCGTCTCGGTACGGCAGTACGGGCAGACCAACTGCCGGGGCACGGAGGGGTCGTAGCTCTGCCCGGCCTGCTGTCCGGCGACGTACGCCCGTTGCGCGGCCATGTCGTTGAGACCGCGCTGCTGCGCCGCCATGGCCTCGGCCGCGGTATCCGGGGCGCAGCGCAGGCACAGGCCCTGGGCCGCGTTCCAGCAGCGGCCGCAGACGTGGTCGGTGCAGCGTGCACAGCGGTTGAAGTGGCCCTGCGCATTGCCGATCGCCCGCTGGAAGGCGTGGTCGCGGGCCCTGCCCCAGCCCGCTCCCGCGAGCCCGTCGGCGGCGGACGTGATCCCGCTGCCGGTACGCCCGAGGAGCCCCCAGGCCACGTCGACACCCTTGCCGAGCCAGGTGGCGGCCCGCTCACCGGTGTACGGCTCGAACGGCGACCGCCAGGTGTCGTAGCAGCGCGCGCAGGAGAACTCGAACTGGAAGCCGGCCCCGGTGCCGTCGCGCTGGCACAGGTCGCGGTAGTTGTTGCTGAAGTAGATCTCGTCGCTCACGTGGTCCCCCCACAGTTCAGGCCGGCACCGGCACACACTGCCGTACGACGCCGGAAAAACGGAACCGGTTCTGGCCATCGGCGCAAGTGTTCGCCGTCCGGGCCGGCTCAGTCGACGGACGGGCTGCGGCGCTCGACGAGGACCACATCGCGCCAGCGGCCGCGGTGGCGGCCGATGCGTTCCCGGGTGCCGATGACGCGGAAACCGGCCTGGACGTGGAGGGCGAGGCTGGCCGTGTTCTCCGGGAAGATGCCGGACTGCACGGTCCAGATGCCGGCCGCGTCGGTCGAGGCGAGCAGGGCCCGCAGCAGGGCGTGGCCCACTCCGCGGCGGCGGGCGCCGGGGTGGACGTAGACGGAGTGCTGCACGACACCGGCGTAGGCGTGGCGGTCGGAGACCCGGGCGACGGCGGCCCAGCCCAGCACGCGTTCCGAGTCGTCGAGGGCGACCAGGCGGTGTTCGGGGAGCCTCCTGCGGTCGAACTCCTCCCAGGCCGGCGCCGCGGTCTCGAACGTGGCGTCGCCCTCGTCGATGCCGAACCGGTAGATCGCCAGGACCTCTTGAGCGTGCTCCGCTCGCATCACGGTGACACGGGACATGCCTCCATGGTGACGCCTGCCGTGGGCGTCCGGGGCCGGCCGGCCGATCCAGGCCTTGACCGGATCCTGAAATCGTTACCCCCTCCATCTGATAACGTCTACAAAACTGTAGACGTTCATGTTCCGGACGCCTGCCGTTCATCGCGCTTTCCGTCCCGTGCCGCCATGCGTTCCCCTCCGGAGCTCCCCGGCACTCGACCCACGGCCCGGAGATCCACCTGATGACGACTTCCCCACCCACCGTCCAGGCGCTCGACGGCGCGTCCATAGACGGCGGCCTGTACACCGACGTCACCGACTTCGCCCGCCACACACACTGGCTCAACGGGCCCGTGGCGGCCTTCTCCACGTTCGGCATCGGCCTGTTCGCGGTGCTGCTGCTGGCCGCCTGGTGGCGCGCCCGGCGCCAGGGGAGCACGGTCATGGCCGCCGTGCTGACCACACCGTTCGCCGTCGTCATCGCCTACGTCGTCAACAGCGGGATCAAGTCCCTCTTCGAGGAGCCGCGCCCCTGCCGGGCCCTGCCGCACGACTTCCTGATCGAGGCATGCCCTCCCCTGGACGACTACGCCTTCCCCAGCAACCACACCACCGTCGCCTTCGCGTTCGCCGCGGCACTCCTGGTCGTCGACCGGCGCCTCGGCGCGGTCGGGCTCCTCGCGGCCATCGCGATGGGAGCCTCGCGGGTGTACGTCGGCGCCCACTACCCGCACGACGTCGCGGTGGGCGCCCTGGTGGGAACCGCGGTCTCCCTCGTCGTCGTCCTGGCGGCGCGCCGTGTCGCGGTGCCCCTGGTGAAGCGCCTGGGGGATGGAGCACTGCGTCCGCTGCTCACCGGCCGGGCATCGTGACGGACACCGCGATCTGACAGTTGCGCAATAGCTAAAATGTCGGTCATGCAGACGACTGACGCGACCGGCTGGGAGACCGCGGTGCTCGACGGGGGCCCCGCCGACGGCGTACGCATGCGGGTCGTGGACCGGCCCCGCGTGATCCAGGTGACGTACCCCTGCGAGGTCGAGGCGGCGACGGCCGGCCTGCACGCCGAGGCGGTGTACGTCTACCGGCGCGACCACCGGGTGACCAGCCAGCCGCTGCGGTACGGCTACGACGTCGCGAGCCCCTGAGACGCCCGCCGCGCGACACGGCCCGGCCGTCCACGCCGATGCCCCTGCGCCCCGGGCGCCCGCCGGACGACAGCGCGCCGGGCAGTCGGCTCGGGCCCCGCGTCAGTCGTCGTGCCGCTGCCGCCGGATCCGGGCGGCCACGTCGTTCTGCTCGGTCTCCCACCAGGGGCGTACCAGCCCGGGTGGGGGAACCTGGCCCGGATGCGGCTCCGCCGCCACCGCGGGGGCGAGTTCGGCGTCGAGGCGGCGGTCGAGCGCCACCGTCTGGACGCGCTCGGCGCGCGCCCACTGCACGAGGATCGCCAGCAGGAAGGGCACCGCGACCAGCTCGGCGATGCCGAGCATCGCGCCGCCGCCGACCTGCTGGTCGTGGTGGACGTCCGGCGCCCAGGACGGCGAGTGGTGCAGATACCAGGCGCCCGCGATCAGCGAACCGTGGGTCATCACCACCAGGCCCGGCACGGCGTCGACGACACTGTCCAGGAAGACCAGCGCCGCCCGTACCGGATGGGTGCACCACGCGGGCAGCGTCTGCTCATGGGTGAGCACCGGCACCACGAACAGGCAGCCGGCGGCCAGCAGGTGCAGGTACATCAGCTCGTGCAGCCAGCCCACCCGCAGCGCGGTGGCGAAGTACGGCGTGAAGTACACGGTCAGCTCGGTGGCAAGCACGAAAAGGGTGCTGACCAGCGGAAAGGTGAGCACTCGCACCACCCGACCGGTCATGGTCCGGCGCACCCGCGCGGCGGCGTCCCCGGGCAGCGCCTCGACCGCGAGCCGCAGCGGGTCACCGAGGGCCAGACCGAGCGGCGCGACCAGGTCGAGCAGGATGTTCTGCACGGCGGCCGGCCAGAACAGGACGTGGTCGTAGACGGCCAGCCCGGACATCGTCGCCACCACGAGCGCGCCGAGCCCGAGCGCCCCGAACGCCACGGCCCGGGCGAGCGGCCAGCGCTCGCCGCGCCGGCGCAGCCGCACCACTCCCCAGCCGTAGAGCGCGCCCAGGACGGCGACGAGCAGCAGGGCGGGTACGTCCGGCTGCCACGAGGACAGCAGACGGCCGGTGGTCAGCTCCGGCGGCATGCCCGCGGACAGATCAGTCACCCCGTGACCAACCATGCAGATCGTCCTCCTTCGGCCCACACGGGGGCGAGCCGACTCGGTTCCCCCCGGGACGGTAGTCCCCCGCCGCTCGTGGCCGGACGGCGGGGTCGGCGCCACCGGCGCGCGGCCCCGGCACCGGACGGGGCGACGGAAGGGAAGGGGGCCGTCCCCGCCGGGGAATCGGTGCCTGACGCGATCTGCGCACCTGAGGTTCCGTGGCATCGGCTACAGCGTGGCGGCCCTGACGAGGGCTAGATTCCGATGCGTACGGTTGTGCGCGCTGTGGGTGGGGACGTGCTTCGAAGAGCCGAACAAGAGTGCAGCGGTGCCGGGGGGATTCCGTTCCATCACGAGGGACCCGGCGACACCGGGTGGGGGCACCCGCGTGCCGTCCCCCGGCGGCTGGCGCGGTTCGTCGCACGCACCCTGCGCAACGAATGGCACGCCATCGTCGTCGACCCGGTACGGCGGCTCATGCACCGTGGACTGTCCGGGCTGGTCCTGGCCTTCGTGGCCGCCTTCGGCGTGATCTTCTTCCACGCGCTGGCGCAGCGGCCGGCCGGCGCGGTGGCGGTACGGATCCTGGGCGGCGTCAGGGCCGACCTGCCGCTGTGGCTGGCCCTGCTGCGCACCCCGGTGTCCCTCTACGTTCCGGCCCTGGACCTGCCGGTGTGGGCGGGCATCACCCAGTTGTTCCTCGCGTTCGCGCTGGCGGAGCTCACCCTCGGCCGGGGCAGGACGCTGGCCATCTCGTACGCGACCACGCTGGGCGGCACCCTGACCGTGCGGGTGATGATCGCGCTGGGGCCCGGCTGGGGCGGGCTGGGACTGCCGCCCGAGATCGGGCAGGTGCTCGACACCGGGCCCTCCGCCGCGGTCGTGGGCCTGTTCACCTACCTCTCGATCGTCCGCCGCGCCCCGGTCGTGTTCTTCCTGACCGGCGGGTCGATGGTGTGGGAATCGGTCGCCAAGCCCAACCTGGCCGGACGAGAGCACCTGATCGCGGTGGCCGCCGCGATCGTCCTGGGCCTGCTCCACGGACGGCACCTGAAGTGGCTGTCCGCGCGGGCCCTGAGCCGGCTCACCGGCCAGGGCGGCCCGTTCGGCCGGGGCTGGTCCCCCGGGCAGCCGGGCGGCCCCGTACCGGTGGCCGACACGCCACGACCGGCCGCTCCCGTCGCCCGGCCCGGAGCGCTGCGGGTGCCCCGCCGGGCGGCCGCGTCACCGACGGGGTTAGGCGAACAGGCGACGGCCGTGAGGAGTTCCGCACGCGACCTCGGCAAGGGCGACGTCGTACCGGAGGGCCTGGAGCCCTGACACACCACCGCCCGCCGCGAGAGGGGCGCGGACCGGGCTCGCCGCGCACCCGGAAGGGTCCCGTACGCCCCCGGCGACGTACGCACGCCGGGTGCTTATCCTGAACGGCAGACGCCGGCGCACCTGCCCTGCACGGCGCTTCGGAACGGCCGCACCGGGCGCGGCCGTACAGGGGGAAGGTGACCGATGGACTGGTTCTGGTGGGTGCTCATCGTCTTCTGGACGGGTGGCTTCGCGTGGCTCGCCGACAACGTCCGCACCGCGCTGCGCAACCGTCACCAGCGCAAGCTGGAGCTGCTGGAGGCCGCCAAGTCGGAGCGTCTGGCCGTGGAGGCCGCGCACAAGCCCCCGGAGCCGGTGTGCGGGTGCACCCACCACCTGGCCAAGCACGACAAGAACGGCCGGTGCCACGAGCGCGTGGAGGTGCCGACGGCCTGGGACGAGAACAAGAAGCCGCTGCGCTTCGAGCCCGGCCAGTGCAACTGCCAGCGGTACGTGGGCCCGCAGCCGCTCTCACAGGTGTACGCCGAGGAACTGACCGACCTCACCTGAGAGTTCCGCGTCCGCCCTTCGATTCCGGCCGTCCTGACGGCGGCACCCTCCGCACCGTCGGACGGGTCCGCGCGCCGGCCCGCGGGGGGCGCCGCACCTCGTTGCCGCGGGGGCGGGAGGGGTTCGCGGGCACCTGCCGCGGCACGTCCGCACGACCGGGCGTCCCGCAGGTGTCCCGGGCCGCGCTCGCGGGCCCCGGCGGCAGGTCCGCCGCTTCCCGCACACCGCGCAGATGGCGGGGCGTGCGCTGGGGCCACCACAGGACGTACGCGGCGGAGCCGACCGCGAAGGCGAGCCGGATCAGCCCCTGGGCGGAGTCGGAGGGCACCATCAGGGCGCTGCCGTAGAGGGAGATCAGGGCGATCCAGCTCACCCAGGGGACCAGGCGCCGCTGGCCGATCGAGTCCCAGATGAGGGTGCCGAGGAGCACCGAGGCGTTGTAGTAGGTGTACACGCTCGGATCGAGGACGATCCGGGCGTCGGCGGCGAGGAGCACCACGGCCGGCCAGCGGTGCCTGCGTACCGCCAGCCAGCCCAGGGTGATACCGAGGGCCATCTGGGCGGGACGGTCCCACCAGGGGGTGGCCGCGTCGTTCACACCGAACCAGCGCAGGGAGGAGGCCGGCTGGTTGGGGATGGTGAACCGCGCCGCGGCCAGCGTCTCCAGGTGGGACAGGTAGAACGGCAGCCAGGCCGCGGCCACCAGACCGACCAGCCAGGCGGCCGAGCGCAGCCGCGTGGGCCGGGGCAGCGCGAGCAGCAGCGGCAGGAAGCCGACCGCCCAGGGCTTGGAGTCCACCGCCAGCGCCAGGAAGACGCCGACGGCGGTGGCGTTGCCGCGTACCAGGGCGCGCACGGCGAGGGTGGTGAAGAACAGCGCCAGTACGTCGTCGAGGTGGGCGAAGCGCACCGAGACCTCCACCCACATCGGGATGAAGGCGGCCCCGGCGATGAGCACGCGCTGCTGCAGGCGTTTGTGGTTCAGCCCGGTGCCGCGGTAGTGGTCGGCGGCCGCGCGGCCGACGAGGACCAGCATGTAGAGCCCCAGGCCCGACATGAACGCGTCGGCGAGTTTCTCGCCCACTGCGGCTGGGAAGGGTGCGAACAGTCCGGCGACCACGAAACTGACCGGGCCGATCTGCAGCTCGGGGTGGTTGGCGTACAACGCGAGGCCGCCGCCGGGCACCTGGCTGAAGAGCAGTTCCTCACCGGTTCTCAAGTAGTGCCAGGAGACCGCTCCGTGGCGTTCCGCCACGAAGAACCAGGCGGCCGTCCAGGCGGTGAGCAGCGCGTTGTGCCACCGCACTGGATAGCGTCCGATCCGGCCGATCCGCGCGCCGTCCCCGGGCGTGGATCCCGCGGATTGGGCAGGTATGGCCGGTTTGGCCGGTTTGCCTTCATCCCCGTGCCGCACGTTCCGTCCTTCCTCCAGACGCCCCGTTGCACGGGCTGTCTGTCGTGAATGGCGGGAAGCATAGCGACACACTTTCCGAATAACGCAACTACGGGGTGAACTCCCGGCTCCACTAGCGGCGTGTCGGACAGGGTGTGGCGTTTTCGGACACCCGTGGCGAGCTCCTGAGACCCGACGGGAATCCTCGCAGGAGCGTCACAAAGGCTGCACACAGTCTTTCGAAAGCCTCGTTAGCGTGGCTGGCCGCTCGGTTCCCCATGCGAGCGTGCTCAGGCCACGGCCCGGCGGGCCGGCGGCACGCCAACTCAGGAAGACCACGGATGGACTACTGCTCCTCGTGTCGTCGGCACCTCAACGGCGCCCTGGTGTGCCCGGGGTGTGGCGCCTACGCCCCGGACATCGCTCCCGACGTCGCGTCCGGCGCGGCACCGTCCGCCGTGGGCGGTTCCGCGGCCGCGGGGAGGGACCCGTGGACCGGGACCGAGCCGGCCGTGAACCCGCGGAGCGAGATCTCGTGGACCCGAACGCGCACGCAAACGCAGCCGCACACGCAGCCGGAACCGCAGACGGAACCGCGCACGGAAGCGCCGGCCGAACCCGTGCGGACCGGGAGCCCGGAGCCCAGCCCGTCCGCCGAGCCCGCGCACGTGCCCGCCGCACGCCAGGGGCTGGGACGGGCGGCCCGGCGCCGCCGGCTGGCGCGCTGGAAGAAGACCCAGCGCCGGGCCCTGGTCGCGACCGCCGTCGCGCTGGTCGGAGGCGGTCTGACCGTCGCCGGCATGGACCGGCCCTCGGGCGGCGACCGGGCCCAGGCCGCCACGGCGCCGCAGACCCCGAACGCGGGCACCGTGGACGGGCAGCCGGGACAGACCCTCCACCCGTCGACGCAGCCCGGCACCGGGGGGCCGTCCTCCGCCGGCCCGCAGCAGCCGGGCACGCCCGCCGTCCCGCACCGGCAGTCCGCCACCACGCCGTACGGCGCCACACCGGACGCCCGGCCCGACGGTGCCACCACTCCTCGTACGACGGTCCGTGCCGCGGCGCCCGCCCCCGCGCCGGCGGCTCCGCAGCCGCAGGCCGCGTCCCGGACTTCCGGTGGGGCCTCGTCCGCCGCGGCGTCGGGATCGGGATCCTCCGGCGGACCGTCCTCCGCGGGAACCTCCTCCGGCACGACATCCGCCGGAACGTCCCCCAGCCACACCGCCACGTCCTCGGGCCAGTCGTCCGCACCCGCCGCGTCCAACGGCTCGGCCACCGGAACCCCGCAGGGCAGCGGGCCCGCGGCCACCCAGCCGTCCCCGGCCCAGCTCTGCCTGCTCGTGGTCTGCCTCGGCTGACCGCCCCGGACAGGGCTTAGGGGGTGTCGTTTGGATCACCGCGGATCAGGCCGCGGCGCATGGTGCGGTGCATCGCAAGGCGGAGCATCACCCGCGTACCGGGCGTACTCGGGTGATGCGACAACGCGGCGAGGTGCCGTGCCAGGCGTCGCGGACCCGCGGTGATCCGAACGACACCCCCCAGGGGTGTCGTCAGGCCCGCTTCTCGTCGAAGCTCGCGAAGTAGGCCGCGGCCATGTCCTCGTCGGCGTGGCCCTGGGCGGCGGCGCGGGCGAAGCGCTCGGCGGCGGCCCGGGCCACGTCGAGACGGACACCGTGCCGCTCGGCGGCCTCGGTGATCAGGCGGGCGTCCTTCTCCGCGGTCTTCACCGCGAAGCTCGGCGGCGTCAGGCGGTCGTTGAGGACGAGGTCGGCCTTGGCGTGCAGATAGCCCATGTCCAGCGGGCCGCCGCGGACGAGGTCGAAGAAGCCCTCCGGGTCGACATCGAGCGCCTTGGCGAGGGCCAGGACCTCGCCCACCGCGGCCGTGGCCGCCAGCACCCAGCTGTTGGTGACCAGCTTCAGGCGGGTGGCGGCGGCGGCGGCGCTGTCCTGTGAGATCCATGTCGTACGGGCGCCGACGGCGTCGAACACCGGCGTCACCACGTCCCGGCCCTCGGCCGGACCCGCGGCCAGCACGATCAGCTGCCCGGCCTCGGCGGGCTGACGGGTGCCGAGCACCGGTGCGTCGTAGAACACCAGCCCGTGCTCGCGGGCCAGTCCGGCCATTTCACCGACGGACTCCAGCCCGGCGGTGGTCGACTGCGCCCAGGCGGCACCCGAGCGCGCCGCGGGGGCGGCCTCGCGCATGACCTCCAGCACCGTACCGCCGTCGTACAGCATGGTCAGTACGACGTCGGCGTCCCGCACGGCCTCGGCCGGGCTGTCGGCGATCCGTGCGCCGTCGGCGGCCAGCGGCTCGGCCTTGGCGCGGGTGCGGTTCCAGGCCCGGACGGTGTGTCCGGCCTTCAGCAGGTTGCGGGCCATCCCGGAGCCCATGATCCCGGTGCCCAGGACGCTCACGGTGCGGGTCTCGGTCATGTCGTCGGCTCCCTGATCCGTACGGCGGTGTGTGGTTTCCGGGTGCTCCGCACACCCTCTCCCACACGCGCGTCCGGCACACCCGACCACGCTCCCGCCCGGCCTCGCAGTTTTCGGGAAGCCACCGCCACGGGCCCGGGGCCCGTCCCACCGGCCCGGGGCCCGTCCGGACGGCTCAGCCGAGCCGCTTGAGCAGCTCGTCCGCGACCGGGGCCGAGGACGCCGGGTTCTGGCCGGTGACGACGGTGCGGTCGACCTCGACGTGCGGGGCCCACGGCTCGCCCGCCTCGACCTTCAGACCCGCCTCGGTCAGCCGGTCCTGCAGCAGCCACCGGGCCCTGTCCGCGTTGCCCGCCAGCCGCTCCTCGGTGTTGGTGAAGGCGGTGATCCGGTAGCCCGCGTAGGCGTTGGTGCCGTCCTCCCCCACCGCCGCCAGCAGCGCGGCCGGGCCGTGGCAGACCACGCCGACGGGCAGGCCACGCTCCACCGCGCCGGTGAGGATGCGGCCGCCGTCCACGTCGACCGCGAGGTCCTCCATGGGGCCGTGGCCGCCGGGGACGTACACGGCGTCGTAGTCGTCCAGCCGTACCCCGGACAGCGCCACGGGGGCGCGGAACTCGGGCGCGCTGTCGATCACATCCCGCAGCCGGGCCGCCTCCTCGGCGCCGCCGACGGCATCGGCGGCGAGGCTGGCCGGGTCGACCGGCGGGACCGCACCACCCGGGGTGGCCACGGTGACCTCGTGGCCGGCCGCCCGGAAGGCCTCCAGGGGGACGACCGCCTCCTCGGCCCAGAAGCCGGTGCGGTGCCTGCTGCCGTCGGCCAGCGTCCAGTGGTCGGCGGCGGTCATCAGGAACAGGATCTTGGCCATTCTCGCGTCTCTCCTCGCGCTCTCGGGACGTCGGGGTCGACGGTAGGTCCGCGATCCATCGGGCGGCCAATAGGCCTCCCCATGGCAGGCATCGGCCTGCCTATGGGTGCGTGACCCGGTCGGGCGACCACCGGCACGACGATGACCCGCACGGGTGACGTCCGGGTGCGGACGACCGTCACGGGCTCTTCACTGGAAGGAGTCCCGGCCCTTCGCCGGGAGGGGAGCGCGAGAGCACCAGGAGGCGAGATGGCCGGTCACCGGGCACGCTGGTGGACGGGCGCGGCGCCGGCGGTGGTGGTGGCCGCCGTGCTGACCGGCTGCTCCGGCAACAACAGCAGCGGCACCAGCCCGTCGAACGCGGTGAGCAAGGCGGCGTCGGCCGTCTCCTCGCTCGCCTCCCGGGGCAACGAGCTGCTGGCCTCGGCGACCGCCGAGGCGGGCCGCCGGCTCGACGAGGTGAAGGGCGGCGTCGACGCCAGGAACGCCGTGACACTGGGCACACCGGCGACCGCCACGGACGGGCGCACCACGGTCGGGATCACGGTCGCCAACGAGACCGACTCGACCAAGTCCTTCGCCGTCCAGGTCAACTTCAAGGACAGCGGCGGCGACCTGCTCGACACGGTGGTCGTCACCGTCCCCGACGTGCCGGGCGGTAAGACGGCCCAGGCGACCGCGCGCAGCACGCACAAGCTGTCCGGCGACGTGAAGGCCGAGGTGGGTACCGCGCTGCGGTACTGATCCGCCGTGCCCGCCGACCCGTCCCTCACCGGGCCGCTGCTGAAGGAGGCGCTCACCGACACGCGCCGGCTGCCCGAGGTACTGGCCCTGTTCGCGGTGCGCCGCACCGGCGCGGCTGCGAAACGCTCGGCGGCCCGTCTCGCCGGCACGGCACCGGCGGCCGCGCGGGCCGAGGTCACGGCCCGGGGCCGGCGGGCCACGGTCTCCGAGGGTGCCTTCGTCGGCGGTCCCTTCCTGCTGTTCATCCCCGTCGCGTTCTGCGCGGCCCTGCTCCGCCAGGCCCGCACCGTGCTGGAACTGGCCGCGCTGGCCGGACGCGACCCCACCGATCACGAACGGGCGGCCGAGCTCCTCGTCGTACAGGGCGTGTACGGCGAGATCGAACAGGCGCGGCAGGCCCTGGCCGTACCGCCTCCGAAGGCCGGGACAACGGCGGCGGAGGACACCACCGCGACCGGGGAGACGGCGGCGGGGAGGACGGCGGAGGGCAGCGGCGGGGCCGCGGTGGCCGGGAGGACGGCGCCGACGGCGCCGATGGCGGCGCGCGCTCGGCGTCCGGCCGTCGTGTGGGACCTCGTCGTCCGTATGGCCCGGCTGCTCGGCCTGCTGTCCCCGGTCGGGTCGACCGAGCGGGTCCGCCGGTCCGTGCAGGCCGCCCGCTGGCTGCTGCTCGGGCTGGTCTTCGCCGTGGGCATGGTGGTACCGCTCGTCTGGCTGCCGTACATGGCGGTGTCGTACGACCACGCCACCGCCCGGCTGATGGACCGCGCCACCAGGTTCTACTTCGCCGAGAGCCCTCCGGAGCCGCAACGGCGGGCGCGCCCGGATCCGGCCGCGCTGGCCACCGGTGCCCGCGCCCTGATCTCTGTCCTGGTGCAGGCGGGACTGGCCGTGGGCGTCCTCGTCACCGGCCTGAAGATGGCCGGCAGCAGCTGGCCGGTCCTGGGGCTGGTGCTGGCGGCCGGGTCGGTGGCCATGGGCGCGCTGTGGCACTGGCACCGCCGACGCCGACGCGGGCACGGGAACGGGAACGGGCGACCGTGACGGGACACCCGGGGGGACCTGAGGAATCACCGAACCCCGGTGGTCATGCCATCCAGAAGAAGACCGCCGTCATGCGCTTCTCCTCCAGCGTCCGGCCGAAGTAGCCGGTCGCGCTGTGCACGAGGTTGGCGTGGTAGAGGAGCAGCCGGTTGGCCTTGTGCGGGACGCGTACGTCCTCCTCGAAGGCGTTCGGCGCGACGAACCGCGTACCGAGGGCCTCGACGAGGTTGTGGTGCGGGGCCTGGACGACGTTGCCGCCGAGCCGTCCGCCCGGCAGGGACTGCCGGTAGAAGCTGGTGCCGCAGTCCTTGGGCACGCCGGGGTTCAGGTAGAGCACGGCGGCGTACCGGCACAGGGCACGCGAGTCGGTGTGCGGCCGGGGCTCGCTCTCGCCCTCGCCGACGACCTGGACGCAGTTGTGGTTGAGGGTGCCGCCGCCGGGTGCCTGCTGCACCCACAGCTCCTTGGCCCCGGTCTCCTTCCTCACCAGGCGTTCGACCCGGGCCAGCTCGGACGGCTCCAGGCCGGGCATGGTCCGCAGTCCCGGCCAGGTCTCCGAGGTGTACGGATACCCCTTGACCCAGTCGTCCTTGGCCAGACAGCGTTCCCGCACGGCGTCCGGGTCGGGCAGGACGTCGTCCAGCACCCAGTAGTCACGGCCCTTGGTGGGCTTGCGGTAGGGGAGGACGGGGAGCGCGCCGGGCATGCCGGGGGGCTGTGGGGGCATGCGGGCGAATCTAGGGCGGCCTTCCGTCAGGGTGCTCCCACGAGCCGGTCAACATTCCGTCAACCTTGACGGTACTCACGGGGGTTGGCCCCGACGGGGTCGCGGCCGCCGTGGTCTGCCCGGTCGGCGGGCCGGTCACCTCCACGTACGCCGGGCGCAGCAGCTGGTCGCCGATGCGGTAGCCGGGGCGGAGGACCGCCGAACAGACCAGGCGGCCGGGGCCCGGGGAGACGTGGTGCGTCAGCGCGTCGTGACAGGCGGGGTCGAACGGGTCGCCCTCCTTGCCGAACGACGTGACGCCCAGCGAGCCGAGCTGCTCGCGGAGGCTGTCGGCGATGTCCTTCAGGCCCGGGGTCAGCGGCTCGTGCGCGCCGGCCCGGTCGACGGCGTCCAGCACCGGCAGCAGCGCCCGCAGCACATTGGCCGCCGCGATCTCGCGCACGGCCAGGCGGTCCCGCCGCACCCGCTTGCGGTAGTTGTCGTACTCGGCCTTCACCCGCTGCAGGTCCGCGGTCCGCTCCTCCACCAGGCGCCGCAGCTCCGCCAGTTCCGTGCCCCGCGGCCGGCTCCCGGTCATCGTCAGCCCGCCTCCGGCTCATCGTCGTCGGCCCCCGACCTGCCCTCCATGCCTGAATAAAACTTGAGTGCCCCCATGTCAAGCCGAGGAGGGCACGTCGGGGCAACGCCGTGACCCGTCAGTCCTAGGTCTCGCCACCGCCCGCGGCTTACGCTCGCGACGTGTTCAACCTGCCGGGGTTCCTGAAACGGCTGGTCGTCGGCCGGGCGATGCGCAGCGAGGAGCTGCACGAGACGCTGCTGCCCAAGCGGCTGGCCCTGCCGATCTTCGCCTCCGACCCGCTGTCCTCGGTGGCGTACGCGACGCAGGAGATCCTGCTCGTCCTCACCCTGGGCGGCCTGGCCTATCTGCACTTCACCTCGTGGATCGCGGCCGCGGTGGTGGCCCTGCTCGCGGTGGTGGTGCTGTCGTACCGGCAGGTCGTGCACGCCTATCCGAGCGGCGGCGGCTCCTACGAGGTGGTGTCGGTGAACCTCGGACCGTCGGCCGGGCTGGTCGTCGCCGCGTCCCTGCTCGTCGACTACGTCATGACGGTGGCGGTGTCGGTGGCCTCCGGCGTCGACAACGTCATCTCGGCGCTGCCCCAACTGGCCGGGTACCGCGTCGTGCTGGCGCTGGCCTTCGTCGCGCTGCTGACCGCCATGAACCTGCGCGGCGTGCGCGAGTCGGGGCGGGCGTTCGCGGCGCCGACGTACCTCTTCGTCGGCGGGGTGCTCGTCATGGTGACGACGGGGCTCGTCCGCTACGCGCTGGGCGACGCTCCGATCGCCGAGAGCGCCCGGTACGGGATCGTCCCGCATCCCGGAGACGCCGGGCTGACCGGGCTGGCCCTGGTGATGCTGGTGCTGCGCGCCTTCTCCTCCGGCTGCACGGCGCTGACCGGCGTGGAGGCGATCTCCAACGGGGTACCGGCCTTTCGCAAGCCGAAGCCGCAGAACGCCGCCGCGACGCTGGCCGCGATGGGCGCGATCGCGATCGCCATGTTCGCCGGGGTGACCGCGCTGGCGCTGATCGCGAAGGTGCACATCACCGACAACGCCTGCCGGCTGACCGGCCTGCCGGGCGACTGCGCCACGTACACCCAGCGCACCGTGATCGCGCAACTCGCCGCGGCCGTCTTCGGCGGCGAGCACAGCATCGGCTTCTACTTCGTCCAGACGGTGACCGCGCTGGTGCTGATCCTCGCCGCGAACACCGCGTTCAACGGCTTCCCGCTGCTGGCCTCGATCCTCGCCCTGCACCGCTACCTGCCCCGCCAGCTGCACAACCGGGGCGACCGGCTCGCTTTCTCCAACGGCATCCTCGCGCTCGCCGTCGTCGCCGGGCTGCTGCTGTGGGGCTACCGGGCGAGCGTCACCAGCCTGATCCACCTGTACATCCTCGGAGTGTTCACCGCCTTCACGCTGTCCCAGCTGGGCATGGTGCGGCACTGGAACCGCGAGCTGCGCCTGGGTACCGGCCCGCTGCCCGCGCGGCACCAGTACACGGCGCGGGCGGTGAACGCGGTCGGGGCGTGCGTGACCGGGCTGGTGCTGGTGATCGTGCTGATCACCAAGTTCACCGAGGGCGCGTGGCTGGCGGTGCTCGCGGCGGCGGTGCTGTGGATGACGATGCGGGCGATCCGCCGGCACTACGACGCGACGTCGGCGGAACTGGCGGTGACGGACCCTCGGCCCGAGCTGGTCCCGCCCTCGCGGGTGCTGGCGATCGTCCTGGTCTCCCGCCTCCACAAGCCCACCCTGCGGGCGCTCGCGTACGCGCGGGCCTTCCACCCCGACCAGCTCGACGCGCTCACGGTCGCCGTGGACCGCGACGAGGCGGCGCTGCTGGCCCGGCAGTGGGAGGAGTACGGCATCGACGTCCCGCTGAAGGCGCTGGACTCGCCGTACCGGGAGGTGACGCGTCCGGTCGTGGAGTACGTGCGCTCGGTCCGCCGGGACAGCCCGCGCGACCTCGTGGCCGTCTTCATCCCCGAGTACGTCGTCGGGCACTGGTGGGAGAACCTGCTGCACAACCAGTCCGCGCTCTGGCTCAAGAACCGTCTGCTGTTCACCCCGGGCGTGATGGTCACCAGCGTGCCCTGGCAACTCACCTCGTCGACCCGGGCGGACCGCCCGGCGGCACGTGCGCCGGGCGCGGTACGGCGCGGGGAGCCACAGGGTTCGGGACGACGGCGGTAGGACGGCGCGGCACCGGAACCGGTGCGGGCGGCTGCCGGTGAGCCACCCTCAGATTTTACCAAAACCAAAGGTTCTTTCCGCTATCCCGCCCGTACTGATGTGCGTCCCAACCGCCCACCGGCGGGATCCACGACCGGGCAGGAGGCACGGTGCGCTTTTCGCGGAATGCGACGGGAACTCTCTTCGTGGGCGGAGCTCTCAGCCTGACCCTTGTTGCGCTCGCCTACCCGACCATGCTCGGTTTCAACACCGTCTCCAGCGACCCCTCCCGCATCATCGCCCAGACGCAGTGGGGACCGTTGACGGAGGCGGACCGGGACTTCGTGGTCAAGGTGCGCGCGGCCGGGCTGTGGGAGTACCCCGTCGGCCAGATGGGCCTGAAGAAGGGGCAGAGCAAGGCGGTCCTCACCGCGAGCAAGCATCTGATCGACGGGCACGCGGCGCTGGACGCCAGCTGCCGCAAGATCGGCCCCATGCTCAACATCGCGATTCCCAACCTGCCCAGTCCCCAGCAGCAGGGCTTCATCAACACGCTCAACGCGGACAGCGGCAAGCAGTTCGACACGGACTTCGCCAACATCCTGCGCGTCACGCACGGCTCGATCTTCAACACGATCGCGAAGATCCGCTCGACGACCAAGAACACTCTGGTCCGTACCCTGGCCGACCAGGCCAACGCCACGGTGCTCGACCACATCACGGTCATGGAGAACACCGGCCTGGTCAACTTCGACCAGGTCCTCTTCCAGGAGACGACCCCGCCGAAGCTGCCCGCCTCGGACCTGACCCCGCCGCCCCCGGCCGGAGGCCAGCCGGAGGTCGTCCTCACCCCACCGGTGGACAGCACCACCAGGCCGCCGGTCCTGCCGGGCGAGACACCCGCCCAGAACGCCAACCCGAGCCCGACGGTGGGCTGACGGTGCGATGAGGGCGGGGTCCTGGGCCTGTCGTCACCTAGGGGGTGTCGTTCGGATCACCCCCTAGTGCCCCGGCACTGGTCGCCCTCCACCGCGGCCAGATACAGCCTCACGTACCGGTCCACGTCGACGTCCAACCCCACGTCCAGCAACGGCTGTTCACGGGCCTCGCCGTGCAGCTCCGCCTCGCCCGGGCGAGGACGGCGGTCGACGATCGTCTGCCCGCGAGCCGGGCCGGGCGTGAGGTTCACCTCCACGGGCAGCCGATGGGTGGTCAGCCCCTCCGGGTCGGCGACCGAGCAGACCGCGCCCGCGTCGCCGAGCCCGCCGGAGGCGTCGCCGAGGCCGTCGGACGGGGCCTGGTAGGTCGCCGGGTCGCGGTGCGACAGCAGCCGCCCCGCCAGGCGCGCACCGGGCTCGGAACTCTCGCGCAGCCGCCGCACGTCGGCCGCCGGGACGATCACCCGCTGGAACACGTCGAGCCCGTACATGGTGATGGGCACCCGGGCGCTGAGCAGGATCGCCGCGGCCTCCGGATCGTGCCAGACGTTGAACTCGGCGACCGGCGTGGCGTTCCCGGTGGCCACCGCGCCGCCCATGAACACGATCCGCTCGATGTTGCGCGTCACCTCGGGGTGGCTGCGCAGCAGCAGGGCGATGTTCGTCAGGGGGGCCGTCGGAATCAGGGTGACCGGGCGGGGCGACGCCAGGATCTCGCGGCGCAGCAGCGTCACCGCGTCCACATCGGCCGGCGTCCGGCGCGGCGCGGGCAGGCCGAGGTCGCCCATGCCGTCCCGGCCGTGCACATGGTGGGCCGTGCGCACCGGCTCGATCAGCGGGCGCTCGGCACCCCGGGCGACGGGAATGGCGGGAGCCCCGGCCTGCTCCAGGACGGTCAGCGTGTTGAGCACCACCTGGTCCACGAACGTGTTCCCGGCGACACAGCTGACCGCGCGCAGCTCCAGACCGGGGTGGCGTACGGCGAACAGCAGGGCCAGGGCGTCGTCGACACCGGTGTCGCAGTCAATGATCACGGGGATGGGCTGACCGGTCACAGCGGGACTCCTTCCGTCACCCCGACCCTAAGCGTGACCCCCTTGGCACCACGGATCACTCCCACAGCCCGGTGCCGCGCGCCGCGACCCGCTCCCCGATCCGGCGCACCAACTCCTCGACGGGCACGGCCCCCGGGCGGCGCCCGTCCCTGAGCCGTACCGCCGCCAGGCCGTCCCCGGCCTCCCGCTCACCGATCACCGCCTGGTACGGCACGAGCCGCGCCGACCGGATCCGGGCGCCCAGGCTGCCGTGCTCCGGTCCGGCGAGCTCGGCCCGCAGCCCGAGTGCGACGGCCCGGCGCACGAGCTCCCGGGCCCGCGCCACCTGTTCCCCGGCCACCGGCAGCACCACCAGCTGCACGGGGGCGAGCCAGGCGGGGAAGGCCCCGCCGTGCTCCTCGACGAGGTGCGCGACGGCGCGCTCCACGCTGCCGATGATGCTGCGGTGCACCATGACCGGCCGGTGTCTCGCCCCGTCCGCGCCGATGTAGTGCAGGTCGAAGCGTTCGGGCTGGTGGAAGTCGATCTGCACGGTCGACAGGGTGGCCTCGCGGCCGGCGGCGTCCGCGATCTGCACATCGATCTTGGGACCGTAGAACGCGGCCTCGCCCTCGGCCTCCTGGTAGGCGACGCCGGAGCCGTCCAGGACCTCCCTCAGCAGCGCGGTGGCCCGCCGCCACAGCGCCGGGTCGGCGACGTACTTGCCGCCCTCGCCCGGCAGGGACAGACGGTGCCGGACGGCGCGGATGCCGAGATCGGCGTAGGCACGGGCGATCAGGGCGAGGGCGGCGCGGGCCTCCTCGACGGCCTGGTCCAGGGTGCAGAAGACGTGCGCGTCGTTGAGCTGGATGGCCCGCACCCGGGTCAGACCGCCGAGGACGCCGGACAGTTCGGATCGGTACATGCCGCCCAGCTCGGCCATGCGCAGCGGCAGTTCACGGTAACTGCGCGAGCGGGAGCGGTAGATGAGCGCGTGGTGGGGACACAGGCTGGGCCGCAGCACCACCTGCTCCGCGCCGACGTCCATCGGCGGGTACATGTCCTCGCGGTAGTGCGCCCAGTGCCCGGAGATCTCGTACAGCTCGCGCTTGCCGAGGACCGGCGAGTACACGTGCCGGTACCCGGCCGCGCGCTCCGCCTCGCGGACGTACTCCTCCAGGGTGTGGCGCACGATCGCGCCGTCGGGCAGCCAGTACGGCAGGCCCGCTCCGATCAGCGGGTCGGTGCCGAACAGGCCGAGCTCTCGGCCGAGGCGGCGGTGGTCGTACACGGGGTGGTCGTACATGGGGTGGTCGTACATGGGGGATCTCCTCGCTCACGGGGGTGAGGGGGGCGAGGAACCGGGCAACGCGAAAGCCCCGGGGCGCTCGCCCCGGGGCTTCTCACTCAGCTCAGCTGTCAGCGCGCCGGGACACTCTCCGGCGTCGTCGTCACAACGAACGGCTCGGCGCGCTTCATGGGCCTGACGGTAGCAGCGGGCCGGGCGGCCGCGCGAACGGTTTTCCCCGGCCGCTCACCCGGACGGCCCGGCGCGCTGGTGGGCGCGGCTCCCCGGTGGTGCCGTGAAAGAACACACGCCCCTCAGGTACGTACGTCTGGAGGCACCCCATGCCCCGTTGCCCGGCCCGTCTCGTCCCCGCCTGCTCGCTCTGGGTGGCCTGCCTGCTGACCGTGACCGGCTGCTCGGGCCTGCTGGCGGGACGCTCCGGCGCCTCCTCGTCGGCCGCGGCGGGCAACCCCACGGGCAAGGCCGTTCCGACCGGCTACCCCGCGCTCACCGACGCGCAGGCCCGGGCCGCGCTGATCACGCAGGCCGATCTGGGCGAGCCATGGGCGCCGACCCAGGGGACGGCGACCTGGCACGACGGGGTGCTCAAGGCCCAGGCCGACGTGCCCGAATGCCAGCGCTTCCTCGACTCCCTCTACGCCGACGAACTGCTCGGCACACCCGCGGGCACGCACGCGGTCGCCGGTTTCGACGACGGCAACGACCAGGCCCAGCTGCGCTACCAGGTGCTCGCCGACCGGCCGGGGGACGTGGACCGGGCCCTGGCCTGGCTGAAGACGCTGCCGCAGACCTGCGCCCAGTTCTCGGCGGCGACCACCCGGGCAGGCGTGCAGACCGTCCAGGTCTCCGAGCTCACGCTGCCGAGTGCCGGCGACGCCCGCCAGGGGCTGCGGGTCGTGCTCGTGGGCGGGACGGCCGACGGGGACACGGCGACCACGCTCGTCCTGGACGTCGCCGCCGTCCGCGTCGGCGACGACGCGATCACACTCACCAACGGCGGCCCCGTCGACGTGCCCGCCGACTCCACCCGCCAGGCGGTCCAGCTCGGCGTCGAGCACCTGACGCAGGTCCACCAGCAGGCCAGGACCCAGGCGTGAGCCCGCGCGAACGCGTCAGCCGAGGCGGTCGACGGCCTCCTTGGCCTCCTTCAGCCCGGCGCCCGTGGCCTCCCGGTACGCCCTGATCGCCTCGATCTTCTTCCCGTCGCGCGCGAGCCCGGCCACGGCGTCCAGCGCGGGGTCCTCCTCACGCAGCCCCAAGTGATCGAGGACCAGGTCGAGTTTGCGTTCGACCCGGGCGATGCGCCGGTCGGCCCGGGCGAGCCGGCTCTCGGTGCTCACGATGCCGACCAGCAAAGCCACGGCCACGGCCAGGAAACCCAGTATGTCCATGTCGGTGATCGTAGGAGCGTCGCCCGTTCGCGTGACGCGGACACGCCTACAACGGCCCGGCTTCCCGCAGCAGTCCGGCCACCCCGAGTCTGCTCTCGGCCAGCTCGCGGCAGACGGACGTCAGGGGCCTGCGTTCCTGCTGCGCGTACCGGTGCAGCAGGTGGTACGCCTCCGTGAACGAGATCCCCTCGTGCTCCGAGAGCAGCCCCTTCGCCAGCTCCACGGTCGCCTTCGCGGAGACCGCGGCCTGCACGGAGGTCAGCAGATCGTGCTCGCGCCGACGCTCGGCCGGCCAGTGGACCAGCGTGAACGCGGCGACGTCGCACAGCCCCCGCGCCACGGCCAGGTCCGTCTCCGGTACCTCCTCGCGGTTCCGGTTCATCAGGGACACCACGCCGATCACCAGGCCGTTCAGCCGCATCGGCATGACGTGCACCGAGGCATACCCCGCCGTGAGCGCGCGGGCGGTGTACCCGGGCCAGCGCCCACCGGCCCGCAGGTCGGCCTCGGCGACCGGTTCACCCGTGCGGTGGCAGTCCTGGGCCGGACCCTCGTGCTGCTCCACCTGGAACCGGTCGAGGCGGCCGATGTCGGCGGCGGAGGCCACCACCGTGCGCAGCCGGCCCCGGGCGTCGACCACCACCACCGCGACCGCGTCGACGGCCAGCAGCGCGACGCAGTGGCCGCTCAGCCGCTCGAAGAGGTCGAGGGGGTCGAACTGGCTGCTCAACGTGTCGGCGAGGTCGACGAAGGCCCGCGCGAGCCGCTTCTCCCGGCTCATCACGGTCTCCTCGCACCCCGCCTCGTCGCGCTCGGGCCGACGGGCCTGAGCGTACCTAGTCACCGTCGAACCTCTCCCTGCACGAGATCACCTCGTGTGCCACGTCGAGGGCGGTGCGGCCCTGGGCGAAGGCGCGGGCGCGCAGCCGCGCCAGGGCCTCGTCCGAACCGACCCCGAGCTGGGCCATGATCATGCCGATGGCCTGGTAGACCTCGTCGTGATCCGTGGTCAGACCACTCAGCCACGAGTGGTCCGCTCGCTCTTCGATGTCCACCTCGTGCGAAAGGGACATCAGCGCGAGCGTCATCGCACCGGCCACGAGCTGGGCCGTGTGCAGCTCCCGGCCGCTGAGCTCGTGAGGGATGCCGCCGTACAGGTCGAGCGTGCCCACGCAGACGGCGTCGTTGCCCAGCGGGAGGGAGTACACGGCCTGCACCCCGGCCTCCGCCGCCTGCTGTGCGAACACCGGCCAGCGCCGGACGTCCCGGCCGGTGGTCAGGTCGGAGGCCAGGACGGGGGCGCCGATCTCGGCGGCGTACAGACAGGGCCCGTCGCCGAGCGTGGCCTGGACGTCCGCCATCCGGGCGGCCGCGTCGTCGCTGGCGCTGACCTGGACGGGCATGCCGCTGCCGCACAGCGAGACGCTCGCGCCGCTCACCGGCAGCAGTTTGACCACGAGGGCGCACAGCTGGTGCGGGACTTCTGCGGGCGGTACGTCCCGGACCCCGTCGCCGATCACGCCGGCGGCGTTCACCACCCTGTGTTCCGGCTCCCGCTCCTGGCCGGCTCCGCAGCCGCGGTCCTGAAGGCGGTCGTTCCGGCGGCCGGGCCAACGGGGGTCCTGCCCCGGGGCACCCGGGCCGTCGTCCCTGGGCTGCACGGCCACCGCCTCCTCACCACATCGGCGCGGCCATGGTCGTTGGCCGGCTCCGGCGAACAGACGCACGGGCGCGGGACGACGAGCGGGGGCGCGCCTGCCCGAAAGACAATTCCGACTACCCCCCTCCCGGGCCCGGAAACCGCCGAACGAGCCCGAAAAACCGCCGGAAACGGCCCGCCACGGGCCTCGGCCGCCTGCCTGCGGGGAGCGGGCGGGTACGGATCGTGCAGGACGGAGCCGCACCCGCACGGTCCCGGTCACGGCCGTCGCCCCGGGCACCGACACCGTCGCCCCGGGCAACCGCTACAGCTACGGAAACGTGGACCGGCCGGCCTGGAAGGCGGGCAGCGCGCTGAACGGCTGACGCCTTGACCGGGGAATGCGGGGTGTTCGGGGAATCCGGGGTGTTCGGGGAATCCGGGGAATCCGGGAGCCTGCGAGTGGGGGCCGGAACCCGCCCTCAGAGCAGGGGCTGGGCGGGGGCCGGGCCCAGTGTCGTCGTGCCCGGGGCCGTGCGGTGGCCCAGGCCCGTCCGGTATGCGTCCAGCGCCGCCTCCACCCGGCCGGTGCGGCGGAACAGATCACCGAGCAGCCGGCACAGGTCGGCCAGGTCACCGGCCGCACCGGCCCGTTCGAGCAGGCTCAGCGCGCGGACGTAGTGCTCCTCCGCGGTCTCCGTGTCATGGGCGTCCTCGGCGATGATGCCGAGCAGCCGGTGCGCGGCGGCCGCGTGGACCGCGCCCCGCTCGGGGGACAGGTCGCCGAGGACGTCGTGCAGGAGTGCGGCCGCCTCCTGCGACCTGCCGCGGCGGTGCAGGACGTCGGCCAGTTCGACGGCGACCTGACTGGTGTAGAGGACGGCACGCTTGGCGGTCAGCATGTCCCGCGCCGCGCGCAACTCGTCCTCCGCACGCGCCAGTTCGCCGTTCTGCGCGCAGACATAGCCGCGCATCCAGTGGCAGTTGGCGAGTTCGGTACGGAGCCGGAGCCGGCGGTAGAGCTCGGCCGCCTTGGCGAGCGAGGCGTCCGCCTCGGCGATGCGTCCCTCGGCGAGCAGGGTACGGGCGACGGACCGGTGCATCCGCGCCACCAGCGCCGGATCACCCGCCTGCGGCGCGAGGGCCAGCGCGAACTCGGCCGCCTGGGCCGCCCGTGCGTGCGCGCCCATGTCCATGTACGGACCGATGACGCTGGCGTACAGCAGGAGCAGGGCGTCCGGATCGTGCAGTCCGCCCCGGTTGAGCTCGTCGAGAGCGGACTCCAGGAGGTAGACGGCGTAACGGAGTTCACCGGCCAGATAGTGGGAGACGGCGCGACCGCGCAGGGCGGGGACCCGCGCGGGCAGCGGCGCGTCGGCCAGGGCCCGCTCCGACCGCTCGAAGTACTGCCGTCCGGTGGACAGTTCGCCGGTCTCCAGGGCGCACTCCCCGAGTCCGAGGAGCGCCTCGGCCTGAACCTCGGGGAGCTCGTGCTCCGCCGCCTCCGCGAGCAGCCGGGTGTACTGCGCGGCCGCCCGCTCCGTCTCACCGGTGGCGAGCGTGCGCTGCGCCTCGATGAGCCGCAGGCGCAGGTCCGTGGCCAGGTGCGCCGGGCGCCCGGTCGCCAGCTCCTCGTAGGCGACCCCGAGTCGTGCGGCGAGGTGCTTCAGGGCATCGTCGGAGGGCCGCACCCGTCCGGCCTCCAGCGTGGAGATGTAGGCGGGGGTGTAGGCCGGCTCCGCCAACTGCCGCTGGGTCAGCCCCCGTTCATGCCGTAACTGCTGCACCCTGCGCCCGATGGTCCCCGGGTCGTCCCGCTTCACCATGCGCGTAATCATGCCAGTAAGCCGACTTACGGCGAGACCCTTCCTGACTTGTCGTCAGCAGGCGATTTCAGGCCCAACGGCCCCTGGCGCCCTTCCGGTTGGGGCACCCGACCCCCTAAGTTAGGGAGGGTATTAAACGTGCTTAAGCCATCACTGTCGTTACTGTCGTTGCGAGGTCGGTTGCCGTGCTGGAACGCACTGTCGCGCGCCATGAACGCACATCCGCACGTTACGCCAGAGGATTCGGCGCTGCCGTAATAGCCGTGGCGGCCCTGATCACGGCCGCCAACGCGGGCCCGGCACGGGCCGCCACCCCGCCCCCGGCCCAGCATGTGACACAGAACCGCTAGGCCCTGTCGCACCGGTGGCCACCCGCGTGCACAACCCTGCGGGACCCTGCGGGGCACTAGTCGGGGAGCGCGCGGCGCAGTGCCTTGTCCAGGCGTTCGGCCAGCGCCGCGTCGCTCGGTGGGTCGTCGGCGAACAGGGCGCCCAGCTCGGCGGTGAAGGTCTGGGTGAACGCGCCGTAGAGCGGGGTGCGCGGGCGCTGCACCGCCCTTTGCAGAGCCGGGAGCAGAATGCCGCGGGCGTAACCGGGACGGCCGGCCGGGTCGCGGGGCATGTGGTCGGTGCGCTCTCCGGTGGGGGACGCCGAGGGGACCGCCCCCGAGGACGCCGGCACCGGGCACTTGACGTCGTCCTTCACGTACACCGAGGTACGGGTCGCGGCGAAGCCCGCGTCCAGCAGGCAGCGCTCGCTCTCGGCACTGGTGAGGTAGGCGATCAGCTGCGCCGCCTTGCCCGCCTGTGGGGAGCCCCTGGTCACCGCCAGGTTCTGCCCGCCGAGCACCGCCCGACCGGGCAGCGGCGCCACGCCGATCTGCTGTTCGGTGAAGGTCTGGTAGAGCGTGCGGTAGGCGTAGGGCCAGTGCCGCAGGAAGGCGGTACGGCCGTCCGCGAAGTCGCTGAGCGAGGCGGCCTCGTCGGAGTCGACGGCGTCGTCCAGGGTGTACGGCTTCTCGGTGCGCGACCGTAGCTCGGCGATGCCTTCGGTCAGCTCCTGGACATCGGCGCGGTAGTGACCGGCGGAGTCGGTGAGCGCGAAGTCCTTCCTGGTGGAGGCGAACGCCTCGATCGCGTTGACGGTACGGCCCTCGTACCCGGCGAGCTGCGTGGTCCACGCCTTCTCGAACCCCTTGGGCCGGTGCGCGTTCAGGGTGTCACCGAGGCTGCGCAGGTACTGCCAGGTGGTGTCGCCGCCCAGCGCGGTGTGCTGGACGCCCGCCGCGCGCAGGTAGTCCCGCCGGTAGTAGAGCAGTCCCACGTCGCTGTTGAACGGCACCGCGTACACCCGGTCCTTCCAGCGGGCGGTGCTGGCGACCGACGGGATGACGTCGCCGTCGACCTCCCAGCCCGGCAGCGGGCGGATCAGTCCGGCCTCGGCGAACTCCGGCACCCAGGTCACGTCCAGATTGACCACGTCGTAGTCGGCGCTGCCCGACTGGAGCGCGCCCAGCAGCTGGCTGCGCTGCTCGTCGGCGGAGCCGGGGAGTTCCACGAGGCGGGCGTAGTAACCCGAGTTCTCCTTCTCCTGCTGCCGGTTCCAGGCGTCGATGAGCTGCTGCCGGATGCCGTTCTTGCCGGTCACGTCCCGGCCGCTGGCCACCACGATCTCGCCGGGCCGGTCGGCGGCGGGCGTCTGGGACACCTGTGGGGCGCCCCCCGTGCAGGCGGCCACCGCGAGCAGCGGCAGCAGCAGGGGCAGGCCCACGGACAGTGGTCGTACCCGTCGCGCCATCAGTTCTCCCCCGTCCCCACCCGCGCGACCTCGTCGTGCAGGCCCGTGCCGAGGTCGTCGCTCGCGTCCAGGCAGCGGCCGCCGCTCGCCTCGGCGATCCGGGCGTCGGGACGGCCCTTGTCGCAGGATCCGCTGACCAGGGACACCATGTCCACCGGCACCGAGCTCTGCCGCGCCCTGGCCAGCACGGCGTCCAAATTTCCGCCGCCGAGCCGGTTGTTGTCCTCGTCGTCGGTGATGTAGACGATCAGCTGCGGCCGCTGGTCGTCGGTGCCGCGCCCCTTCATGTCGTCCAGCGCGGCGAGCAGCGCCGCATGCGGGTCGGCCTCGGCGTCCCGCACCTGCGCCCGGGTGTCGACGGCATGCTCGGCGTCGGTGCGGCGATGGTGGCCGAAGGAGAGCAGCGGCTCGTACGCCTTGGCACCCGAGGTGCCGTACACCGCCCACACACCGTACTCGTCCGCGGTACCGAGCCCGCCGAGCGACTGTTTCAGGATGCCGGGGCCGCCGCTGGGCCCCTGCCACTGCGCGGTCATCGAACCGGAGCTGTCGAGGAGGTAGAGGACCCGGCCGGGGCCGTTGGCGCTGCGATAGCGCTCGAGCGTGGTGTCCATCGCCGTCCGCTCGGCGGGGCCCGGCAGCCCGCTGGGGTCGCGCAGCACGCCGTAGCCGGGGTTCTTGTCGTCGAACAGAGCGTGGCCGGAACCCGTCGCCGACCGGAAGCCGGCGGCGCTGAAGGCGGCCCGGCCCCCCTCGCCGGTCAGCCAGTCGTGGAAGCGGGTGACCGCGTCGTCCCGGGCCGCCGTGTCCCGGTCGGCGCCGTCCCAGCGCACCCGCACGAAGGTGGGCGTCAGGGCCGGTACGTCGGCGGGATACTCGGCGATCCGCGCCACCCGTGTGGTCCGGGCGCAGCCGACCCCGCTCCTGAGCAGGAACTCCGGTACGAGAGCGGCGGTGCGGTTGTCCGCGGCGTCGTCGTCCGGCAGCGTGCACAGCAGCTCCGCGGCCGTCGGCGCGGGCGGGCCCGACGGGCGGATGCGCCGCTCGGCACCGCGCGGGTCGGCCGTACCACCGCCGTACAGGCCGATCGTCGCCAGCAGGGCGGAGTCGGTGAGCTCCGGGTCGGGGCGGAGCACCGCGGCGTTCCGGTTCCGCTTCGTCAGGTCGTCCATCAGCCGGTTCAGGGGGCGCCCGACGCGCTGGTCCAGGCCGGCTTCGGCGAGGTCCTGCGGGACGGCCAGCACGACGGGGGAGTACGCGAACGGGGCCGTGTCACGCTGGAGTTCCGCGAAGACCCGGTCCGTCTGGTCCGTGGTGACCCGGACCACGTCGGTGAGGGAGCCCGGTATCCAGACGTCCGGCTGGGGCCCGATGTCCCGCTGCGGGTTGGTGTCCTCCTCGCGGGGTTCCTGCCAGGCGTTGGTCTGCTGGTGCAGCGCGCCGATCGCGGCGGCCGCGCCGGCGCTGTAGACGGTGATGCCGGTACGGCGGCAGCCGTGCCCGGTGGTGTTGGCGTCCGAGGTGAGGTACGCGTCAGCGGCCGCGCGGACGGTCGGCTCCAGGTCGGGATCGGCCAGGACACGCAGTTCCAGCGGCGGTGCGCAGGAGTGGTCGTCGCCGACGGCGATGATCCGGTAGCCGCCGAACCCCAGGGCGAGGAGGGCGAGCGCCAGTACGAGTCCGACGGCGGCACGGACGGGACCACGCTGCTGCCGCAGCCGGCGGATCCCGGCCCCGGCCCAGGTGCGCAGCCGGGCCAAGCGGGCCGGAAGCAGCTTGGGCCACCGAAAGCCCACCCACCCGTCGCCGCCCGTCCCGGTGCGCGGCGGCTGCTCGGAGCACACCGCAGAGGGCCCCGGCTGCTCGGACGACTGCAACGAGGGCGCCTCGCCGGCCGCTTCAGGGGGGTCGGTGGGCGGGGACTGGGTGGCGGGTGCGGATTCCGGGGCCTGTACGGATCTCGGGACCTGTGCGGATTCCGGGACCTGTGCGGATTCCGGGGCGGGCCCGGGCTGCACGCCCCGCCCGGACTCCGGAGCAGGCCCGGCTGCCGGTGCGGGCCCCGACTGCGCGCCCCGTCCGGGCCCCTGGGCGGAACCGGCCCCCGGATCAGACCCGGCTCCCGGAGCAAGCCCAGGCTGCACACCCGACCCTGACGGCACGGCCCGCCCGGCCTCCGGAACAGGTACAGGATGCACGCCCGACCCGGACTGGGCGCCCCCCTTCGACCCCCCACCGGCCCCGGAATCCACGCGGGACCCGGCCTGCACGCCCCGCCCCGCCCCCGGACCGGACCCGGATCGCGAGCCACCCCCGGCCTGCGGACCGGACCCGGGCTGCCGACCGGACCCGGGACCCGGTGGCGGCAGTCGCGAAGGTCCCGCCGTCAGCAGTACGTCCGTGCCCGGCTCCGCCGCGTGCTGCGGCTCCCACGGATCCCCGAGCGTGGTGCTGTGCCCCGCCGTGACCATCCGGCCGCGCAACCCGTCGAAGAGCTCCAGAAACGACAACTCCCGGTCGGTGTCGAGGAGTCGGAGGAGCTCGCCGGTGAACGGCGTCGCTCTCGTGCCGTCTCCGGAGTCGATGAGGCGGTTGGCCTGCACGCTCATCAGCAGCAGAATCTTCTGCCGGTCGGCGTAGTCGTGCCAGATCTTTGCGGCGTTGCCCGCGTAGCAGCAGTCGAGGACCACCACGATCCGCTCCGCGCGGCTCCCGGCCAGCTCGGTGAGCACACCGGTGAAGGCACCGGCGCCCGGGAACACCGCCCAACCACCCGCGACCACACGCGCGTTGCGCATCTGCAGGAACAGCTCGTCGCCCGCGCTGGGCACGGCGCCGTGCCCGGCGAAGTAGCACAGCAGCAGGCCCTCGGCCTCGTGGGCGGCGGTCCGCAGCTCCTCGCTGAAGTCGTCCAGGGACGGCGAACGGCAGACGGTGATCTCCCGCTCGTCGAACACCCCGCCCTTGCGCAGCAGATCCCGGAGCCGGTTCAGGTTGTGCCGGACGCCCGGCAGGTCGCCGGGTACGCCGTCACGCTCGGCCGGTCTCGTGTGGTCGTACTCGGACACGCCGACCAGCAGGGCCCGGTTCACCCGCCCACGCGGGTCGAAGCGGTTCACGGGTTAGTTCCCGTCGAGGTTCACCGGATCGACGTGTCCCTCGGGCGGATCTCCGCTCTCCACCTCGCCACGGTTGGTCCGCCAGGCCGCCACCGCCCGCTTGGTCTGCTCCAGCAGCTCCTTGAACGCGACGTTGGCTCCCGCGCCGACCAGGACGAGCACGATCTCCATGCCGATGCCCATGTGACCGGACGGCCCGTCCGTGCGGGGCCGTTCCAGGATCCGCAACTGCCCCTCGCGGACCAGTTCCTCCAGCGGCCTCTCCCTCTCCAGCCACGCCTTGAGCGCGCCGACGTCGCTTCTGCTCGCACTCCCGTCCAGCCGCACCCGGATGCCTCGGCCGGCCACGCCATCCCCCTCAGCCATAACTCACCATTCTTGCACCGCAATCGGCCACGCGGGGAGGTCTTGTACCAGCCACCCGCAGTCCGCCGGAAACCGCCCCGCGCAAGACGGTCAGTTCTGGGTCTGGAGCTGAACCTGGAGCTGCTGCAGCTGGCGCCGTACATGGTCCAGCGCGCCCCGGCGACGGCCGGGGACCCGGGCACGCAACTCGGCCAGAGCGGCACCGAGTTCGCGGGCCTGTACGGGGTCCTGGATCTGCCCCCACTGGTGGTGCGCCCGGTCGGCGGCGGCCTCGACCGCGGGGGCGTCGGGGGTCTGCCCCATGGCCAGGCGGGTGGCCGCCACGGACAGCCAGGACCGGCAGCTGCGCACGGCGTCTCCCGCCAGCATCGCCAGATCGGCGCGGACCTCGGCCCAGTGCAGCGCGTCCTCCGAGGCGGCCCCGTGCGCCAGCAGGGCGGCCTGCTCCCAGCGGGCGGCGAGCGCGTCGGCGTCGCCGTGCCGCCCGGAGCGGACACAGGCGGTGATGGCGGTGTGCGGGTCGATCGGCGCCGGCCGCTGCGCCGTGAGCACCAGGTCCGTACCGCCGCCCTCCTCGGCCGGCCGGGCCAGCGCACGCCGGTGCAACTCCTCGAGCGGCGGCCGGTGCCCGCTGCGCAGGATCGTCGCCACCGCCTTCATGTACGCCGGGGCGGCCACCGTACGGCGGGACGGCGGTGGGGCGATACGGCCGTACACGGCGATGTTGCGGCCCGAGTCCAGCGGACGCGTGCGCAGCTGCTCCCAGCTCTCCGCGTCGGCGTGCAGGTCGGCCACGAGTGTCGTCGTGCCCTCCGGGCGCAGCCGGAGCTCCTCGCGCAGCCAGTGCCAGGGCAGGGCGGTGTAGCGGACGGTCGCCGGGGTGGTGCGGGCCAGCGCCAGGTGGGGCAGGTGCTCGCGGCGGTCGAGCTGGAGCTGGCCGGTGATGAACACGGTCAGTGGTCCGGGAGACGCCGCGGCCGCGCGCAGCCGGGTGAGAACGGCCTGCGGTTCGAGCGGGTCGGCGAGTTCCACCACGGTCGCGGTGTCCGTGCCGGACAGCACGGCGGGCGGTACGGCGGCGAGCACGGGCAGCACGGAGGCGGCGTCCACCAGCCGCCCCCGGCCCACCGGCGAGGCCGCGAGCAGCAGCACGGTTCCGGGCATCGTCCCCCCGTCGGTGTTCCTGTCGGTCGCTGCGGTGTCGGTCACGTACGGCAGCACCGTAGCGTCTGCGGCTGCAAAGGGGGCGTCAGACCTTCTCCCACCGACTTGCCCGCCCCCCTGTCCGAGGTGTGCTCTGGTAGGCGGGGGCGAGGAGAGAGGAGTGCTCTCATGGCTCACGCGGTACCCGCGTCCGGTGGCGCCTTCGGCCGCACCCGTACGCCCGACTTCTTCAGCCCGCAAGTGCACGCCGTCGCACGGTGGGCGGTGCCCGCCGTCCTCGGTCTGGTCTACGGCTACTGGGTCGCGGCGAACCGGCGCGCCGGCGGTCCGATCACCACCACCAACTTCCTGTTCGGTCTGGTGACCGGGATCGTGTTCATGCTGCTCATGGTGGGGGTGCTGTACCTGGCCCCGCACCTGAAGCGGGAACTGCACGCCCTGCTGTGGTTCACCTTCGTCGGCGTGACGTTCGGCTTCCTGTTCATCCAGAGCGCAGGCGCGACGATCGGCGGGGCCATCGCGCTGTCGCTGGCCATCGGCGCGGCCGTGGGCGTCATGGTCTTCTACTGGTACTACACCCACGAGGACGCCGAGGGCCACCGCATCTGACGGCCGCCTTGATCCGCGCGCCGCGCGTGGTCGGGGCCGGGGGCCCGTTCACCCGATTACCGCCCCCCGCTCGCGTCCCCGGTCCCGACGCCCTTGTCTGAAAAGGTGTCCCCACGCCTGCGCAGCGGCCTGTCGGCCGCGCTGATCGCAATCTCGTGCCTGCTCGTGCCGTTCGGCGCGCTGTCGGCCTGGGCGGCGTACGGGCTGGCCGACACCACCCGCTACGTCACCACGATGGCTCCGCTCGCCGGCGACCCCGACGTGCGCGACGCCGTCGCGGACACCGTCGGTACCGGGATCATGAACGAGATCGTCCGCGAGACGGACGTCCGTCCGGTGCGCGGCACCGTGGCCCCCTTCGTGCACGACGCGGTGCGCTCGTTCACGCAGACCGAGGCCTTCCGCACGGCCTGGAACGAGGGCAACCGGGCCGCCCACGACGCCGTGCTGCGCGCCCTGCGCGACGAAGACGACGAACGCGCGCACCCGGTCACCTTCGACCTCGCCCCCGTCACCGCCCAGGTCAAGAACAGGCTCGCCCAGGACCACATGCCGCTCGCGAACCGCATCCCGGTCGAGCACACTGAGGTCGCCCTGCTGCCCGCCCGCGAGCTGGACCGCCTGAGAAAGGGTTTCCACGTGCTCGAAGTCGCCGGGTTCTGGCTTCCCGTCGCCGCCGTCGTGTTCGCCGCCGCCGGCATCGCCTGCGCCGCCTGCCGCCGCCGCGCGGTCACCGCCACCGCGCTCGGCACCGCCCTCGGCGGCGCGCTGCTCGCCCTGGCTCTGGCCGTCGGCCGCAGCCTGACCCTCGCCGATCTGCCGGCCGAGGTCTCCCAGCCGGCCGCGGGCGCCGTCTACGACGCCCTGACCGCCACCCTGCGCGAGGCCTCCTGGCTGCTGGTCGCCCTCGGCCTGACGGTGGCCACGCTGACCTGGCTCACCGGCCGCCTCGGCCGCCCGGGCCCCCTGCGCCTCCTGCGCCTCCTGCGCCTCCTGCGCCCCCTGCGCCTCCTACGACGCCGGCGGGCGGCCGCGGCGCCCGCTCCCGCCCGGGTTCCGCGGCCGACGCGGGTCCGAGCCTGACGGCGCTCCTCCCGCCGGCCGCCGCAACCGCACCCACCGCCCGGACCGGGCCCACCCGGCACGGACGGGACCCCGCCTCCCCCGCCCCTCTCCCCCCGCCTTCCTGGCGCTGCCGAATGCGCCCCTCATAGGCTCGGGCCGTGACGAACCAGCGCGGGCGGCGGGTGGGGTCCTGGTGTGCGGGAGTGCTGTTCGCGGGGGTGAGCGTGGTCGTCGGCTGCCGGGCCGCGGACAGTGACGGCATCACACCCGTGCCGCAGTTGCTGGCCTTCCTGCCGTGGCTGCTCGCGCCCACCCTGCTCGGGCTGCTGCTGGCGCTGCTCGGGCGCTGGTGGGCCGGGGCGGTGTGGGGAGCGGCGGTACTGGGTCTGCTCGGGTGGTTCGCCGAGCCGTACGGCGGCGGCGGCGAACCCGGCGGCGCCCCCGTCGCCGCGGTGCGGGTGTTGACCTCGAACGTCGAGTTCGGGCGCGGCACCCCGTCCCTGGTGCCCGTGATCCGGCGGGAACGGCCCGACGTCGTGTTCGTGGAGGAGTGCGAGTACACCTGCCAGGCGACGCTGCGGCACGCCGCCGGGGACGACTATCCCTACCGGCAGGCCGTCGTGGCCGGCGGTTCGCAGGGGTCACTCATCCTCAGCCGCTACCCGTTGCGGGTGACCGACGGTGTGCCCGGCACGATGGGCATGCCCGGCGCCGTCGCCGACGTGGGCGGTCACGCCGTACGCCTCCAGCTCGCGCACCCCATGCCCCCGCTGCCCGGCCAGGTGGGCCTCTGGCACCGGGAGCTCGGCCGGCTGCGGGCCTTCGCCGCCGCCGACGCCACGGCCCCGACCGTGCTGGCCGGCGACTTCAACGCCTCGCAGGACCACGCGGCCTTCCGCCGCATCCTCGACACGGGGCTGCGGGACGCCGCCCACCTCGCCGGAGCCGACCGCGCCGTCAGCTGGCCGGCCCGCACCGCTCCCGCCCTCGGTGCCCAGATCGACCACGTGCTCGTGTCCGACGACTTCTCCGCACACCGCGCGCGCTTCCTGGCCCTGGCCGGTACCGACCACCGTGCGCTGCTGGTCGACCTCACGCTCCACCGGCACTGACACGGCTTGATTGCAGTGGCTTGCCCCTGCCCAAGATCGCCACTCAGGGCCGCTAACCTTACGTGTCCGTCCTGGCCAGGGATTTACGGGCATCAACTCACGCGAAGGGTTGCGCACATGGGCATTCTCACTCTCCTGCGGAATGCGTTCGGCCGATCACGCAAGGGGCGTACGGCCGAAGCAGAGGGTGCGGAGCAGGTTCCGTCGCGGGAGCCTGCACAGGAAGCCGAGCCCTCGCAGACCCCGGAACCCAGGCTCCCCTCCCCGTCCCCGGAGCCCGAGCCCACCCCCACCGCCCAGGTCCCCGAGCCGCGGCCGTCCCTGCCCGACGAACACGAACTCGTCGCGGCGGCCTTCGACAACATCACGGTCCCCAAGCCGGCAAAGCCGGTGGAGCCGACAGACCAGACCCCGGCGACAGAAACCCCGGAACCCACCCCGAAAACCGGGGAACAGCCGCCCCCCACCGACCAGCTCCCGGCCACCACGGAACCGGCCACGGCCAACCAGCCGACGGAGCACCCCGAGGCTCCGGTCAACGAAAGGCCGACGGCGGAGCAGCCGCCCGCGCAGGAGCCGACCGCCGAGACTCCGGCCACTGAAGAGCCGCCCGCGGAGGAACCGGAGGCCGAGACGCCGGCCACTGAAGAGCCGTCCGCGCAGGAG
>NZ_JBEYZY010000001.1:141583-262896 GCF_040646295.1 Streptomyces sp. NPDC046197 | reverse complement strand
GAGCCGACCGCCGAGACTCCGGCCACTGAAGAGCCGCCCGCGCAGGAGCCGACCGCCGAGACTCCGGCCACTGAAGAGCCGCCCGCGCAGGAGCCGACCGCCGAGACTCCGGCCACTGAAGAGCCGCCCGCGCAGGAGCCGGAGGCCGAGACTCCGGCCGCCGAGGAGCTGACTTCGGAGGATTCGACCGCCGAGACGCGGGCGACGGAGAAGCCGGAGCCCGAGACGCCGACGGCGACGGAGTCGGCCCCCGAAACTCCGGCCGCCGAAGAGCCGGCCGCGGAGGAACCGGCCGCCGAGGAGCCGACGACGGACACACCCGCCTCCGAGGCGCCGATCGCCGAGCCCGCGCCGGAGCCGGCCGCCGAAGAGCCGGCCGCGGAGAAGCCGGAGCCCGAGACTCCGGCCGCCGAGGAACCGACCGCGGAGAAGCCGGAGCCCGAGACTCCCGCCGCGGAGAAGCCGGAGCCCGAGACTCCCGCCGCCGAGGAGCCGACCGCCGAGACGCGGGCGACGGAGAAGCCGGAGCCCGAGACGCCGACGGCGACGGAGTCGGCCCCCGAGACTCCGTCGACGACGGACACACCCGCCTCCGAGGAGCCGACCCCCGAACCCGCACCGGAGTCGGTCGCCGGGACTCCGGCGGAGCCCGTGGCAGCCAAGGTGGACGACCCGCAAGCCGCCGACGGCGAGGGCGCCCCACAGGGGCCACCCGCACCGGACAACGAGAGCCGCACGGGTGGTGCGGGTGGGAACGAACCGGCCGACGGCGAAGCCGAGGCCGACCCCGAAGCAACCCCGGGCAAGCCCGCCACCCCCGCACCGCTCCCCCAGCCCCCGGCCGACGGCGAAGCCGAGCCCGCCAACCCCCTCACCCGAGTGAAGTCCCGCGCCCCCGGCCTCACCACCGCCTACAAGGCCGCCGCGACCGCCCTCAAGAACAACGACCTCACCGGCACCCGCGCCAAGGTCTACCTCGTCCTGGACCGCTCCGCCTCCATGCGCCCGTACTACAAGGACGGCTCCGCCCAGGCCCTCGGCGAGCAGACCCTCGCCCTAGCCGCCCACCTCGACCCCGAGGCCACCGTCCACGTCGTGTTCTTCTCCACCGAGCTGGACGGCACCGGCGAGCTCACCCTCGGCGACCACGAGAACAAGATCGACGACCTGCACGCCTCCCTCGCCCGCATGGGCCGCACGAGCTACCACGCAGCCGTCGAAGCCGTACTCGCCCACCACGAGAAGTCGGCCGGTGCCGCCACCCCCGCCCTGGTGATCTTCCAGACGGACGGCGCCCCCGACGCCAAGACCCCCGCCACCCAGTCCCTCACCGACGCGGCGAAGAACCACCCCACCGTCTTCTTCTCCTTCGTCGCCTTCGGCGAGCACGACAACAAGGCCTTCGACTACCTCCGCAAACTGAAGACCGGCAACACGTCCTTCTTCCACGCGGGCCCGACCCCGCGCGAGCTCACCGACCAGGAGCTCTACGAGGGCCTCCTCGCGTCCTGGCGCCCGTAACCGACCGGAACCGCCGCACGACACAGTGCGCCGCCCGCTTCCCAGCCCGTAAAACGGGCAGCGGGCGGCGCACCCATGTCGGCTACGATTTCAAGGTTCGTAGACGAACCGGACGGCCAGGGAATCCGCCGACCGTCACCCCACGTAGCGACTTGGGAGCAGCCCGCGATGGCTCGACACCTCATCACCAGCGCCCTTCCGTACATCAACGGAATCAAGCACCTGGGCAACATGGTGGGGTCCATGCTCCCGGCCGACGCGTACGCCCGCTACATGCGCCGGCGCGGCCACGACGTCCTCTACATCTGCGCGACCGACGAGCACGGCACCCCCGCCGAGCTGGCCGCGAAGGAGCAGGGCCTGCCGGTGGACGAGTTCTGCGCGCAGGCGCACGACGCGCAGAAGGCGGTCTACGACGGCTTCGCACTGGCGTTCGACTACTTCGGCCGGAGCTCCTCTCCCGAGAACGTGGAGATCACGCAGCACTTCGCCCGCAGGCTGAACGAGAACGGCTTCATCGAAGAACGCGCCATCCGCCAGGTGTACAGCCCCGCCGACGGCCGCTTCCTCCCGGACCGCTATGTCGAGGGCACCTGCCCCCACTGCGGCTACGACAAGGCCCGCGGCGACCAGTGCGAGAACTGCACCCGCGTCCTGGACCCGACGGACCTGCTCAACCCGCGCTCGGCGATCTCGGGCTCCACGGACCTGGAGGTCCGTGAGACCAAGCACCTCTTCCTCCTGCAGTCCAAGCTGCAGCACGAGGTCGAGGAATGGGTCTCCCGCCACGAGAACGACTGGCCGCAGCTGGCGGCGTCGATCGCCCGCAAGTGGCTGAACGAGGGCCTGCACGACCGCGCGATCACCCGTGACCTCGACTGGGGCGTCCCGGTCCCGGCCGACACCTGGCCGGAGCTGGCCGCCGAGGGCAAGGTCTTCTACGTCTGGTTCGACGCACCCATCGAGTACATCGGCGCGACGAAGGAGTGGTCGGACCAGGACCCGGAGAACCGGGACTGGAAGTCCTGGTGGTACGACGTCGACACCGACGTCCGCTACACCGAGTTCATGGCGAAGGACAACGTCCCCTTCCACACCGTCATGTTCCCGGCGACGGAACTCGGCGTGCGCGAGCCGTGGAAGAAGGTCGACTACGTCAAGGCCTTCAACTGGCTGACGTACTACGGCGGAAAGTTCTCCACGTCCCAGAAGCGCGGAGTCTTCACCGACCAGGCCCTGGAGATCCTGCCCGCCGACTACTGGCGCTACTTCCTGATCGCCAACGCCCCCGAGTCGGACGACTCGTCCTTCACCTGGGAGCACTTCACGGCGACGGTCAACAAGGACCTCGCCGACACCCTCGGCAACTTCGTCAACCGCGTCCTGTCCTTCTCCAGGAAGCGCTTCGGCGACGAGGTCCCGGCGGGCGGCGAGCCCGGCGAGGCGGAGCACAGGCTGGGCGAGGAGATCGCCCGTCTCCTCGCCGAGTACGAGGAGCACATGGAGACCCTCCAGTTCCGCAAGGCCGCCGCGTCCCTCCGGGCCCTGTGGTCCGCGGGCAACTCCTACCTGGAGGAGAAGGCTCCCTGGCTGGAGATCAAGACCGACAAGGACGGCGCGGCCCTGACGCTCCGTACCGCGATGAACCTGATCCACCTGTACGCGGTGGTCTCCGAGCCGCTCATCCCGACCACCGCGAGGACGATGCGCGAGGCCTTCGCCCTCCGGGACGACGTGGCGGCATGGGTGGCCCCCGACGAGGCGAGGTCCCTGGCCGCGGTCCCCGCCGGCACGCCGTTCACGGTCCCGCCGGTCCTGTTCGCCAAGCTCACGGACGAGGACCTGCAGGCGTACAAGGAGCGCTTCGGCGGCGAGGGGGCGTGAACGTGACGTCCTCGGCCTACTACGTCTCCACCCCCATCTACTACGTCAACGACGCTCCCCACCTGGGGCATGCCTACACGACCGTCGCGGGCGACGTGCTCACGCGCTGGCACCGTCAGCGCGGCGAGCAGGTCTGGTACCTGACCGGCACGGACGAGCACGGTCAGAAGATCATGCGCACGGCCGAGGCCAACGGGGTCACCCCCCAGGAATGGGCCGACAAGCTCGTCACCGAGTCCTGGCGCCCCCTGTGGGAGCACCTCGACATCGCCAACGACGACTTCATCCGCACGACGCAGAAGCGGCACACCGACCGCGTGCAGGAGTTCGTCCAGGACCTGCACGACAAGGGCGAGATCTACCGGGGCGGCTACGAGGGCCCGTACTGCGTCGGCTGCGAGGAGTACAAGCTCCCGGGTGAACTGCTGGACGGCGAGGGCGAATTCGCGGGCCAGAAGCTCTGCCCCATCCACCGGAAGCCGGTGGAGATCCTCAGCGAGGAGAACTACTTCTTCAGGCTGAGCGACTACGGCGACCGGCTCCTCGCCCACTACGAGGCCAACCCGGGCTTCATCCAGCCCGAGTCGGCGCGCAACGAGGTCGTGAACTTCGTCCGCCAGGGCCTGCAGGACCTGTCGATCTCCCGCTCGACCTTCGACTGGGGCATTCCGATCCCGTGGGATCCCAAGCACGTGATCTACGTGTGGGTGGACGCGCTGCTGAACTACGCCACGGCGGTCGGCTACAACGAGAACCAGGAGAAGTTCGAGACCACCTTCCCCGCCGACGTCCACCTGGTCGGCAAGGACATCCTCCGCTTCCACGCGGTGATCTGGCCGGCCATGCTGATGGCACAGGGCCTGCCGCTGCCGGGCAGGATCGCCGCCAACGGCTGGCTGATGGTCGGCGGCGAGAAGATGTCGAAGTCGAACCTCACCGGCATCAAGCCCCAGGACCTGACGTCCCACTTCGGCGTCGACGCCTACCGCTGGTACTTCCTGCGGGCCATCGCCTTCGGCCAGGACGGGTCCTTCTCCTGGGAGGACTTCACCGCCCGCTACACGAGCGAGCTGGCGAACGACTACGGCAACCTGGCGTCCCGCGTCGCCGCGATGGTCGGCAAGTACTTCGGCGGCACGCTGCCCGAGGCCACGGCCGACGGCGAGGCCGAGAAGGCGGTCCACGAGGGTCTGGCCAAGGCGGTCGCCGAGGCCGACCGGCGGATCGGCGACGAGCTGGACTTCCAGGGCGGCATCCTCGCCGTCTTCGACCTCGTCAAGCAGGTCAACGGCTACATCACGGAGCAGGAGCCGTGGAAGGTGGCCAAGGACGAGTCCGAGGAGGGCCGCGCCCGCCTGGCCACCATCCTCTACACCGCCGCGGAGTCGCTCCGCGCGGTCGCCGTCCTCCTCAACCCGGTGATGCCGGACACCTCCCAGAAGCTGTGGGACTCCCTGGGCGCCGAGGCGTCCCTGGGAGCCCTTGCCGACCAGCGGGTCCAGGACGCGGGCGAGTGGGGCAGGCTGCCCGCGGGCTCCACGGTCACCAAGGGCGCGGTGCTCTTCCCCCGCCTGGAGGAGAAGCCCACCGCGTAGGAGTACCCCTTGCGCACAGAGGCCTGGAATGACTCGTTTCCGGGCCTCTTCGTCACGGCCCCAAGCGGTCCGGGCAGATCCGCCCGACCGGGGTGTCACCACCCCCTCCGCACCTAGACTTCTACGACCGCCGGAAAGGGGCTGTCCGTGAAAGCTGGGGGGACGAGCACCGAGGTGTAAGCCACAAAGTCCGCCCAGGCGCCAGGCGTGAGCGCCAGACGGGGACCGTCGACGTTCTTGGAGTCGCGAACGTGCACGGCGCCGGGGGTGAGGGCAAGCTCGACGCAGGAGTCACCTTCGTTGCCGTCGCTGTAGCTGCTCTTGAACCACGCCAGTTCGGAGGCGTCCCCGGCGGAAGCCTTGTGGATCATGTATCTCCCAGCAGTTGCTCGATGAAGGCCAGCGACTCCCGTGGCGGGAGAGCCTGCGCTCGGATGGTGCCATAGCGCAGTTCGAGGATGCGCAACTGCCTCGGGTCGGAGGTTGGTCGGCCATTGAAGGCGCCGTCGGCGCGTCCCATCGCCGTGCCGTCCTCGAACTTGAGCAGTTCGATCCTGCCGTCCGGGCCTGGATGGACCTCGCAATGCGTTGGCATCACCTGAAGGGTGACAGTCCGCAACCGTCCTACCTCCAGCAGATGTTCGAGCTGTTGTCGCCACACCATTGTGCCCCCGAGAGGACGGCGCAGCGTCGCTTCCTCCAGGACGAAGCTGAGTACGGGAGCCGGCTTCTTGTTGAAGATGGACTGCCTGGCCACACGAGCAGCCACCATTCGCTCCACCTCATCTTCGGAGTAGGGAGGCTGACGCGACTCGAACGCTGCCCTGGCATGCTCCGATGTCTGCAAGAGACCACTGATGCTGTGGCACACGTACAGCCCGATCTCCACGGCCCTCGCCTCGACCTGGGCCAGTTCCCGAACCTTCTTCGGGTACCGGACCTTGGCCACGTCCTCCTTCATCGCAGACAGCAACCCTCCTGCCCCCAACACCTCGTCCGCCCTGTCCAGGAACTCGGGCCGGGGAATCCGCTTCCCGCCCCCGACCTTGTAGACCAGGTCCTCCCCGTACCCGACCGCCGCCGCGAAGTCGGCGGCCCGCATCCCCACCGCCTCCCGCCGCAGCCTCAACTGCCGCCCCACCGTGGCGATGACGGCCAGACCCCACTCGTCGTCCGGGTCCACCTCCCACCCCGGCTCATCCGCCTCACTCCCGAGCCGCCGCACCTCTCCGTCGACCGACATCCCGCACCCTCCGTCGTACCGTCGCACCGCCGTGCCGCAACGCCAATACCAGTAACCCCAGTTCAGACAGCCCGGACAACAGCCGACAAGCCCCGGACAGTCACCCTACGTATCAGCGCTGTCACTGTTCACGGTAGGCGCGCACGGCCACGCTCGGTCACGTGAACAGCGAAAAGTCCACCCAACTTCTCTCGCCCGCCGACCACTTCACCGTTCTCCTGTCACCCACGCCTCGCGGCGCCCGCCTCGCCCGGCTCCTCGCCACGGACTGGATGCGTACCCGGGACCTGCCCCACCGCGTCACCGAGGCCGCCGAGCACCTCGTCGCCGAGCTCGCCGCGAACGCCGCCACCCACGGCCGGCTCCCCGGACGCGACTTCCGCCTCGCCCTCCTGGCCCGCCCCGTGACCCTCCGCATCGAGGTCACGGACACACGCGGTGACGACCTCCCGCGCCGCTACCCACCCGCCCCCGACGCCGAGTCCGGACGAGGCCTGCTCCTCGTCGAGGCCCTCGCCGACCGCTGGGGCGTGAAGCTCGGACCGGCCCCCCGCAAGACCGTATGGGCGGAACTCGACCTGCCGCGCGCCTGACCAGTGGATACGGCACACGCACCGGAGCACGACCGCGTGTGCTGCGGTGCCGTCGGCGGTCTTCCCCAAGGACCACGAGAGGGAAAGAAACCGCACCAAGCCCCACCCCTCCCGCCCACGGCACACGCTCACTCCCGCGAGTGAACATCACCAACTGAGCTGGATTTGCCACCGGTTGTCTGCCCTACGCTCAGCGCAACACCGAGCGGCAAGCCGCACGGCACGGCACAACCCCCAGACATGCAACGGCCCTCGCAGGGACTGGCATCCCACTGCGAGGGCCTGACCACCAAGGAAGACACAACCTTCCCGATGGATACCCAAAACACTAGCGTGCGCACCCGCGCCCAGTCCCGTAACGGCGGCAAAAACCACCCGCACCGGCGGACTCAGCGCCCGCACGCGAACGCGCACCCCGGCGGCGTCATCCACGACAACACCCGCCACACCACCCGATTCACGGTGATCGGCAACCACCTCGCCCAGCACCCCGAGCTGTCGGGGCTCGCCATCGGGCTGGCGGTGTACATCCAGTCGGTCCCCACCGGCGCCCCCGTCGACATCAAGACCCTCGCCGCCCGCTTCCCCGAGGGCACGACCCGGATCGCCGCCGCCCTGCGCGAGCTGGAGACCCACGGCTACCTGCGCCGCACCCGCGAACGCACCGCGAGCGGCCGGATCGTCACCCGCACCGTCTCCTGCAACCAACCGGGCCGGCAGCGCACCCGCGACCACGAGACACCCGAGGCGGCCCCGCCCAAACCCCCGGCCCGCCGCGCGGCCACCGCCCCGCAGCAGAAACCCGCACGTCCCCGCGCCCTACCCGACGTACCGAAGCCCGCGTACACCTCCCCCGCCCTCCTCCAAACAGCCACCGAAGTCCTCGCCGGCCTGCGCCGCACGAACCCGCGCCTGCTCCTCTCCGCCACCGACGCCGAACACCTCGCCCCCGGCGTCGCCGCTTGGCTGGAACGCGACCTCACCCCCACCGCCGTACGCCACGCCCTGACCAGCGACCTGCCACCGGAGCCCCTGCGCCGCCCGGCCGCCCTCCTGGCCCACCGCCTCACCGCTCAGCTCCCGCCCCTGCCGCCGTTCCGCGCCCCCGAACCACCCCCGCCCGTCCATCACCCCATGCGCAACTGCGACACCTGCGACCGCGGCTACCGAGGCCCCGACCCACGCAACTGCCAGGGATGCGCGCCAAGGAAGCAGCTACCCGAAAGCGCTGACGACCCCGAAGCCACTCCGGCAGGATGACCCGTACCTCCCCGGCCCCGACCGATGCGACGACGCTCCGACACCTGGCACCCGACAGGACCTCATATGCCGCCCACCTTCGCCGCCAACGGATTCCTCCCCCTGGGCCGGTACTCGGTCTCCTTCGACGAAGCAGAGTCCATGCTGGTCAGCGCGCGGGAGTTTCAGGACTCCGCGACCCGCACAGCACTGTGGGACGGCTTACTCAGCTATGTCGATCGTTTCCTCACACTGGAGGACATGTACGCAAGCGTCCTTGCCGGCCTTCCGCTGATCCACCGGATATGGCTCGGTGGCAGCTTCGTCAGCACGAAAACCGACCCTGGGAACATCGACGCGACGCTTCTGATCGACACCCGGGCCGAGCGTGCGGTACGCGGCAGACCCGGCTCCAAATGGCTGACCACCGCCTTCCAGAGTCGGGACAGAATGAGGGAGAAGTTCGGCGTCTCCCCGCTCCGCATCGGGTACCAGCCGGTGGCCCACATTTTCGAGCCGGAGCGCTTCACGCCTGAAGAGCGGACATACTTCACGCAGCGGGGTGTGTGGGACGACTGGTGGCAGCGCTGCAGGCTGCCCGGCCAGGCCGACCGCTCACCATCGGAGCAGAGTGCCGCCCCGGCGCGCGGATACCTGGAGGTGCGACTGTGAACGGCGACAGCTGGCGCGAGCGCAGGCGCGCGCTCCTGGGTGACGATCCGGGCGCGGCGGACCACGCGGCCCGGCTCCTGGACGAGCTGGGCACCGAAGACAGGGACGACGAAGAGATCGAGGCCGAGCACCGGGCCAGTCGTCTCGCCGCCGCACGCGAGTACGCGCCCGGCGCCCGACTCGACGAGGAGCTCCTGCTGCGCCTGACCGGTCCCGACACCGAGGCGGGAGCTCTGCGCTTTCAATGGGGGGACGCCCTCCTGCACCCGGTGGAGGCAGCGATCTCCGCTGCCGCGGGCACGCCCGTCCTTCTGGAACTCACCGGCGTCTCGGCGGGCAGCACTGTGGTGCACGCCCGGCCTGTCACCACCGGTGGCTCCCCGGAGCCGGACGCCATTGAGGCCCCCACCACCTCTGCTGCCGGCACGGGCATGCGCACGCTCACCGAGTTGCTGACCGCGCTGGAGTCGGAGGGCGATGTCCGCGAGTGGGCCCGGCTCTTCGACGCCGTGGAGTCGCTGTCCCGCGCCCTGGGTAGGTACAGCCTCGACCTGGGGATGACCTGGTACGCCGCCGACGGAGGCATGCGCCGCGCGCAGCTGACCGAACGAGGCAGGCACTACGTGGAACGGTTGCGGGAGACCCGGGACCGCGACCAGGAGATCACGATCTCCGGTCGCATCACCGAACTCCGCGAGAGCGGCTGGGTGAAGGTCAAGACGGGGACCGCCAAGAATGCGTATGCCTACGACGTCCGGTTCGAAGAGCCGGAAGAGTTGCTGCGCATGCGCCCGGGGCTCGGCGACAACGTCCATTTCCGCGTCCGCTTCCGCCAGCGGCTGGACTCTGTGGGCATCGCACGATCGACCGAGTACACCTACATCGGCCCGGCGGCCGAACAGACATCCCTTCCGCTCGATCGGTAGACGCGTCCCGCCCGCCCACAGTGTGTATACGAGCGCTTTCCGGAGGCCTGCCATGAGCCACCCACGCTGGGACATCACCGACGCCGACCGGGCACAGGTGGGATACCAGGAGGCCCGCCGCGCGTACCTATTCGACAGAGCCGTCCGTGACACCTGTGGAGAAAGACTGGTGGCCGTGGACCTCTCCTTCTACAAGTCAGATCTCTCCGAAGAGATCCGGGACGAGGGCCGGGCTCAGCGCGCCGCCGAAGACGTCCTGGACATCCTGGAAGTGCGCGGCATCGACGTCCCCGAAGCGGTCCGGGAACGCGTCACCGGCTGTGGCGATCCCGAGATCCTCCGCCACTGGCTGCGGCGGGCCGTCACGGCCCCGACGGCCGAAGACGTCTTTGCGGACGAGTAGCCCCAGTCCACGCCGGGCGCCGGAAGAATGTGACAGGAGGCCGGAACGGCGTTCGCCGTGAAGCCGTCACCGGACCGGCGGCCGCAATCACACCCGCGCCCGCCAAGGGACGAAAAAAGTGGCCCGGAACCGATGTCGGTTCCGGGCCACTGCCGGTGCCGGCTGCCGTTCCGGTGCCGCGGCCTACTTCGGCTGCGGCTTGCGGATCGACAGGTGCAGCTCGCGCAGGCGGGCCTCGTCGAGCTCGGTCGGCGCGCCCATCATCAGGTCCTGGGCGTTGCCGTTGAGCGGGAAGGCGATGGTCTCGCGGATGTTGGGCTCGTCGGCCAGCAGCATGACGATGCGGTCCACGCCCGGCGCGATGCCACCGTGCGGCGGGGCACCGAAGCGGAAGGCGCGGAGCATGCCCGCGAACTTCTCCTCGACCGTCTCCCGGTCGTAGCCCGCGATCTCGAAGGCCTTGAGCATGATCTCCGGCTCGTGGTTCCGGATGGCACCGGAGGACAGCTCGACGCCGTTGCAGACGATGTCGTACTGCCAGCCCAGGATGTCCAGCGGGTCCTGGGTCTGCAGGGCCTCCAGGCCACCCTGCGGCATGGAGAAGGGGTTGTGCGAGAAGTCGATCGCGCCGGTCTCCTCGTCCTTCTCGTACATCGGGAAGTCGACGATCCAGCAGAAGCGGAAGACGCCCTCCTCGAAGTGGCCGGCGCGCTTGGCGGCCTCGACGCGGACCGCGCCCATGATCTTCGAGACCTCGTCGAACTCGCCGGCCCCGAAGAACACCGCGTGTCCGGGGGCGAGCGAGAGCCGCTTGGTCAGTTCGGCGACGTTCTCCTCGGTCAGGAACTTGGCGATCGGGCCCGAGAGCGAGCCGTCCTCACCGACGCGGACCCAGGCCAGGCCCTTGGCGCCCTGCGCGACGGCGTAGTCGCCGAGCTGGTCGAAGAACTTGCGCGGCTGGTCCTGCACGGCCGGCACGGGCAGCGCGCGCACGTGCTTGCCGGCGAACGCCTTGAACTCCGAGCCCTCGAAGACGTCGGTGATGTCGACGAGCTCCAGCTTGGCGCGCAGGTCCGGCTTGTCCGAGCCGTACTTCAGCATCGCCTCGCGGAACGGGATCCGCGGGAAGGGAGAGGTCACGTGGCGGCCGTTGCCGAACTCCTCGAAGAGCTCCGTCATCAGCTGCTCGATCGGCTGGAAGACGTCCTCCTGCTCGACGAAGCTCATCTCGACGTCGAGCTGGTAGAACTCGCCCGGCGAGCGGTCTGCGCGCGCGTCCTCGTCGCGGAAGCAGGGCGCGATCTGGAAGTAGCGGTCGAAGCCGGAGATCATCAGCAGCTGCTTGAACTGCTGCGGGGCCTGCGGGAGCGCGTAGAACCGGCCCGGGTGCACTCGCGAGGGGACCACGTAGTCGCGGGCGCCCTCGGGAGAGGTGGCGCTGAGGATCGGCGTCGCCATCTCGTTGAAGCCCATCGCGGCCATCTTCTGACGGATCGACGAGATCACCGCCGTACGCAGCATGATGTTGCGGTGCATGCGCTCCCGGCGCAGGTCCAGGAAGCGGTACTCCAGGCGCCGCTCCTCGTTGACCCCGTCCTCGCTGTTGATCGTGAAGGGGAGCGGGGCGGCCTCGCCGAGCACCTCGACCTCGCCGACCTCGATCTCGATCTCGCCGGTGGGCAGCTCCGGGTTGATGTTCTCGGCGCCACGGGAGACGACCTTGCCGTCGACGCGGACCACCGTCTCCTTGGACAGCTTGTCCAGCGCCTCGTACGCGGGCGTGCCGGGGCGGGCGACGAGCTGCGTGATGCCGTAGTGGTCCCGCAGATCGATGAAGAGGATGCCGCCCAGGTCGCGCCGATTGTGCAGCCAGCCACTGAGCCGGACGTCGGTACCGACGTCAGAGGCGCGGAGCTCGCCGCAGGTGTGGGACCTGTACCGGTGCATCGTCGTTCATCGTCCTTCGGTTCGGGTGGTGCCGAGGTGGCTGCCCTCGGCACGATCGGGCACGGCCCGGACCTACCAAGGGTACCGGCCACCCCAAGATCGGCTCCCCACCATTACCGGCGGCCCGGAACGGCGGGGGCCCCTCACTGCCGCGTCATCGGTGGCAGCGGTCGATCCCCTGTTCTTACAGTGGGGCAATGCGCACTGGTGAGCCCCTGCCCGCCCTGGGGGACGTCCTCGCCGCCCTCGCGACCGGGCTGTGGCACTGGGACACCGCCACCGGGCTGGTCTCGGTCGACGCCGAGGCTGCACGGCTGCTCGGGCTGCCCGCGGCGCAGGCCTCCCTCACGGAGGCCCAGGTGCGCGCCCGCATCCACCCCGTCGACTGGAACGAGATCACGGGCGTCATCCAGCTGGCCGCCACCGAGGGCACCCTCGCCGAGGTACGGGTCCGGATCATGGACGAGCGGGGCCGGATCATCCGGGTCGTGCGCAGCCGCTCCAAGCCCTCCTTCGACCCCCGCAAGAAGGCGTACGAGCTGACCGGCACCCTTCAGGAGGTGACCGAGCCGACGCCGGGCTCGCCGGCCGGGCGCAGCGCGGTCACCGGCGACTGGCGGCGCTCCCGGGAGGCCTTCCTGCTGGACGCCGGCCGGGCGCTCGCCGAGGCGCGGTCCACGGCGGAGGTGCTGCGGGTCGCGGCGGGACTGTCGATGCCCGGCTTCTCGCCCGACGGGCTGGCCGTCTTCGGGGTGGAGGGCGACCGGCTGACGATCATCGGTCACCACGGGCAGAAACCCGGCGACGAGGGCCCGTTCGTGCACATGTCCCTGGAGACCGACTACCCGGCCGCCGAGGTGGTCCGCACCGGCCGTGCCGTCTACCTCTCCTCCCCGTCGGAGTACAAGGAGCGCTATCCGCTCACCTGGCCGCTCGCCGAGCGCTTCGGCCGCCAGTCCTGGGCGTTCCTGCCACTGACCGTCGCGGGGCGCACGATGGGTGCCTGGATGGCCGCCTTCGCCTACCCGGTGACCTTCGCCCCCGACGAGCGCTCCGTGCTGACCACGGTGGCCCGCATGCTCGCCCAGGCCCTGTCCCGAGCCGGGACCGCCGAGTCCGAGCGGGAGCTGAGCGAAGGGCTCCAGCGCTCGATGCTGCCGGTGCTGGGCCCCGAGATGCCCGGCATGGACGTCGCCGCCCGCTACGTCCCCACCGGCGGCGGTCTCCAGGTCGGCGGCGACTGGTACGACATGATCCCGCTGCCCGCGGGCGCCTCCCGGACCAGGGCGGGGGGAGGCCGTACCGCCCTGGTCATCGGCGACGTCCAGGGCCACGACGTGCGCGCCGCGGGTCTGATGGGCCAGCTGCGCATCGCCCTGCGCGCCTACGCGTCCGAGGGGCACCGCCCGGACGCGGTCCTCTCCCGCGCCTCCCGCTTCCTGCACGGCATCCTCGACCGGGGCGGCGAGGGCGCCGACAACGACAACGACGACGCCGCCGCCGACCCGCGCTTCGCCACCTGTCTCTACGTCGAGGTGGATCCGCGCAGCGGCGTACTGGAGATCGCCCGCGCCGGGCACCCCGACCCGGTGATCCTCATGGCGGACGGAACGGTCCTGATGCGGCCGACGGCGGGCGGGCTGCCGCTCGGCATCGACCCGGACGCCGACTACCCGACCACCCGGTTCACCCTGGAGCCCGGCGAGACCCTGCTGCTGTGCACCGACGGCCTGATCGAGACCGGCGGCCACGACCTGGACACCGGCTGGCGGCGTATCCGTACGATCCTGGAGCAGCACCAGGGCGAGACGGAGGAGCTGGCCGACGCGCTCGTCCAGGCCGTGCACGGGCCCTCCTCTCACCACACCACGGGCCCGTTGGCCGACCGCCGTGAGGACGACATCGCCGTGCTGCTGCTGCACCGGCGCGCCCTGGGCCGTGGCGAGTCCGAGGCCGACGGCGGGGAGGCCCGGCGCACCCTGCTGACCGTGGCGCAGGCCGAGCCCGAAAGGATCGCGGTGGCCCGGCAGCAGTTGCGGCAGCTGCTGCACGACTGGTACTCGCCCGACCAGGTGGACTCGGCGGTGCTGCTGCTGTCCGAGCTGCTCACCAACGTCCTCGTGCACACCGACGCGGAGGCGCTGCTCGTCGCGGAGGTCAGGGGCGAGGGGGACGAGCGGCGGATGCGGGTGGAGGTCACGGACAACTGCGACGATCTGCCGCACCGGCGGCGGCCGGGGGAGCTGGCGTCCTCCGGGCGCGGGCTGTTGCTGATCGAGCTGCTCGCCGACGCCTGGGGCGTCGATCCGCAGGGCCGCGGCAAGAGCATCTGGTTCGAGCTGTACGAACCGACTGCCGCGAGACGGTGACCGGGGCCTCGGCCACGGCCCCGGGACAAGGCCCCGATCACGGGCCACAGCTCCGGCTTCGGTCCACAGCTGCGGCTACCCCTCCCCGGAGGCCTGTGCCTGGGGCGCGTACCGGGCGCGCAGCTCGTGTGCGACCCCGAAGGCGGCCGCCGTCAAGGGCACCGCGAGCAGCATGCCGACGATGCCGGCGACCGACGCCCCCGCGGTGATCGTCAGCATCACCACCGCCGGGTGCATCTGCACGGTCCGGCTCTGGATCACCGGCTGCAGCACGTGCCCCTCCAGCACCTGCACGGCGAGGACCACCCCCAGCGTCCACAGGGCGATGACGAATCCGCGGTCGGCGAGGGCGACCAGCACGGCCACGGCACCGGAGAGGAAGGCGCCGAGGTAGGGGATGTACGCCCCGACGAAGACCAGTGCGCCGAGTCCCACCGCTCCCGGCACGTCGAGGACGAGCAGGCCGACGGTGATGCAGGTGGCGTCGATCAGGGCGATGAGGGTGGTGCCGCGCATGAAGCCCTCGACGGCACGGAAGGCCCGCCGCGCGGTCGCCTCCAACGTCCCGGCGGCGCCGGGCGGTGCGAGGGAGCGCAGGGCCTCGGCGGCCCGGTGGGAGTCGCGAAGGAAGAAGAAGACCAGCAGCAGGGCCAGTACGGCCATGGCGATGGACTCGCCGACCACGCTGACCCCGCTGATCACGTTGGAGGCGGCCGTGCCGCCGAACCTGCTCAGCAGTTCCCTGGCGTGGGAGGCGAGGTCGTCCAGTGAGGTCCCGGCCGCGCCGAAGTGGTCGGCGAGCGACCGCGCGGCGGTCCTGAGCGAGGCGAGGATCTGGTCGCCGCTGTCGATCAGCGCGAGGACCACGATGTACACCGCCCCGCCGACCACGGCCACGACGGCGACACAGGTGAGTCCGGAGGCCAGCGACCGGTTGACCCCGGCCCGCACCAGCCGCTGGAAGAGGGGCCGCAGCAGGGCGGTTCCCAGCAGGGCCAGCAGTACCGGCGTCACCGCGGTCCGGAACACCACGCACAGCCGGATGCCGATCCAGACCACCCCCGAGGCCAGCAGCACGACGGCGCACCAGGCGGCAAGACGTCGAACGGGCTCGGGCAGCAGCTGCACCCCTCCACCCGAACACGCCACGGCCGGCCTGTCCTGTGCGAACGGCCCGGCCGGGTGACGGGGCGTCAGGCCGGTGGCTCCACCCCTGGCCCCTCGTCCTCAGGCGAAGAGGGCCAAGGGGTCCTCCGTGCCGCGCACTCCCAGGAAACACGCCATGGTGACGCGCCGGCCCCGTGACAGGGCGCGCACACCGTGCACCCGGGAGGCGTCGAAGATGAACAGGTCGCCGTCCGAGGGGTGGACGACCCAGTCCGGCGCGTCGAGGTCGGCACGGTTCAGGCCGTAGTCCCGGCGGCGCCGCGCCCGGTACTCCAGCTCGTCCTCGACCAGGGCGTCCCACAACTCCAGGTCGCCCCCGCCGCCCTCGGGGGGCACCTCCAGGTAGACGTTGACGCCGAGCCGCCTGCGGAACACGTAGTCGCCGAGGATCTCGGAGTTGCGCTGGTCGATGTGCGGGTTGGCCTGGCCGCCCGCCGTCCACCGGCGGATCACGTTGGGCAGGACCGGCTCGCCCCCGGACAGGGCGATACCGGCACCCCTCGGCCATACGTCATCGAGCTGAGCCAGTAGCCGGTCCATCGGCGACACGACTCCGGCGAACAGGGTCTCCCTGATGAGGGCCGTGGTGGCCGCCGCCTCGGCCACGTACTGCTTGGCCTTCTCCGCGCTCTCGTTCGCCTCGCCGATGGAGACCCCGACGCACTGCAGGTCCTGGGTCAGGGTGTAGGTGGACAGGTCGCAGGCGGCCTGGATGCGGGGCCGTGCCACCGCGTAGGTCTCGGGGGGACAGTAGGCCCGGCACCGGATCAGATCGAGCTCGCCGTCGATCAGCGATGTCAGCGAACCGAATGAAAGGTGCTCAGAAACACGCAACTCCCGCACACTCATCCCCCCTGCTGGTGCTGACCTGTGGTGCTGCCCTGTGTGTCTGAGCCCTTCAGCGCACGACGCGGGTCAGCGCAGCAGCGCGGCGGTGGCCAGCAGGCGGGTGGCCACGCCGATGGCCCGCTCGTCCACGTCGAACAGTCCCTGATGCAGATCGAGGGTCCGCTCCACCCCCGGGCTCCTGACGCCCAGGCGGGCCATCGCACCCGCTCTCTCCCGCACGAACCAGGCGAAGTCCTCGCCGCCGAGGCTCTGCTCCGTGCTCGTCACGCCGGGCTTGCCGAGCACCTCCTCGGTGGCACGGCGGAACAGGTCGATGCTCATCGCCTCGTTGACCACCGGCGGGATGCCCCGGGTGTACTCCAGCTCCGGGACGACTCCGTACAGGGCACAGATGCTGTCGACGGCGTTCCGGAAGAGCGGCTCGGCCAGTTCCCACGCACGCTCGTCGATGCACCGGATGGTGCACTGCAGGAAGCCGTCGCCGGCGGCACGCTCGTCCCCGCCGTCGGTGAGGGCGTTCGCCGTCACGTGCCCCCACACGATGGAGATCCCCGAACCCGTGGGAACCTGCTGGCTCACCGCGGACGGCACACCGGTGACGAGGGCGGAGACCGCGTTCACCACGTTGGGCGGTGCCGCGTCCATGACGCCCTCACCGGCCCGCACCGTGAGCTTGACCAGGTCGCAGGCGGAGGTCAACGGGCCCTCCTTGAGGCCCACCTGCCCTACGTCGATCTTGGGGTCGCAGTGCAGGGCGAGGATCCGGAACACCCCGTCGAGAACACCCTTGTCGATCATGTACAGGGCGCCGGCGATCTTCTCCTCAGCCGGCTGGAAGACCAGCCGTACGGGGGCGGGCAGTGCGTTGGCCGTCGCGAGGCGGGCGAGGACCAGGCCGGCTCCGAGAACACCGGCCGTATGAACGTCGTGGCCGCAGGCGTGGCTGAATCCCGGTACCGTCGAACGGTAGGGAACGGCCTTTTCGTCCTGCACCGGAAGGGCGTCGAGATCCGCTCGGAAGGCCGTCATCGGCGCGCCCGGTTCGAGGCCGGGAATATCGCAGAACAGGCCGGTGGAGTTCGGCATCAGCCGGGGCCGCAGTCCGGCCTTTTCCAGTCGCTCGGCGACCTTACGAGTGGTGCGGAATTCCTGATTCGACGCCTCGGGGTGCTGATGCAGATCGCGCCGGAACGCAATCATTTCCTGCTCGATTTCCAACGCATACTGATCGAGCAATGCTTTCGTACCGTCAGACGGTGCGGCACTCCAGGCCTTGACGTTGAGCGGCGTACCGACGGCAAGCTCAACACCCTTGGCGACAGCGTTCATTGGGCCAGACTAGAACAAGATCGCTTTTTGCGGAAACCGCCGTACCGATGGCCCTTCATGCCAGCAGCTCCCCCTTCAGCACCGACACTGCCTGGCCCCCCAGACGTACCCGGTCACCCTGATGACACAGCCGCACCCGGCCGCCTCTCGGCGAAGCCTGTTCCGCCATCATCTCGGTGACACCGAGAATGGGCGACCACCAACTGGCCAATGTGCAGTGGGCCGAACCAGTGACGGGATCTTCCGGAACTCCCACCCCCGGATAGAAGCAACGGCTGACGAACGAACGGTCCTCGTATCCACTGCCGGTGACGATGAGACCGCGCGCGGACATCCGTTCCGTGAGCTTCGCGATATTGGCGAAGTCCGGCTCCAGGTCCCTGACGTGCCGCTCCGTCGGCACCTGGACCAGAAGGTCGTCCTTGCCCCGCGCGACCGCCTCGAACGGCACGCCCGCGAAGCACGCGGCCAGACCGTCCGGGACGTCCAGCACGGACAACGGGTCCGCGGGGAAGTCCATGTCGACCCATCCGTCCTGGGCGACGCACGTCAGGCGACCACTCCTGTGGGTGATGAACTCGGTGGTGCCGCCCAGGACGTGGGCGGCGGCCAGCGTGGCGTGCCCGCACAGATCGACCTCGGCGACCGGCGTGAACCACCGCAGCGGCACCGCCTGCTCCCGCGACCGGTCATCCAGGACCAGAAAGGCCGTCTCCGAGTGCCGCATCTCCGCGGCGACACTCTGCATCCAGGGCTTGGACCGCTCCTCGGGCAGGATCACCACCGCGGCGGGATTCCCCTGGAAGGCCACGTCCGTGAAGGCGTCCACCACATGAATTTCGGTCACCGCTGTCCTCCGCGTCACCGCACGATCCATCCGACCTGACACCTCGTCAGGATGACGGAGCCTACCCCCGCCGCAGGCCACGACCCACTCTTGAACAGGACTGAATCCACTCCGCCGAGCAGGACCGACTCCACACCGCCGAACAGGACTAACTCCACTCCGCCAGAATTCCCCGGGTGAGGACGGTCTCGGCGTGCTCCGGGCCCATGTTGACCTCCTGCCAGGAGAGAACCTCCTGGAGTTCCCAGACCCCCTCCTCGATCCTCCCCACGGCGCACAGGCTCTGGCCGCGCAGGCGCCTGGCCTGTGCCACCTCCGCCCTCGCGCTCCAGTGCTTGCTGTCGTACTCCTTGAGCAGATCGGTGATCTCCAGCAGCGCGCCCTCGGGCTCTCCGCGCAGCAGCATGATCTTCGCGGCCGTGATCCGGGCGAACAGGTTCTCCGGGTGAGGGTGCGGCCGCCGACGCCACGCCTCCAGCACGGCTCCGATTTCCTCCGCCGCCTCGTCGAGCCGCAGATGGCCCTGCCCCACCACCGAGCGCACCAGGCTGTGCCAGACGGTCAGGGTGTCCGGGTCGTCGGGATTCCTCCGGCGCTCGTAGGCGAGAATTTCGCGCAGGTTCGCCTCGGCCCGCTTCCACTGTCGTTGTTCGAGCATGCAGCGGGCGAGTTTGTGCCGGGTCGCCATGGTGTCCGGGTGGTCGCCGCCCAGCTCCCTGTTCCGGTTCCGCTGGTCGAGCACCCAGGTCAGCTCCTGCGCCGCCTCCGTCAGTCTGCCCTGCTCCAGCAGGCAGCGTCCGTACTCATGGCGCAGGGCCACCACCTCACCGCGAGTCCGCCAGGCACGGGGGAGGGCGGCCAGGCAGTCCTCCAGGAAGAGCTGCGCCTGCCGGGGCAGGCTGCGGGCCAGCAGATACCTGCTGACCTTGCGGATCACCCCGAAGGCCGCGGAGACCAGGGGGTCCTCCGGCATCCCCTGCTTCTCGCACCAGCGCACGAAGTCGAGCACGGGACCCGCGCAGTGCGGAGCGAGTGCGGACCACCCGGTCCACGCGTCCGGGTCGTCCGGGTCCAGGTCCCGGACCGTGTCGTCGAGCAGGTCGATCATCATGCGGCGCAGTTGCAGCGCGTCCTGCCCGCCCTGCTTCTCCAGGACCACGTCCCGGACGAGGGGATGCAGGGTGAGCGTGTAGCCGTACACGGGGCCGGCCGAGGGATTGCGGCCCCGGCTGATGAGGGTGAGCCCGTCGAGCGCGTCCACCAGCAGGCGGATACGGCTTTCCGATATCTCCCCGAAAAGCGATGAGCGGGACATGAGTTCCCGATTGAGTACAGCCCCGTAGGGAATGGGCCGCGCCGCCATGAATGCCAGTACGACGAGCAGCGGCCGCGCATCGGACTGGCCTCGTTCGTCCAATAGGGAAAGGGACATCTCACAGGTGCTGTGCACAGCGGCCAGCCCCAGTTCCTCGGTCAGCCGGCGCTGGTTCACATACGGCCGTCCCTCGTCGAACCGGTGGACCAGCACATCGTGGTAGTCGCGGATACTGCGAATGGCCTGACTGCCGCGGAAGACGGGGCCGTGGTTCACCTTCTGCAGATATGCTCCGGCCGCCTGGAGCGCCACGGGAAGGCCGCCGAGCCGTCGGGAGAGTTCACTCGCGTCGGCCACCTCCTCGGGAGATGCCCCGTCGCCCCTGCCCGCGTAGTCGAGGAGAATGCTGGCGCCGTCGGCCGGATCCAGCGGACCGATGCGGTGCCGGGCCGGCCAGGCCCCCCAGACGGACCTTTCACCGACCCGCGAGGTCACCACGACCATGCCGCGCGGTGTCCGCGGCAACCGCAACCAGCCCACCCCGTCGGAGACCTGCCGGTCGGTGTCGGCCAGGAACTCCGGCCAGTCCGCGTTGTCCAGCACCAGCAGCCACGGCGCCGGCGCGTCGTTGAGCATCTCCCACACCAGGTCCGTGGCACTGGCCCGGCCCGCCCAGGCCTCGTCCACCCGGGGCTGCGGCGCCCCGAGCTGGGCCGCGACCTCGCGCATGCCGCCACCTATCGAGGCCTGTCCTCCCGCGTGCACCCACCACACGTGGACGCCCGACGCCCGCGCCGCCTGGCCGACCTCCCAGGCGATCTCGGTCTTCCCGCAACCGCTGAGGCCGTAGAGGATGTGCACGCCACCCTGGCCGCCGCCGTGTTCACGACCGGGCCCGGCGGCGCCCGGCAGGCAGTGGACGAGATGGCGGGTGACGGCGTCGCGGCCGTGCAGCCTCAGGTTCCCGCGTCGCGATTCCGGAATTCTGACGGAACTCCGGCCGGGACTCGCGTCTCCCCATCCGGTCGGCGCGGCTAAGGACAGGTCACGGCCGGCCACATAACTGACGGCATGCCCATTGGTATCGATATTCTGCTCTATTTTCGAACGAGCACCGTCGTGATTGCCATCGACCACTGCAGCGATCCTAGCCATAAAAGGACATTGTGCGACCGAGAGCGTTACAGGCTAGCACACTGCCGACCGGGACAATAGGGGTCGTTGCTTGTTGAACAAAAGTTGCTGGAGCGGCTTATGAGCCTGCAGTGGAAACGGTCCTGTTTATGCGCTCGCCGACGTATACGCAGAACCGCTCACACCCCCTAAAGTGCTGGACGCGCACTGAGCGGAGGTAAATGTGGACCCCATCATCCTGACCGCCGGCACCGCCCTGGTCTCGGCAATGGCCACGGACGCCTGGCAGCGCACCGCCGCGGCCATGGCGAACCTGTGGAAGAAGGCGCGCAACACCGAAGGCGATGCGGTGAATTCCGATCAAATCTCGAACGAACTGGAAACCTTGCACAACAGTGTCGTGCAGGCTCGGAGCCATTCCGATCCCCAGCGGGAGGAGGCGCTGGCGGTGCTGTGGCGCGTCCGGCTGCAGGCACTCGTCGAACAGAACCCCGAACTGGCTGCCGATCTGCGGACGCTGCTCCAGGAGCACCTGCTGCCGAACGCCGACAGCCGGGACCGCGCCCGCATCGAGACCCTCGTCAAGCAGAACGTGAAGACCACCGGAGGCACCGTCTACGTATCCGGCCGTGACATGCACGTCCAGCCAAGCAGGGACACGCCCTGACAACGTGCCCTGACAGCGCGCCCTGACACAGCACCACGGCGGAGCGCCCTGACGCACGGGTCTCCTCTCGTCGGGTTTCCGGCCCGGAGGTCCGGGCCGGAAACCTCTCGGTGAGCCCGTCCGTCTCCGGACGGGACTCGTCCGCATGTGGCCCTCGCGAGCCCTACAGTCCGCCCTCGGTCATCCCGTGCACGGCCGGGATGGTCCCCAGACGGCCCTTCTGGAAGTCCTCGAAGGCCTGCATGAGTTCATCGCGGGTGTTCATGACGAACGGGCCGTAGTGGGCCATGGGCTCACGGATCGGCTGCCCGCCCAGGAGTACGACCTCCAGGTCCGGCGTGTGCGAGTCCTGCTTGTCGTCCGCGCGGACGGTCAGCGAGGAGCCGGCGCCGAAGACGGCGGTCTGGCCCAGGTGGATCGGACGCCGCTCGGCGCCCACCGCGCCCCGGCCGGCCAGGACGTAGGCGAGACCGTTGAAGTCCTCCCGCCAGGGCAGGGTGATCTCCGCACCCGGCGCCAGCGTCGCGTGGATCATCGTGATCGGCGTGTGCGTGATACCGGGGCCCTGGTGGCCGTCCAGCTCACCGGCGATGACCCGCAGCAGCGCGCCGCCGTCGGGGGAGGTGAGCAGCTGGACGTTGCCGCCGCGGATGTCCTGGTACCGGGGCGCCATCATCTTGTCCTTGGCCGGAAGGTTCACCCACAGCTGCAGGCCGTGGAAGAGACCGCCCGACATGACCAGCGACTCCGGCGGCGCCTCGATGTGCAGCAGGCCCGCGCCGGCCGTCATCCACTGGGTGTCGCCGTTCGTGATGGTGCCGCCGCCACCGTTGGAGTCCTGGTGGTCGAAGACGCCGTCGATGATGTAGGTGACGGTCTCGAAGCCGCGGTGGGGGTGCCAGGGGGTGCCCTTGGGCTCGCCCGGCGCGTACTCCACCTCGCCCATCTGATCCATCATGATGAACGGATCGAGGTGGCGGTAATCGATCCCGGCGAACGCCCGGCGCACCGGGAAGCCCTCGCCCTCGAAACCGCTCGGCGCGGTCGTGACGGCGAGCACGGGGCGTGCCACGGCGTCGGCCGGCGCGGCCACACGGGGCAGCGCCAGCGGGTTCTCGACGGTCACTGCAGGCATCTCGGTACCTCCTTGGTGGGCCAACTTTAGTTGAGTATTGAACTTTCTGCCAGACCCAACAGAGAGAGCCCGGAGGGAATTCCCTCCGGGCCCGCTGCGAGGTCGGGGCGGCTCAGCCGTACATGCGCCGCATGGCGAAATCGACCATCTGTTCGACCGCCTTCGCGTCGAAGACGATGCGGTGCTCGCCCTCCATGTCGAGGACGAAGCCATAACCCGTGGGCAGCAGGTCGATCACCTCGACACCGGTGATCACGAAGTACTTCGACTCCTTGCCGGCGTACCGGCGCAGCTCCTTCAGCGAGGTGAACATCGGGATCACCGGCTGCTGGGTGTTGTGCAGGGCGAGGAAGCCGGGGGTGTCGCCGCGCGGGCAGTACACCTTGGACGTGGCGAAGGTCTGCTGGAAGTCCTCCGCGGTCATCTGCCCCGTGGTGAAGGCACGCACCGCGTCGGCGAGCGACGGCGGGGACGGCTCCGGGTACAGGGGCGGCTGCTGGCCGTATCCGCCGACGCCGCCGGGCATCTGCTGCTGCGGCGTGGTGTAACCCTGCTGCGCACCCACGCTCTGCTCGTAGCCGTACATGCCCGCAAGGGTAGTCAAAGGCCCGCCTCGGAGTAGAGCCTCGTCACAGATGACCCGATCGGGGTTGCTTCTTATTACCGACGGGTAGCATCATCGGAGCTACTTGTTGGTACGTCAACCAGTTGCGAGGATCCAGTGCCTCGCCGAGTCCTCTTACGGGAGCCGTCGCCATGGGGCACTACAAGTCGAATCTCCGCGACATCGAGTTCAACCTCTTCGAAGTACTCGGACGCGACAAGCTCTACGGCACCGGCCCGTTCGAGGAGATGGACACCGAGACCGCCAAGAGCATCCTGGAGGAGCTGACCCGGCTCGCCGAGAACGAGCTGGCCGAGTCCTTCGCGGACGCCGACCGCAACCCGCCGGTGTTCGACCCGGAGACCAACACCGCGCCGATACCCGACAGCTTCAAGAAGAGCTACAAGGCCTTCATGGACTCGGAGTACTGGCGCCTGGGCCTGCCCGAGGGGATCGGCGGCACCACCGCCCCGCCGTCCCTGATCTGGGCGTACGCGGAGCTGATCCTCGGCTCGAACCCGGCCGTGTGGATGTACTCCTCCGGCCCGGCGTTCGCCCGCATCCTCTTCGAGGAGGGCACCGAGGAGCAGAAGAAGATCGCGCAGATCGCGGTCGAGAAGACCTGGGGCTCCACCATGGTCCTCACCGAGCCCGACGCGGGCTCCGACGTGGGCGCCGGCCGCACCAAGGCGGTCCAGCAGGAGGACGGCTCCTGGCACATCGAGGGCGTGAAGCGCTTCATCACCTCCGGCGAGCACGACATGGAGGAGAACATCCTCCACTACGTCCTCGCCCGCCCCGAGGGCGCCGGCCCCGGCACCAAGGGCCTGTCCCTCTTCCTCGTCCCGAAGTACCTCTTCGACTTCGAGACCGGTGAGCTCGGCGAGCGCAACGGCGTGTACGCCACCAACGTCGAGCACAAGATGGGCCTGAAGGCCTCCAACACCTGCGAGATGACCTTCGGCGACCGTCACCCCGCCAAGGGCTGGCTGATCGGCGACAAGCACGACGGCATCCGCCAGATGTTCCGCATCATCGAGTTCGCCCGCATGATGGTCGGCACGAAGGCGATCTCCACCCTCTCCACGGGCTACCTGAACGCGCTGGAGTACGCCAAGGAGCGCGTCCAGGGTCCGGACCTGGCCAACTTCATGGACAAGACCGCGCCCAAGGTGACCATCACCCACCACCCGGACGTGCGCCGCTCGCTGATGACGCAGAAGGCGTACGCCGAGGGCATGCGCGCCCTCGTCATGTACACCGCCGCCGTCCAGGACACGATCGCGGTCAAGGAGGCCGGCGGCGAGGACGCCTCCGCCGAGGAAGCCCTCAACGACCTGCTCCTGCCGATCGTCAAGGGCTACGGCTCCGAGAAGGGCTACGAGCAGCTCGCCCAGTCGCTGCAGACCTTCGGCGGCTCCGGCTTCCTGCAGGAGTACCCGATCGAGCAGTACATCCGCGACGCCAAGATCGACACTCTGTACGAGGGCACCACCGCGATCCAGGGCCAGGACTTCTTCTTCCGGAAGATCGTCCGCAACCAGGGCGCCGCGCTGAACTCGCTCGCCGAGGACATCAAGAAGTTCCTGGCGCTCGGCACCGGCGGCGAGGAGCTGGCCGGCGCCCGCGAGCACCTGGCCAAGGCGGCCGTCGAGCTCGAGGCGATCGTCGGCCTGATGCTGACCGACCTCGCGGCCACCGAGCAGGACGTCAAGAACATCTACAAGGTGGGCCTGAACACCACCCGCCTGCTGCTGGCCTCCGGTGACGTGATCGTCGGCTACCTGCTGCTCAAGGGTGCCGCGGTCGCAGCGGAGAAGCTGGAGACCGCCTCCAGCAAGGACAAGGCCTTCTACCAGGGCAAGATCGCGGCGGCGAAGTTCTTCGCCGCGAACGTCCTGCCGGGCGTCACTCTGGCCCGGAAGATCTCCGAGCAGGTCGACCTCGACCTGATGGAGCTGGACGAGGCCGCCTTCTAGGCAGCACACAGGGCCGTCCAGGCACCGCACAGGGCCGTCCAGGCACCACGCAGGGCTTTCCGCAAACTCCACAGCGCCCTCACGAGGGCCCGTTCCCGACCACAGGGAACGGGCCCTCGTCCGTCGTTAAGGTGAACCCATGAGTACAAGCCAGCGCTTCGACCGCGGCCACACCGACGACCTCATGTCCTTCCTGGCGGCGAGCCCGTCGCCCTACCACGCCGTGGCGAACGCCGCCGAACGGCTGGAGAAGGCCGGCTTCCGCCAGGTCGCCGAGACGGACGCCTGGGACGCGGAGACATCAGCGGCTTCGGCCGCGGTGAGCGGCGGCAAGTACGTGGTGCGCGGTGGCGCGATCGTGGCCTGGTACGTCCCCGAGGGCGCCGCGCCGCACACCCCGTTCCGTATCGTCGGCGCCCACACCGACTCGCCCAACCTGCGGGTGAAGCCGCTGCCCGACACCGGCGCGCACGGCTGGCGCCAGGTCGCCGTGGAGGTCTACGGCGGGCCGCTGCTCAACTCCTGGCTCGACCGCGACCTGGGTCTGGCCGGCCGGCTCACCCTGCGCGACGGCTCGACGCGACTGGTCAACATCGACCGCCCGCTGCTGCGCGTCCCGCAGCTCGCCATCCACCTGGACCGCTCCGTGTCGGCCGACGGCCTCAAACTCGACAAGCAGCGGCACATGCAGCCGGTGTGGGGCCTGGGCAACGACGTCCGCGACGGCGACCTGATCGCCTTCCTGGAGGAGGAGACCGGGATCCCGGCCGGCCGGACGGCCGGCTGGGACCTGATGGTGCACTCCGTGGAGCCGCCCGCCTACCTGGGCCGGGACCGGGAACTGGTCGCGGGCCCGCGCATGGACAACCTGCTGTCCGTGCACGCCGGCGCCGCCGCGCTGGCCGCGGTGGCGAACGCCGGGGGCCCGCTGCCGTACATCCCGGTGCTGGCCGCCTTCGACCACGAGGAGAACGGCTCCCAGTCGGACACCGGCGCGGACGGCCCGCTGCTCGGCGGCGTGCTGGAGCGTTCGGTGTTCGCGCGCGGAGGGTCGTACGAGGACCGGGCGCGCGCCTTCGCGGGCACCGTCTGCCTGTCCTCCGACACCGGCCACGCCGTCCACCCCAACTACGCCGAGCGGCACGACCCCACGCACCACCCGCGCGCCGGCGGCGGCCCCATCCTCAAGGTCAACGTCAACAACCGCTACGCGACGGACGGTTCCGGCCGCGCGGTGTGGGCGGCCGCCTGCGAGAAGGCCGGCGTCCCCTTCCAGTCCTTCGTCTCCAACAACTCCATGCCGTGCGGCACCACCATCGGCCCGATCACCGCGGCCCGGCACGGCATCAGGACCGTCGACATCGGCGTGGCGATCCTGTCGATGCACAGCGCCCGTGAACTGTGCGCCGTGCAGGACCCGTTCCTGCTGGCGAACGCACTGGTGGCGTTCCTGGAGGGCTGATACGCACCAGCGACCGCACCACCCATGAGGGATCGCCTCCGCATGTCCAGGCGACCTGCGGGTACCCGGAGTTGACCGGAAGGGACCGGATCAGACCGGAACCGCCGGATCCGACACCGGACAGGGAGGCGACAATCATGGGCCTCGGCGGATGCATCATTCTCATCGCCGTGGGAGCCATCCTCACGTTCGCGACCGACTGGCACATGCACGGGGTCAACCTCGACCTCGTCGGCATCATCCTCATGATCGTCGGACTGATCGGCGTCACGACGTTCAGCAGCATCGCCCGGCGCCGCCGCGTCATGGTGCCGCCCTCGACGACGGTCGTCGAGGAGGAACGGCACCACCACGCCCGGGACGGCTACACCGACGGATACGGCGTGTGACCCGCAGGCCCGCCGCCTGGAAGGCCAGTGCGGTCATCGGCCAAGGCCGCCATCCGCCGCCGCCGTTCAGCTCAGCGCACGCCCCGTCGTCACGTCCACATGGGCCGGCACCTTCTCGTGGCGGTCGCCGACGGTGAGGGTGCCGGTGGGCTCGAACAGGAGCAGGGCGGTGGGTACGGGGGCGTAGGGCCGGTGCTCCGTGCCGCGCGGGACCGTGAAGGCGGAGCCCCTGGGGAGCACGACCGTGCGTTCGCCGGCCGGCTCGCGCAGCCCGATGTGCAGTTCGCCGTCGAGGACCAGGAAGAACTCGTCGGTGTGGTCGTGCACGTGCCATACGTGTTCGCCCTCGACCTTGACGATACGGACGTCGTAGTCGTTGACGGCCGTGACGACACGGGGGCTCCACAGGTCCCCGAAGGAGGCGAGCGCCCGGTCGAGGGAGACGGGTTCCCCTGGTGCGGTGGGCGCCGTGGATGCGCTGGATGCGGTGGATGCGCTGGGCGCGGTGGATTCCATGGAGCCATCGTCACGGATGTACCGGGCGCCGGACGAGTGCTAGGAATCGCATATGGCGCAACGATCCTCGCAGTCGTCCGTCCGGTGCCCGCGGCCGCACCGCGTCGTCGTGATCGTCGACGAGAGCACCAACCCCTTCGAGGTGGGTGTGGCCACGGAGCTGTTCGGGCTGCCCCGGCCCGAGCTCGGTCTGCCCGGGCCGTTGTACGAGGTGAGCCTGTGCACGCCCACGCCCGAGGTCCGGATGAACCACGGGTTCTTCGTCCTGAGCGGCGTGCCCGGTCTGGACGCCGCGGACGAGGCGGACACCCTGGTCGTGCCCGGCCGCCCGGACAACGTCGTCCCGCGCGGGCCCGCCGTCGTGGAGGCGATACGTCGCGCGCACGCGCGTGGCGCACGCGTGATGAGCTTCTGCACCGGCACCTTCGCGCTCGCCGAGGCCGGGCTGCTCGACGGGCGGCGGGCCACGACCCACTGGCGCTGGGTGGACGACTTCCGGGAGTTGCACCCGAAGGTCCTGCTGGAGCCCGACGTGCTCTTCGTCGACGAGGGCGACGTGCTGACCGCGGCCGGCAGCGCGGCGGCGCTCGACCTGGGTCTGCACGTCTGGCGCACGGACCACGGCGCCGAGATGGCGAACGCGGTGTCCCGCCGGCTGGTGTTCGCCGCGCACCGTGACGGCGGGCAGCGGCAGTTCGTGGAGCGGCCGGTGCCCGAAGTGCCGGACGAGTCGCTCGGGCCGCTGCTGGCGTGGGCACAGGAGCGGCTGGCCGAGCCGCTGACGGTGGCGGAGCTGGCCGCGCGGGCGGCCGTGTCCCCCGCGACCCTGCACCGCCGCTTCCGCACGCAGCTCGGCACCACGCCCCTGGCCTGGCTGACCGGGGAGCGGGTGGCGCTCGCCTGCCGGCTGATCGAGCGCGGCGAGGCACGGCTGGACGTGGTGGCCGCGCGCAGTGGCCTCGGCACGGCCGCGAACCTGCGGGCCCGGCTGCGGCGCGAGACCGGCCTCAGTCCGTCGGCCTACCGGCGGCGTTTCGGACCGGTCGCCGGGGAAGCGGTGAGGGCATGAGATTCCTCGTACGCGACCGGATCCTCGGCATCGGTGACGACTACTGGATCGAGGACGAGCAGGGCCACAAGGTCTTCCTCGTCGACGGCAAGGCGATGCGGCTGCGGGACACCTTCGAGCTGAAGGACGCCCACGGCCGGATCCTGATCGACATCCACCGGAAGATGTTCGCCCTGCGGGACACGATGGTGATCGAGCGGGGCGGCGAGGCCCTGGCGAAGATCAGGCGCAAGCGGCTGTCGCTGCTGCGCAACCACTACCGGGTCTCCCTGGTGGACGGCACCGAGCTCGACGTCAGCGGCAAGATCCTCGACCGGGAGTTCGCCGTCGAGTACGACGGTGAGCTGCTGGCGGTGATCTCCCGGCGCTGGCTGAGCGTGGTGGAGACGTACGGCGTCGACGTCGTACGGGAGGACGCGGACCCGGCACTGCTGATCGCGGTGGCGGTGTGCGTGATCCACCTGGCGGAGAAGGAGCGGGAGGAACGGGACCAGTAACCCGGGCGCTGGTCAGGGTGCGCCGCGGCGCGGCGGTTCCAGGCCCAGCACCCTGTCCTTCAGGGCCGGGAACTGCTGCCGTGTCGTGGCGACCCTCCCGGGGTCGAACTCGACGGTGAGGACCTCGTCGCCGGGCCCGGCCTCGGCCAGGACCTCGCCCCAGGGATCCACCACGATCGAGTGACCCGACTGCGGAACTCCGGCGTGCGTCCCGGCCGTTCCACACGCGAGCACGAACGCCTGGTCCTCCACCGCCCGCGCCCGGGCCAGCAGCGTCCAGTGCGCCCGTCGGCGCTCGGGCCAGCCCGCGGGGACCACCAGGGTCTCCGCCCCGGCGTCGACCAGCCCGCGGAACAGTTCGGGGAAACGGAGGTCGTAGCAGGTGGCCAGACCGAGGGTCGTCTCCGGCAGGCGGACCGTCACCAGTTCGCGCCCCGCGCCCATCAGCACGGCCTCGCCCTGGTCGAAGCCGAACCGGTGGATCTTGCGGTAGGCGGCGGCGAGCTCACCGGAGGGGGTGAAGACCAGGGAGGTGTTGTAGAGGGGGCCGTCGGGGTCCCGTTCGGGAATGGAACCGGCGTGCAGCCACACCCCGGTGTCGCTCGCCGCCTTCGCCATCGCCTCGTACGTCGGCCCTTCGAGCGGCTCGGCCTCCCGCCCGAAATCCTCGTAGGCGAAGGCTCCGGTCGTCCACAGCTCCGGCAGCACGACGAGGTCCGCTCCCGTCTGCTCCCGGACCAGGGCGGCCACCCGCCGCCGCCGGGATTCAACCGATTCGCCCTCGTCTACGGCGATCTGGATCAGCGAGGCGCGCACACTACCACCGTCCTGGCATTCGAGCCGTCCACACGGGCCTACGATCGTCACACGAAAGCACTGCCGGGGTGCCTCACAGCAGCGTAACTTGGGGGTCCCCCGTGTTCGAGCGAAGTCGAGAGCCTGGGGGAGTTCCAAGACATCCGCCGAGTGCAGCCACCTCCCACTGGCAACGCCGCCACAACCCGCCCGTGTACCAACCGCCGAGGGGTCCCCTTCCGTGAGTCTGCATCCCACCCTCCAGCCCTATGCCGATGCCTGGACCCACTCCGTCGAAGCGATATCCGAGCTGGTCCAGCCGCTCGTGGAGGGCGAGTGGAACCGGCGGACCCCCTGCCCCGGCTGGTCGGTCCGCGACATCGTCTCGCACGTCATCGGCATGGACTGCGAGCTGCTCGGCGACCCGCGTCCCATCCACTCGCTGCCGCGCGACCTGTTCCACGTCACCAACGAGCACCAGCGCTACATGGAGATGCAGGTCGACGTCCGCCGTCACCACACGGCGCCTGAGATGACGGCCGAGCTGGAGTACACGATCATCCGCCGCAACCGCCAGCTGCGGAACGAGTCGCGCGACCCCGGCACCAAGGTGCGCGGGCCGCTCGGCACGGAGATCACCCTCGAAGAGGCCATGCGCTACCGGGCGTTCGACATCTGGGTGCACGAGCAGGACCTGCGCGCGGCTCTCGGCCGCCCCGGCAACCTGGACTCGCCCGGCGCGCAGATCGCCCGTGACCACCTGCTCGCCGAACTCCCGGACGTGGTCGCCACGAAGGCCGACGCCCCGCGCAGTTCGGCGGTCGTCTTCGACGTGCACGGTCCGCTGGAGTTCCTGCGCACGATCCGCGTGGACATCCAGGGCCGCGGCACGCTGGAGACGGCCCCGGCCCTCGGCCCGGCCGCGACTCTCACCCTCGACTGGGAGACGTACGTCCGCCTGGCGTGCGGTCGCGTCACACCGGAGGCGGTGGCCGACCGGCTGAAGACGGAGGGCGACCCGGAGCTGGCCGCGGCGATTCTGCGGAACTTCACGGTGACGCAGTAAGGGCATATGCAGTAGGGGCACATTCAGTAAGAGCAAAAGGGGACAATCGGCACATTCGGGACGTCCCGGCGATCGAGGACGAGGCCGTTCAGGCCGAAGCGGGGCCTGGGGGCGGCAGCCCCCAAAGGCCCGCACGGGCCGCACGGACCCGCACCGGTGCTTACCGACGCCGGGTGCCGGGTTCCCGGGGCCCGTCCTATGCCGGGACGTGCACCGTCTCCACCCGGCTGGCCACCAGCCGTTCCCGCTCCCGCCGGGCCGCCCGCCTGCGCAACCGCAGGATCTGCCCGACGCCCAGCGCCTGGAGCACGAACACCACCGAGAAGGCGACGGTGTAGTCGTCCCCGGTGGCGTCCAGCAGTGCCCCGATCGCGAACAGCGTCGTCATGGAGGCGATGAAGCCACCCATGTTGGTGATGCCGGAGGCGGTCCCCTGCCGCTCCGGCGGATTCGCCGGCCGGGCGAAGTCGAACCCGATCATCGAGGCCGGCCCGCACGACCCGAGCACTGCGCACAGCACCAGCAGCAGCCACATCGGCGCCCGCCCGCCGGGATACTCCAGCGTCACGGCCCACATGGCCGCGGTCGCCGCCACGGTCCCGAGCGCGAGCGGCAGCCGGGCCGCGTGGTGCCGGGCGATTATCTGCCCGTAGACGAGTCCCACGACCATGTTGGACAGCACCACGAGGGTGAGCAGTTCACCGGCCGTCGCCCGCGACAGGCCCTCGGCCTCGACCAGGAACGGCAGTCCCCACAGCAGCAGGAACACCATCGCCGGGAACTGGGTGGTGAAGTGCACCCACAGCCCGAGCCGCGTCCCCGGCTCCCGCCAGGCCGCGGCGATCTGCCGGCGTACGTACGCGGCGCCCCGGTGCGGCTGCGGCTCCGGCTCGTACCCCTCGGGGTGGTCCTTCAGGAACAGGAGCAGCAGTACGAGCACCACGACGCCGGCCAGCGCGCTGCCCGCGAACGCGGGTGTCCAGCCGAAGCCGTGCAGCAGCCGGGCCAGCACCAGCGTGGACACCAGGTTGCCCGCCATGCCGACCAGTCCGGCGAGCTGGGCGACGAGCGGCCCGCGCCGGGCCGGGAACCACCGGGTGCCGAGCCGCAGCACACTGATGAACGTCATGGCGTCGCCGCACCCGAGCAGCGCCCGCGAGGCGAGTGCCGTGCCGTACGACGGCGAGAGGGCGAAGCCCAGCTGGCCGGCGGTGAAGAGGACGACACCGATGGTCAGCACCTTCTTGGTGCCCAGAGCGTCGACCAGCAGGCCGACGGGTATCTGCATGCCCGCGTAGACGAGGAGCTGCAGGATCGAGAAGGTCGACAGCGCCGAGGCGTTGACGTGGAAGCGGTCGGCGGCGTCGAGGCCGGCGACCCCCAGTGACGTACGGAAGATGACGGCGACGAAGTAGACGGCGACACCGATGCCCCACACGGCGACGGCGCGCCGGCCGCCCGGCGGATCGCCCGGCAGGGAGAGAGGGACTCCCGAGGAGGACGAGCCGCTCACCGCACCTCACCCCGCGCCAGGTGCGAGAACCAGCTGACGTGCCGGTGCACGACGCCGACGGCCGCCTCGGCGTCCCCGGCGCGCAGCGCCTCCAGGATCTCCTCGTGCTCGGCGAGCGTCTTGGCGATCCGGTCGGGGTGGGAGTGCATGACGGCAACGCCCATGCGCAGCTGGCGGTCGCGCAACTGGTCGTAGAGGCGGGAGAGGATCTCGTTGCCCCCGCTGCGGACGATCTCCGCGTGGAAGCAGCGGTCGGTGACGGCGGCCCCGGCCAGATCCCCGGCGGCGGCCTGCCGCTTCTGCCGGGCGAGCAGTTCCTCCAGCCGCTCGACGAGCCCGGCCGGGGCGGGCACCGCCTTGCGGGCCGCGTGCTCCTCGACGAGCAGCCGGGTCTCGACCACGTCCGCGATCTCCTGGGCGGAGACCGGCAGGACGAGGGCTCCCTTTTTCGGGTACAGCTTGATGAGCCCCTCGACCTCCAGCCGCAGCAGTGCCTCGCGCACCGGAGTGCGCGACACCCCGACGGCCTCGGCCAGCTCGCCCTCCGTCAGGAGCGCCCCGCCCTCGTAGCGGCGCTCCAGGACTCCTTGTTTGACGTGGGTGTAGACGCGGTCGGCGGCAGGGGGTTGCTTCACGGCCAGGCTCATGGCCACAGCATAGATACAACACGTACACAAGACTGGCCCGTTCCAGCATGCGGACCGGCCGGACAGAGGGGGAACCCGGCTCAGCAGCCGCACAACCATGTGTGCTAGTTACGTGTCAGACACGTGCGGCCCCCACTCCACCTTCGTGGGCACTCAACTCCGCCGCACCCTAGGGGCATTCGACGTAATCGGGGTACCTCACTTGAAAACCGGCATCCAGGGCATCCGTATCCGCAGAACCGCCGCCGTGGCCGTGACCACCGGGGCCGTGCTCGCCGCCGGAGCCTTCACCGCGGCCCCCGCTCAGGCCGTGGCAACGCCGTCGATCGTGGCCAAGGGCGGCTACGTGATGAACAACGCGGACGGCACCACGCTGTACACCAAGTACGCGGACACCACGCGCTCCACCGGCTCCACGACGAAGATCATGACCGCGAAGGTCGTGCTCGCACAGCCGAACCTGAACCTCGACAGCAAGGTCGTCATCCAGAAGGCGTACAGCGACTACGTCGTCAGGAACCACGCCTCGCAGGCACACCTGATCGTCGGCGACCAGGTCACCGTCCGCCAGCTCCTGTACGGCCTGATGCTGCCGTCGGGCTGCGACGCCGCGTACGCGCTGGCCGACAAGTTCGGCTCGGGCTCGACGATGGCCGACCGCGTGAAGTCCTTCATCGGCAAGATGAACACCACCGCGCAGAGCCTGCACCTGGCGAAGACGCACTTCGACTCGTTCGACGGCATCGGCAACGGCAACAACTACTCCACGCCGCGCGACCTGACGAAGCTCGCCAGCAGCGCGATGACGAACTCGATCTTCCGCTCGATCGTGAAGACGAAGTCGTACACGGCCCAGACCATCACCAAGACGGGCAGCACCCGCACGATGGGGACGTGGACGAACACCAACACGCTGCTCAGCAGCTACAGCGGCGCCATCGGTGTGAAGACCGGCTCCGGCCCCGAGGCCGGCGCCTGCCTCGTCTTCGCCGCCACCCGCAACGGCAAGACCGTCATCGGCACGGTCCTGGCCTCCACCACGTACGCGCAGCGCGCGGCCGACGCGACGAAGCTCCTGAACTACGGCTTCGCCCGGCTGGGCTGACACCCGCCCCGTCTGCCGAGGGGCCTGCCGCACACCGCGGCAGGCCCCTTCGTCGCAGGGGCGTAGGCTGATCGCGACATGCGCATCCCGGCGAACGGCGCGGCCGGGCGTTCGTCCGCGAGGTCGCCGAGCGGGCGGCACTGCGCTGGGTTCTGTCTCTTTCACTTGGGTGAGTGCCCGGATGACGTGCTCGGTCAAGGTGTCGAGACACTCGGTCTCCGGCAGGCCGAGATGGAAGACCAATCGGCGTTCGAACCCTACCCACTGGCAGCGCATCGGGCTCCCCTGGGCACCCGCGCCGGGCCCTTGTGGCGGCCAGTCGGAGGCGGGGTCCTCGGCGAGCGGCGGCCGGAGGACGCCGAGGACCGCGCCGACGCAGACGTCGCGCAGCTGGGTGCGGGTACAGCTTCAACTGACGTTCATGTAGAGGGGCTTGGTGTCGGCATGAGCTCTGGCGGGGAATCGCTGATGGCCGGTTAGCGGCCGTTGACGCGGCACGGGACGGGGTGGAGTCTTCCCCTCGGTATCGGCGGAGCGGCCCCCTTTGCCGGGTCTGTCGGCTGTGGGCGGGGCCTCACCATGCGATGTGATGGAGGAACAGTGATGAAGCGTTCATCGATTGCCGCGCTGGCTCTCGTACTTGCGTCCTCAGCGGGACTCGCCGCGGCTCCCGCCGCGCAGGCCTTGCAGTCCCCGGCGGCCTCGAAACCGGGACAGGCTGTCATCCCGGCCTTCAAAGGCAGCCATCCTGAGCTGAACGGTCTGCGTGTGAAGGGGGTCGGTTCCCCGGCTGTCTACCTGATTCTCGACGGGCGGCGTCGTTGGATCCCCAACCCGGCCACGTACAACAATCTCTTCCGCGACTGGAACGGCATCCAGTCGGTCGTCGACATCGGCAGTATCGACGCCGGCAGCGCGCTGTCGGACGGGGCTTTCCTCGGCAAGGCTTCCAACGCTCCCGCGGTGTATTTGTTCAGCAACGGCGTCAAGCGCTGGATCACCAGCCCGGCCGCGATGGACAAGTACTACTTCGACTGGCAGAAGATCCAGACGCTGCCGCCCGGGGCCGTTTCCTCGATCCCCACAGGCGCCCCTATCTCCTGAACGCTCCTCCGGCCCGGGTCATGTGGACGACGGCGTAATTGGTTCCGGCCGCGAATCCGTGAGTTCCGCCTCCGGCCGGACGGAGGGGTCGGCGACCCGATGGCGGAGCAGGAAACAGGTGAAGGCGGGCCGGTGCCGGAGCACGGCGCGACCGATGAACGGGTACTCCACGAACGCGGTGAACCACAGCCGTCACAGGTTCGGCAGCACGGCCCGGTGCCGCGGCCACGGGTGGGACATGTTGAGCGCCAGATACCCGGTGAACCTTTCCGGCGCCCGCAGGCACAGCCGGAAACCCGGGTGAGCACCCCAGTCGTGGCCGACCAGCCCCACCCGCTCCAGCCCGAGCGCGTCGAGCAGCCCGAGCATGTCCTCGGCCAGGCCCTCCATGTCGTAGCCGCGCCGCGTCCGTCCGGACCAGCCGAATCCGCGCAGGCTGGGCACCGCCGGCTGGAAGTGCGGGACACCCGGTTGCACGTCGCCGAGTACGGCACGGGCGAGCCGGTCCTGCCCCTTCGTCCACAGGCAACGGCCTGTTCGACACAACCATGTGCGGTGCCGTACGGGCCCCTCTCAGGTCGGTGCGGATCCCCGTCGGTTCCGCATCGACACGCCAGGAGTCGGGGCCGGGACGAAAGGTTCCCCCCGCAGGGCAGCCAATGAACAAGCTGGTGCTATCGTCACTATCACCATGCTGCTGCGATTGGACAAGACGGACACCAGGCCCCTCTACGAACAGCTCGCGGCCGCCGTCCGGCGTGCCATCGCTGAGGGCGAGTGCCGTCCGGGCGACCGCCTGCCGTCGGCACGCGACCTGTCCCAGGCGCTGGACATCAACGTCAACACGGCCCTGCGCGCCTTGCGCGACTTGCGGGACGAGGGACTGCTGGAGTTCCGCAGAGGCCGGGGAGTGACCGTGGCGGAGGGGGCCGGCCGGCGCTCCGGACTGGACATCCGGGTGCGCGAGCTGGTGGCCGAGGCGGCCCGCCTGGGCTACAGCAGAAGCGATCTCATCGAAATGATCAGGGGGACACAGTGAACGACCGGAGGGCGCCGGGGCACGGGACGTGGTGGGGTTTCGCGGTCTGGACGGCCGGCACGGCCGCCCTGATCGCGGCGCTCCCGTGGGCCGCGAGCGGACGGCTGCCGGACCGGGTGGCAACCCACTGGAGCCAGGGCCGGGCAGCGCCTGACGGCTCGATGCCGCTCTGGGCCGCCTCCCTGTTTCCGGCGCTGATCTGGGTGGCACTGGTGCTGGGCGTGGCCGTGGCCCGGTGGCGCGCCGGAGGAGACGCCCGAGCCGCGACACCCCCGTGGGCGGTGGCCACGCTCTTGTCGGTCGGCATCGGCATCGGCGGTGCCCAGGCCTCCGTCATCCGGTCGAACTTGGACATGACTGACTGGCACGAGGCCCGCCGGCAGTCCGGTTGGACGACGGCCCTTGTCGTGGCGGTGGTCGTCGCCGGGATCGTCGCGTGGCTGCTGAGCACCCGGCGACGGGGGGCCGGCCCGGCGCTCACCGGACAGGACGGCCACGGACCCGCGCTGGACATTCCGGAGGGCCAGCGAGTGGTCTGGTTCTCCCGGACCACCAACCCGTGGCTCCACGGGCTGGCCGCGGTGACCGGCCTGGCGGCCGTGGCCGCCGCCGTCGCCCTGATCGGCGGCCTCGCCGAACCCACTCAGGGATGGACGCTGTTGACACTCTGCGCGGTGGGCTCCCTGACGGCGACCGCCTGCGGCTCCGTCCAGGCGCGCGTCACGGAACGCGGCCTCGAGGTGGCCTTCGGCCCACTCGGCTGGCCGGTGCGGCGCTGGGCACCCGACGCGATCGAGACGGCACGCGCGGAGAACCGCACGCCCGCACAGGTCGGCGGCTGGGGCTACCGCCTCAGCGGCCTGGGCACCACGATCATGCTGCGCGCCGGGGACTGCCTGGTCATCCGTGCCCGGGGGCGCCGAACCGACTTCGCGGTCAGCGTGGACGACGCGGAACGCGGAGCCGCCCTGCTGAACACCCTGCGAGCACCGCATACGCCGTGAACTCACTCCAGGCATCCGGGCCGAGGGTGACTATCGGCCCGTCCACGTCCTTGGAGTCCCGGACGGCGACGGTGCCGGGGATGTTGCGGGCGACTTCGACGCACTCGCCGTTGCCGCTACTGTAGGTGGACTTGGCGAACTCGAAGTGCGGCACGGCTCACAGCTCCTTGCGGATGCGTTCGATCAGGGCAGTGGAGTCCCGAAGAGCGAGCCCGCTGCGGGCAATCCGCTCGAAGGTGGTGTTGTGGCGTGCGGCGTCCGCCTCGCTCTCCAGCCACAGCGTAGAGGAGGTCGTGTCCATGTAGACCACGTCCATGGCGCCGGGTTCTGCGAACGACACGACGCTGAAGGCGCTGGTCATCCCCGGGTGGGAGCCCGCAATGAAGGGAACCACCTGGAGCTTGACGTTGGGCAGCCGGGACATCTCGACCAGATGAGCCTGCTGCGCACGCATGACCTCGCGGCCGCCGACGAGCTGACGCAAGGCTCCCTCACCGACCACCGCCCACAAGGTGAGCGGGTTGTCGTCGGCGAGGCGGGCCTGCCGGGCGATCTTCGCTTCGACAAAGCGCTCGACCTCATCGGGGTCGTCCCAGTCGGCGTTGCCGACGGCCAGGGCCCTGGCATAGTCCGGCGTCTGCAACAGGCCGGGCACGAACGCCCCTTGCCAGGTGCGGACGCCGGTCGCGATGTCCTCCAGAGCCACATATTCGACCAGAGACCGCAACTCGGGGTACTGGTTCCACCAGCCCTTGGCCTTGCGGCGCTCACGGTCCGTCCTGGCCAGGGCCAGCAACCGCGCCACGGCCTTCGGGTCGGTCACACCGTAGAGCTCGCAGAGGATCCGGATGTCCGGGTCCCGGAACGGCACCCATCCCCGCTCCATCTTGGCGACCTTTGCCGCAGTCGCGGACAGCGCCTCCGCGGCCTGCGGCTGTGTCAGCCCGGCCGCATCGCGCAGCCGTAGCAGCTCGCCGCCCAGCTTGCGGGCCAGGACCGTGGATACCCGGGTGCCGCGTGTGAACTGGCTTGCCGTCACCTCGCCCACCTCCTGAATCGGGCGCCAGTCTGCATCCCGTCGGCGCGGCTTCACAAACCCTGCTGGAGACATATTTCCCCGAGACTTGTTGCACACGGATACCCAACACGGCTACTTTCAGTTGCGAACCACTCACTGAGCGAGGCCAGTTGGCGAAAGCGCACCGTGCTGCCCAGACCCCTCACGCACGGCGAAGCCACCGCATCTGCCCCGCACCGCACCAGGAGGCGCGCCGAGATGACCGACGCCTGCCCGCTCCCCACACCGAAGTCGTACGACCGTTACGACGCCGTCAGCTACACCCCGTACCCGCAGGCCATCCCCCGCGCCCGTCGACGCGTCGCGCAACTGGCCGTCGCCTGGGGTCGTCCCGGCGCCGCGGACGACGCGGCGCTGCTCGCCAGCGAGTTGTGCACGAATGCCGTGCTGCACGGGTGCCTGCGCGACCGCCTGTTCAGAGTCGAGACGTCTCTCCGGGGCAACACCCTGCGGATCGCCGTCACGGATCCGAGGGGCGAACGCCTCCCGGTAGCACGCCCGAGCGGTGCCGACGACCAGTTCGGCCGGGGGTTACTGATCGTGCGAGCCCTCGCGGACAGGTGGGCGGTGGAGCGGCTGACGGTGGGGAAAGCCGTGTGGGCGGAGCTGGACACCGCCACCAGATCAAACTGAGGTTCCCCCGACCGCTGGTGCCAGTAGGATTTCATTGCAGCAGCAAGGAAGTTGGGCTGCGGCAGTGACGGGGACGGGGGTCCGACGTGAGCATGCACGGAACAGGCGGCACCGGTCAGGGGGGTGGCCCCGATCTGCGGGTGTCCGGCGAAGGTCTGACCAGGCTCGCCAACGACCTGGACGACATGCAGGACCATTTGGACAAGCAGGTCAAGCGCATGGACGGGCTCGTCGACCGGATCGAGGCGGGCTGGCGGGGCCCGGCGGCAACCGCGTACCGCGACTTCCACCGGGCGGCGGCCGAGGACGCCGTCCGCATCCGTGAAGTGATGAAGCTGCTGGAGCAGGCCGTCCGGCTGAGCCGGGACGGTTTTTCCCGGCACGATCTCGGCGTACTGGAACAATTGCGGGCAGTCCGGGTGGACGTCGACAGCGAGGTCGCCAAGCTCTCCACCCCCAATTCGCAGGCCGGGCCGGAACCCACACCGCCGGCGCCGCGCAGCAGCCTCGACTCCTACTGACACCGGCCAGAAACCCAAGCACCGCAGCCCCAGTTGCCGACACCAAGGGAGATCATGCCGACCGGGCCCGCCGACGACGACCACATAGCCGTCTCCTTCGCGACCCTCCACGAACTGGCCACCGAGCTGGAGGACATCCTCAAACAGCTCAACGGCAAACTCGACGGCCTCTACGAGCGCGTCGAGCCCGTGGTGCTGTCCTGGAAGGGCGAGGCCCGCGAGGTCTTCGTCCAGAAGCTCGACGAATGGGACCGCTCGGCCCAGGACCTCCAGGCGGCCCAGAAGTGGCTGCACGAATACGTCACCACCGGCCACGCCAACTACGCGGCGGCGCACCGGGCGGTGCTGCGCGGCTGGGGGGCTGCCTGATGAGCACTCCGCCCTCCCCCTCGCCGAGTCCGTCCGCCAGCCCCTCGGCCGCCGACACACACCCTGACCCCACACCGAGCACCCCACATCCGGAACCCAGCCCCGGCACGTCCCCGGACCCCCATCCCGAACCCCCGCCCCCTCCGGCCACCGGGTCCGACGGGCGCCCCTCGGACGCTCGCCGAAAATGGGAACGGGAGCAGTTGAAGCAGCCCGCGCCCGACAGCGGGGGCCGGTTCGACGTCAAACCCGGACACGTCTACTACACCTCCACGGTGATCCGCGACGAGCAGTTCACCTTCCACAAGACGGCCGTCCAGCTGGTGCACGACGTCGACCACCGGCAAGCGGCAGGAAAGGGCAGCGGCGCCGACGACTTCTCCGGGGCCTACGCCGAAGTGGCCAAGGAGTTCCTGGAGACGTGGGCACGATGCGTGGCAAGCATCGGCGGCGTCTCGCTCGGGCTGACCAACACCGCGAACAACTACATGGCGGCCGACTGGCACTCGCGGGGCATCTACGGGCCACCGCCCCGAAGGGAGCCACCCATCGGCGTCGGCAAGGTCTCGTACGGCCCCGTCGCCTCCATCAAGTGGACCGGCACCGGGGACGACTCCGACATCCCCTTCGTGGCCGCCATCGGCGACGTTCCCGACTTTCTGGCCGACCTGATCAAACCGGCGATCGAGGAGGGCCTCCGCCTGGGCAAGACCCATGAGATCACTCCGGGCGCCGAGACGGACAGTCTCCGCGGCATCGGGGACGCGTGGGCGGCGGCCGGCCAGGCGGCACAGAAATCAGCCGACGCCTTCACCCAGGACATCGAATACCTGACGGATGGCAGCAACAGCCAATGGCAGAGCGCGATGAACGCATTCTGCCAGTCGATCTGGGGCACCACTGCCTGGGGTGGCAGACGCGACGAGGACAACAACGCCGTGCCGCCGTCCCAGCCCGGCGGCCGCGACTGGCGCACGAGTTTCGACACCGCACCCTCCGCCCGCAGGCCCGTCATCGAGGTCCTGAAGAAGACCGGTGACGACGTCAAGCAGATCTTCCACGACGTCGCGGACGCGGCCGAGAAGTGCCGGAAGACCACCGAGCGGCTGGCCTGGCAGGCCACAAAGGCGACCGTGAAGGACATGGTCCCCGACGGTTTCTCCTGGGACGAACTCACCAAACTGAACGTGTACGCGACCTTCGCCGACATCGTCCTCAAGTTCCGGTCCCACATGGACAAGGCCGGATGCGATGCCGCCGTCGAGGCTTACCACAAGGCATTCCACGACGGTGCCGACCGCCTCCGCAAGCTGCTTCCCGAACTGAAGGAAGCAGCCATCAGTGCTCCGACGTACGAGGCCGAGGAGGCCCGCGCCGAGGCGTTCGGTGCGCGTTCCCTGACCGATTTCAAGCCCGGACACGTGTGGACCACCCCCGGCGACACCGACAAGGGTGTATACAAAGTGGACCTGGCGTCCACGGAATGGCTGGAGAACTCCCACACGGTCTCGAAACACGTCGGTCTGACGGACGACCAACTGGCCCAGCGCCTGCGCGACGACCTGAAGAAACCGCCGAGGCCGGGCACCGACTGGCCTTACGGGCAGCCCAAGGTCGCGGAGGCGTCCTCCTTCAAGGACCTCGATTCCGCACAGCGGATGACGCAGTACAACATCGACAAGAACGCCGATGACATCAAAACGTGGATAGCGAGCAAGCCGAAGAAGGGGGACCGAATAGACATCCGTGTCCCCGAGACGCCTTATGGTCACAGTGGCCGAAGTATCAGCAAGGATGCGATCAAGACCGATCCGTTCCCCGCCGGGAAGGCGGACGACGTAAATGGAGTCGAGACGCGACTTCTTTACGACCCGGATCTGGACCCGCCCTTCACGGTCATGACGTCGATGCCGAAGAACGTGAAGAAGTAGGATGGCGGGTATGACAGATCAGGGTTCCGTCGAATACACGCATCTCGCGGGTGCCCGTGTGCTCCTGGAGCCTTACGACGGCTGGAGCCGGAGAATACCGGACGATGCCGCCGAATGGCAGAAGAAGCTCTATCCGCTGATTCGCGGGATCCGGACCGCGGAATTGGACGGCGGTCGCACACTGTGTGAGATCGCAGCTGAACTGCGTGTGGCCGCGGACCTCTTCGAGACCCATCCCGACGGTTCCCACCCGGCACTCGGAAAAATTCCGCGGGCGGCGACCGAATCGCGTACGCCTGAGACGCTTCGGGAGATTGCCCGCCACTTGGAGAACTGGAACACCGACTGGCGGACCTACGGCGAAACTCCCATGGACGTCTGGGAACTGAGTCTGCGTTTTCCGCGCTTCAGTCAGATTCTGCCCATCTATTTCGGTCAGGACGGCGTCGCCATCAGCGACGACATGCACGATGCCACCTCGGAGGACGGCATCCGTATGTATATCGAGCAGACGCACCCACGCTGCCCCTGGGTGCTGCCGAGCGTGGTCGCCGAGTGCCACCAGGCGGTGGCCCTGTTTCACACCGAGGACCAGATGGACCGGTTCTTCAGCCAGGCCGCCATGGCGGGCGGCTCGGGCAGCGAGGACTTCACCGACTTCTTCCCCCTCTTCGCCCGCCTGTGCGTCGAGCACCTGAGGGAGGCCCATTCCCCCCTTTGGGAACCGGCCAAGTAGGAACCAGGAGCACCCCCTGGAACCGGGCAAGAGACAGCACCTAGAACCGGGCAGGAGACAATCGGTCCACCATGCGCACCCGTTCCGCCACCTACCCCGACCGCGAAACCGCCCAGTGGGCCACCCAGCAGGTCGTCACCGCCAACGAACAGAACATCCACCGCTGGCTCGCCCGGTCCACGCGCCCGCGCCTGACCATCGAGGCGTCCTGGCCGTCCCGGTCCGAGCCGGTGGGGCGGGTGCTGCTGCAGGCGATGATGCTGGCCGGGCGGGAGCCGGTGGACGTGCGGGCGGCCCGAGTCATCCTCAAACGGGATCCCTCCCGCCCCCACGGCTTCGCCGTCCACGCCACCTTCCCCGTCTACCTGTAAGACCCGTAGAAGAGTAAAGACGTAGAGGCTGACCACCGTGCCCCTGAGCCCCCTCGAACACGACCGCCGCTACGGCGAGCTCGACCAGGTGATCCGCGCCTACGTCGGACAGCCGGCGGACGACACCCCGGACCAGCCCAGCCGGGCCCTGATCGCCTATCTGCGGCAGACGTGGCACAGCCGCCCCTGGGCCCTTGCCAGCGCGGAACAGCAGTTGCGCGAGTACGCCGACAACCCACCGGGACGGCTTCGGCTGCGCCTCGGGGAGTTCTACGCGATTCCCGACGTCGGCCTGCCCGAGGGCGAGATCCAGCAGTGGCTGTACTGCCTCGCCGACCACATCAGAGGCAGCATCGAGGAAGGGGCGGTACCGGAGCCTGCCGCCCCCGCCACCCACTGGGAGTGGCACGCCCGCTTCCCGGAACTGGGCCAGTTCCTCGGCGGCTGGTTCTCCCAGGACATGCCGGACGAGTTCGACGACCACGAGGCGGCCGTCGACGACTACCGGGCCACCGCCGACGCGCAGTTGGCAGCCCGTCTCGTCGGCGAGCTCCACGAACTCCTCGCCCTCGGCCTCGACGAGTCCGACTACGCCCTCGCCGTCGCCGAACTGGGCATGGAGGTCGACCCCCCGGCGCCGTACTCCCCCAGCGGCTGGCTCACCCTGGTCACCGAACAGCTCACCGCACCTCGCCCCGACTACGGCTCGCCGGTCGGCGAGGGCTGATCAGCGGGCCGCACCGACGGCAGAAGCCGCACACCCACGTCAGGTGTGCGGCTCCGCTCGGTCCGGCCGGGTGACCTGGGGTCAGGTCCAGGTGCTCTCCCGTGTCACGCCCAGGTGATCAGCCGCTTCGGCTGTTCCAGGATTGCTGCGATGTCGGCCAGGACCTTCGAGCCCAGCTCGCCGTCGACCAGGCGATGGTCGAAGGAGAGGGCCAGGGTGGTGACCTGGCGGGGCTTGACCTTGCCCTTGTGGACCCACGGCTGGAGCTTGATGGCGCCGACCGCGAGGATCGCGGACTCTCCGGGGTTGAGGATCGGCGTGCCGGTGTCGACGCCGAAGACACCGACGTTGGTGATGGTGACCGTGCCGCCCTGCATCGCGGCCGGGGACGTCCTGCCCTCGCGGGCCGTCGCCACCAGCTCGCCCAGCGACCGCGACAGTTCCGGCAGGGGCTTGGCGTGCGCGTCCTTGATGTTCGGCACGATCAGGCCCCGGGGAGTCGCCGCTGCGATACCCAGGTTCACGTAGTGCTTGAGCACGATCTCCTGGTTGGCCTCGTCCCAGGACGCGTTGATGTCCGGGTTGCGCTTGATCGCCACCAGGAGGGCCTTGGCGACCAGCAGCAGCGGGTTCACCCGCAGGCCCTCGAACTCCTTGTCCTGCTTGAGTTCCTCGACCAGCCGCATGGTCCGCGTCACGTCCACCGTCACGAACTCCGTGACGTGCGGGGCGGTGAAGGCCGAGCCGATCATGGCCTGTGCGGTGGCCTTGCGGACGCCCTTGACCGGGACGCGGGTCTCACGGGCACCGTCGTACGTCACCGTCGGCGCCGGGGCGGCCGGGGCAGCGGCGGCGGGTACTTCGGTCACCGGCTCCGGGGCCTTCGGCGGGGCCGCCGTCGTCGACACCGCCGCGTGCACGTCCTCGCGCGTGATGATGCCGTCCGGGCCCGACGGAACCACCGTCGACAGGTCCACGCCCAGGTCCTTGGCCAGCTTGCGCACCGGCGGCTTGGCCAGCGGGCGGGGCCCGGCCACGGCCACGGCGGCCGCGCCATGGCCATTGAGCTCGGACTGGACCGCCGCCGACGCCTGCGCCACCGTGACCTCGGGGCCCTTGCGCGGACGGCGCTTGGTGGAGGACGTCGACACTCCGTACCCCACCAGCACGGGCTGGCGGCCCTCCGCCTTCGGCTCATCGGTCTTCGGCGCCTGAGCGGCCTGGGCCGGTGCCTGGACGGGTACCTCGGCGGCCGCCCCGCCCGTCACGTCGACCGCAATGATGGACGTGCCCACGTCCACCGTGGTGCCCTCGGGGAAGTGGAGCGCGCGGACCACGCCGTCGTAGGGAATGGGCAGCTCGACGGCCGCCTTGGCCGTCTCGACCTCGCACACCACCTGGCCGTCGGTGACCGTGTCGCCCGGCTGGACGTACCACTTGAGGATCTCCGCCTCGGTGAGCCCCTCGCCCACGTCTGGCATCTTGAACTCACGCACGGACGCTTCCGTCATCGTCGTCACGACCTCTCCTCAGTACGCCAGCGAGCGGTCGACGGCGTCGAGCACGCGGTCCAGGTCGGGCAGGTACTCCTCCTCCAGGCGCGCCGGCGGGTACGGCGCGTGGTAGCCGCCGACCCGGATCACCGGAGCTTCCAGGTGGTAGAAGCAGCGCTCGGTGATCCGGGCGGCGATCTCCGCGCCCGAACCGAAGAACACCGGTGCCTCGTGGACCACGACCAGGCGGCGCGTCTTCTCCACCGAGGCCTGGATGGAGTCGAAGTCGAGCGGGGAGACCGAGCGCAGGTCGAGGACCTCGAGCGACTTGCCCTCCTCGGCGGCCGCGTTCGCGACCTCCTGGCAGAGCTTCACCATCGGGCCGTAGGCGGCCAGCGTGAGGTCCGTGCCCTCGCGGACGACCCGGGCCTTGTGCAGCGGGTCCGGGATCGCCTCGGTGCTGACCTCGCCCTTGTCCCAGTAGCGCCGCTTCGGCTCGAAGAAGATCACCGGGTCGTCGCTCTGGATGGCCTGCTGCATCATCCAGTACGCGTCCGACGCGTTCGAGGGGCTGACGATCTTCAGGCCCGCCACGTGCGCGAACAGGGCCTCGGGGGACTCCGAGTGGTGCTCGACCGCACCGATGCCGCCGCCGTAGGGGATGCGGACCACGACCGGCAGCTTGACCTTGCCCAGCGAGCGAGCGTGCATCTTCGCGAGCTGCGTGACGATCTGGTCGTACGCCGGGAAGACGAAGCCGTCGAACTGGATCTCCACCACCGGGCGGTAGCCGCGCAGCGCCAGGCCGATCGCGGTGCCGACGATGCCCGACTCGGCGAGCGGGGTGTCGATGACGCGGCTCTCGCCGAAATCCTTCTGCAGGCCGTCCGTCACCCGGAACACGCCACCGAGCTTGCCGACGTCCTCGCCCATGACGAGGACCTTGGGGTCCGACTCCAGGGCACGGCGCAGCGACTCGTTGATCGCCTTGGCCAGGGCCATCTTCTCCGCAGCCATGCTCAGACCCCCTCTGCGTCCGCGAACGACGCCTGGTAGGCGGCGAACTGGGCGCGCTCCTCGTCGACGAGCGCATGCCCGTCCGCGTACACGTTCTCGAAGATGGCGAAGTGGTCCGGGTCCGGCATGGCACGGACCGCTTCGCGCACTCGTTTGCCCAACGCCTCGCTCTCGCGCTCCAGTTCCGCGAAAAATCCCTCGTCCGCGTGGTTTGAGGCCTCCAGGTAGCGGCGAAGACGCAGGATCGGGTCCTTCGCCTCCCAGGCGAGCCGCTCCTCGTCGCCCCGGTAACGGCTGGGGTCGTCCGAGGTGGTGTGGGCGCCCATGCGGTAGGTGTAGGCCTCGACCAGGGTCGGGCCCTCGCCGCCGCGGGCGCGCTCCAGCGCCCACTTGGTGACCGCCAGGCAGGCCAGCACGTCGTTGCCGTCGACGCGGACGCCGGGGAAGCCGAAGCCCTGTGCGCGCTGGTAGAGCGGGACGCGGGTCTGCCGCTCGGTCGGCTCGGAGATCGCCCACTGGTTGTTCTGGCAGAAGAACACGACCGGGGCGTTGTAGACCGCGGAGAAGGTGAAGGACTCCGCCACGTCGCCCTGGCTGGAGGCGCCGTCGCCGAAGTACGCGATGACCGCCGAGTCCGCGCCGTCCTTGGCGATGCCCATCGCATAGCCCGTCGCGTGCAGCGTCTGGGAGCCGATGACGATCGTGTAGAGCTGGAAGTTGTTGCTGTTCGGGTCCCAGCCGCCGTTGTTCACGCCGCGGAACATGCCGAGCAGGTTGGTGGGGTCGACCCCGCGGCACCAGGCGACGCCGTGCTCGCGGTAGGTCGGGAAGACGTAGTCGTCCTCGCGGGTGGCCCGGCCGGAACCGATCTGGGCGGCCTCCTGGCCGAGCAGGGACGCCCACAGTCCCAGCTCGCCCTGGCGCTGCAGGGAGGTGGCCTCGGCGTCGAAACGGCGGGTGAGCACCATGTCGCGGTACAGGCCGCGGAGCTCTTCCGGGGTGATGCCGGCGACGTACTTGTCGTACTCGGCGTTCTTGACGCGCTTTCCTTCGGGCGTCAACAGCTGCACGAGGTCGGGGTCGGCGCTCTTCGTGGCGCCCCCGCGGCCCTTGGGGCCGGTGGTGCCGGTCTTGCTCCCGGCGCTGCGTCGCGGTGTGCGCGCGGCAGTGCTCTCCACGGTCACGTGTGCTCCTCCGTCGGTCCGGCCCCCGGGGTTGCCGGATGGCCAGTACGGCTCGCCTGGATCCGTCCATCGGGCACGGGGTGGGTGCCACTCGGCCGGGAACAGGCGTGACAGGTGCCCCGGCGAGCGCCCTGCAGCAGCCACGTTACCCAGTGCTCCACAATTCTGGGAAACCTCTCCTGACCTGCGTTTTTTCTTGGATTTCCAAGTACTTTTGCTAGGTAATCCAAGTACCGCGCAGAGCATTCGGGGCAGCCGCTGGTCACAGCCCTGCAGGGTGCCGGAACACGGGCACGTTATCCCGGCCACCCCGGAGACGGGAAGGGTCAACGTATGGCCGAACTCGTCCTTGCGGAGAATGGCGCCGGGTGGTCGGCCGGGCGTGGACGGAGGGTGGAGAACAACTGGCACGGCGATCTCAAGTGACCGAATGCGACTGACGGAGACTGTCTGCGACAACCCGCAGCTCACGGGCTCGGCCGTTGCCCTAGCATCTGGCGCGTGCCGCGCCCATGTGTACCACCCCCAGCACCTCCTGCGCCCCCGCTGAGCGCCTTACTGCGCCGGTACGCCGCCGGCTCCGCCCTCACCTGCGAGCCCGTCGACCAGGGGCTGCTCAACCGGGGCTACCGGCTGTGCACGACACGTGGCCGCTACTTCCTCAAGCACCACTTCGACCCCGACACCGCCGACCCGGCGGCGATCGCTCGCCAGCACCGGGCCACCCAGCGCCTGGCCGACCTCGGCGTCCCGGTGGCGCCCCCGCTGGCCGGGCGCGACGGGCGCACGGTCGCCGTCATCGGTGGCCACGCCTACGCCCTGCACCCCTGGATCGACGGCCGGCACCGCCACGGCGGCCAGCTCACCACCGGCCAGTCCGCACGTCTGGGGGCGCTCTTGGGGGCGGTGCACGCCTGTCTGGAACGCGTGATGCCCCCGAAGGGGCGCACCCGTCCCGCCACGAGCCCCCACCCCGTGGAGAGCGCCGATCCCGCCGACACCTTCGCCCTGATCGACGACCTGCTCGCCCACGTCCGCCGCCACCGGCCGGCCGACTCCTTCGACGAACTGGCCCGGCACCGGCTCCTGGAGCGGCGGGCGCTCCTGGAACAGCACGTGGGCCGGCGTCCCCCGCCCGGCGGCCCGGTGGGCTGGGTGCACGGCGACTTCCATCCCTTCAACCTGCTGTATCAGGGGGACGCGCCGGCCGCGATCGTCGACTGGGACCGGCTCGGCGTGCAGCCGCGCGCCGAGGAGGCCGTGCGCGCCGCCGTCATCTTCTTCGTCCGGCCCGTCGGGGCCCTCGACCTGCCGAAGCTCGGGGCGTACGCGCGCGCGTACCGGCGGGCGGCCGGTGCCACGTCCTCGGAGCTCGCGGCGGCCGTGCACCGCGTGTGGTGGGAGCGCCTGAACGACTTCTGGATGCTGCGCTGGCACTACGAGCGCGGCGACACCCGCGCGGACCCGCAGTTCCCGGCCGCCTCGGCGCTCGCGGTGTGGTGGACGCGGGAGTACGACGCGGTGTGCGCCGCGTTCGCGGAGTGACGCGTGGCGTTCGGGGACAGCCCCGGGCGCATGGTCTTCGGGTACAGCCCCGGCTGGCCCCCGGGTGCAGCCCGGGACGCATGGTCTTCAGGTACAGCCCCGGACGCATGGCCTCCGGGTGCAGCCCGGGACGCATGGTCTTCAGGTACAGCCCCGGACGCATGGCCTCGCATGGTCTTCGGTACGGGGCCCCGTACGCCACGCGCGCGTGGAGCCCGTTACGGCCCTACGCGCGCGTGTGTGTGGTCCACGTGCGGGGTCACCCGCCGGCGACACCCGCGCTGTCCGCTCCCTGGGTCGTGCCGAGGGTGTCACCACCGCTGCCGCTGGTCCCGTCGGTCGGGTTTCCTCCCGGGTCCGCGGACGCCGACGGAGTGGTCTGGGTCGGCGGCGCCTGGGAACTCGGCGGGTTCGACGGCTCGTTGGACGGCTGGTCCGGGGCCGACTCCGACGGCGTGTACGACGGCTCGTACGACGGCGAGTAGTCCGAACCGGAGCCGCCCGACCCGGAGCCTTTGTCGGTCGACGTGTCCGACGGCCCGCTCGACGCCGAGTCGCTCGGCGTGGTGCTGGACTGCTGGTCCTTGGTGGAGTGGGTGGCCGCCGGCGGCTTGCTGGTCTCGCCGTCCTTGCCGCTGCCGGCGGATCCGGTGTTGTGCAGCGCCAGCGCCACACCCGCCGCGATGGCGATCACCGCGAGCACGGCGAGGATCCACAGCTTGCCGCGGCCGCTGCCCTTGTTGCCGTGCCCCTCGAAACCGCCGTCGTCGCGGTTGCCGTACCCGGCGGGCAGGATCGGCTGCGGGATCTGCGCGGTGCCGGCGCCGGGGTCGCCCGGGTGCGGCATCACGGCCGTGCCGGCGAAGCCCGCCGCCGGCGTGTGCCGGCCCTCGTGCATCTCCACCGGGCCGGTGTTCCAGGTGCCGGTGTGGCCGCCCTGGTCGTACAGCATCTGCAGCGCGTACTGGACCAGCCCGCGCATCTCCTCGGCCGTCTGGAACCGGTCGTCGGGCTCCTTGGCCAGCGAGCGCATGACGAGGCCGTCGAGCTCCGGCGGGCACGCCCCGTCCGACGTCTGGGACGGCGGCACGGGAATGTCCTGCACGTGCTGGTAGACCACGGACAGCGGGGTCTCGCCGGTGAACGGGGGCCGCAGCGAGAGGAGTTCGTACAGCAGGCAGCCCGTCGCGTACAGGTCGGAGCGGTGGTCGACGGCCTTGCCGAGGGCCTGCTCGGGGGAGAGGTACTGCGGGGTGCCCATGACCATGCCGGTCTGCGTCATCGTCGTGGACGCCCCGTGCAGGGCACGGGCGATGCCGAAGTCCATCACCTTCACGGCGCCGTTGTCGGTGATGATGACGTTGGCCGGCTTGATGTCGCGGTGCACGATGCCGTGCTGGTGCGAGTAGGCCAGCGCCTCCAGGACACCGGAGACGATGATCAGGGCCTGCTCGGGGCCCGGCGCCTCGGCGTTGAGCAGCAGGTCGCGAATGGTGCGGCCCTCGACCAGCTCCATCACGATGTACGGCACGGACTGGCCGCCCACGTAGTCCTCGCCGGAGTCGTACACGGCGACGATCGCGTGGTGGTTCAGTCCGGCCACCGACTGTGCCTCGCGGGTGAACCGGGCCTTGGAGACCGGGTCTTCGGCGAGGTCGGCGCGCAGCAGCTTGACCGCGACGGTGCGTCCGAGGCGCACGTCCTCGGCGGCGAACACCTCGGCCATGCCGCCCCGGCCGAGTCTGCGGGTCAGCCGGTACCGGCCGTCGCCGACAAGCCCGCCGTTGCCCCACATCTCCGGCGCGTCCGACATGCCGCCGCCAGACGCCTCGGGGTCGGACGGGCCCTGGGCGCGCTGCGTCTGTGCCATCAGTCCTCGCCGTCGTTTCTGCCCGCGGTGCGCGCGGTGTTGTTACGGTCTCCGTCGGCCACGCTACAGGCTCCGCGCAAGCCACCGGTCCAGAAGCGTCGCGGGGCCGGCTCCAGACGGACCGGCCATCAAACCTCGTACAGGTGGTGTCGTGCAAATTCCGTGCACCTGTCGTACGACCGCTGTAACGCTTCCGCGACGCTTCTTTCGCGTACGGTCACGGAACGGGCACCGAACTTGACGTGTCAGTGCCCTCGGGCAGACTTGGCCGGGAATAACACATTCGATCATCGGATCCGGTCAACGGACAGTCGATCGCGGGAGCGCAGCAGCCGCTTGCGCCGCGCTATGGGGGACGCAGAACATGAGCCAGGACGGCGCACAGGGCCGGTTCGTGGGGCGGGGGCTCGCCGGCGGCCGCTACCAGCTGCGCGACTTGCTCGGCCAGGGCGGCATGGCCTCGGTGCACCTCGCCTACGACTCGGTACTGGACCGGCAGGTCGCAATCAAGACACTCCACACCGAGCTGGGCCGGGAGCAGGCCTTCCGCGAGCGGTTCCGCCGCGAGGCCCAGGCAGTGGCGAAGCTCACTCACACGAACATCGTCTCGGTCTTCGACACCGGCGAGGACGACGTGGACGGCATGACGACGCCGTACATCGTCATGGAGTACATCGAGGGACGGCCGCTGGGCTCGGTCCTGGACGAGGACATCCGGCAGCACGGCGCGATGCCCGCCGACAAGGCCCTGAAGATCACCTCGGACGTGCTCGCCGCGCTGGAGATCAGCCACGAGATGGGTCTGGTCCACCGCGACATCAAGCCGGGCAACGTGATGATGACCAAGCGCGGCGTGGTCAAGGTGATGGACTTCGGCATCGCCCGCGCCATGCAGTCCGGGGTCACGTCGATGACGCAGACCGGCATGGTCGTCGGCACCCCGCAGTACCTGTCGCCGGAGCAGGCCCTCGGCCGGGGCGTGGACGCGCGGTCCGACCTGTACTCGGTCGGCATCATGCTGTTCCAACTGGTCACCGGGCGCCTGCCGTTCGACGCGGACTCACCGCTGGCCATCGCGTACGCGCACGTTCAGGAGGAGCCGGTGGCTCCTTCGTCGATCAACCGCTCGCTTCCGCCGGCGGTGGACGCCCTCGTCGCCCGGGCGCTGAAGAAGAACCCGAACGAGCGCTTCCCCAGCGCCGAGGCCATGCGCGACGAGTGCCTGCGCGTGGCGGCCTCCTTCCAGGCGGCCCCGCCGAGCATCGTTCCCGGCGCCCAGACCCCCAGTGGCGCGGGCGTGGGGTCTGCGGTGTTCCCGCCGGTCGACGCCACCCCGGCGCCCACGGGCAACGTCCAGACCCCGTACCAGCCGGCTCCGGCCCCGAACCCGTACGCCACCGGGGCGCCCGCGGCGCCGTCCGCACCGTCCCCGGCGTACGGCTACCCGCAGCAGGCCGGCTACCAGACGCCCGGCCCGTCGCCGTACGCGCAGCAGCAGGCCTCCACCCCGCCGCCGTACACCATCTCGCCGCAGGCCACGGGCCCGGTCGGCGGACCGGGAGGCGGCGGCAGGAGCAACCGGCCGGTGATCATCGGGTCGATCTCGGTCGCCGTCATCACGGTCGTCGGCCTGATCGTCGGCCTGGCCCTGAACAATGACGGCGGGACCGACCAGCCCACGGGCGGCGGCAGCAGCAGCGCCTCCTCCTCGGCGGTCGCGGGTCACCGGGGGCCGGACACCTCCAAGACCATGGAAACCAGCGAGTGCTCGGAACCGCAGGAGTCCTACAACGACCCGAAAAAGATCCGGGTGCCGAACTTCCAGTTCAAGTACATCAATTCGGTCAAGGAGTGCTTCCAGGCGGCGGGCTGGAAGATGAAGATCAAGTACGTCGACGAGAACACCTACGGCGAGGGCGCGGTCATGGACCAGTTCCCGGCGGCGGACACCGACGTCGACCCGAAGAACGTTCCCGAAATCCAGCTGAGCGTGTCGACGGGGAACCCGCCGTCGTCCTGATGGCCGTGCCCGGCCGGGGATTCGGTCCCGGTCGGCAGGAAGGCCCGGCAGTGCGACTGCCGGGCCTCTTCGCTTACGCGTTCACAGGTGCGGAACGGCCTACAGGTACGGCCCACCGGAGTGGCCGCCGGTCCGGTGTTCGTCGCCCCCGTCGACGCCGATGCCCGGGGGAAGCGCGCGCCGCATCTGCTCCAGCTGGGCCCGTGCGGCCATCTGCTGGGCGAACAGGGTGGTCTGGATGCCGTGGAACAGCCCCTCCAGCCAGCCCACCAACTGTGCCTGTGCGATGCGCAGTTCGGCGTCGCTCGGGGTGGCGTCGTCCGTGAACGGCAGGGACAGCCGCTCCAGCTCCTCCACGAGCTCCGGCGCCAGGCCGTCCTCCAGTTCCTTCACCGAGCTCGCGTGGATCTCCTTCAGCCGTACCCGGCTGGCCTCGTCCAGGGGAGCCGCGCGCACCTCTTCGAGGAGCTGCTTGATCATGCTGCCGATCCGCATGACCTTGGCGGGCTGCTCGACCTGTTCCGTCACCGGGATCTCGCGGGGGTCGTCGCCCCCACCGCCGCCGAGCGTCATACCGTCCTGGCCCACGACCAGGATCTGCGGATTCTCCGGCGACCGTTCGTTCCTCGGCATCTCCATGCAGCCATTCTCTCGTACGCGTACATCTCATCTGGGTGGTACCCCCGCGGGCGGTGATCCACCGCGTGAGCGGGGGTGGTTTCTGTCTCCGCGGCGGGCCGGGACCCGTCTCACTCCTCGGCGGAGGCGTCCCCCGGGCGGCGCAGGCGCAGCAGGCGGGCCTCGCAGTGGTCCAGCCAGCGGATCTCGGCCTCCGCGTGACAGATCAGCTGCTCCAGGAGCAGCAGCCGGGCCAGTTCGCCGGGGCGTACGGGGGAACGGGCCAGCACCTCGGCCCGCTGCCGGACGTAGTCCTGCAGGGCACCGGACAGGTACTGGCGTTGCGCCTCGACGACCTCGCGCACGTCGACACCGGGCGCCTGCACCGCCAGCACCAGCTTGACGGTCAGCTCGTCGCGGGGCGGGCCGGCCCGCCGCACGGGCCGCGCGTACCAGTCCCGTAGTTCGGCTCGGCCCGCCCGAGTCAGCGCGTACAGGACGCGACCGGCCGGGTCCACGCCCTCCCGGACGACCATGCCGTCCCGTTCCAGGCGGCCGAGCGTGGCGCAGACCCGGCCGATGGCCGGCGGCCGGTCCGTTCCGGTCCGCGCCCCGAACTCGGTACGCAGCCGTGAGCCGTAGCGGGGGCCGTCCTCCAGGAGCGCCAGCAACCCGTGACATAGCGACATAAGCGGATTGTGCAGTGGGGTCGACCCGCTGGCCGAACCCGGAATGCCGGATTGGTCCGGTGATGTGAGTGTTATTCCACTGATCCACTGACCGCTGATCCGCTGACCGCTGATCCGCTGATCGCTGATCCGCTGACCGGGCACCATGAGGGGGTCCCCGACGTGACTCCATGGCTGCGCAACGCGCTGCGCGTGACGGGGCTGCTCATCCTGCTGGGAGCGGTGGTCCTGCCCTGCGGCTCCGCCGCGTCGTACAGCCCCGCTTCCGCCCCCCGCCGGAGTACGACGTCCGAACCCCCGGAATCCGCGGCCCAGGCATCCGCGGCCTCGGCGGGCTCGTCGTCCACGGCCTCGCCGTCCACAGTCTCGCAGTCCTCGGCCCAGGCGCCCGCGGCCCAGGCACCCGCTGCTGCGGCTGCGGCGTCCGCGTCACACGCCCCGGCCCGTCCCCCGGTCCGCTCGGCGTCCTCTCCCACCGCCGGATCCCCTGTCACGGCCTCGCCCGAGCCGTCCCGGGCCGGGAGCCGCGCGGGCGAGGGGCGGCAGCGGCCGGGACGTCCCGAGGGGCCGGCGGCGGAAGTGGAAGGCGACGACACGGACGAGCCGCGGGCGGATCACGACGAGAACGAGGACGGCAGGACCGCGACCGGCAGGCCCGCGACCGGCAGGCCCGAGGCGACGGCCACCTCGCCGTCAGCCGAGCCGGCCGTTCCGGTACCGTCCACGCCGCCCCCGGTCACCCCTTCCCGGCCGGTCGCGCAGCCCGGGCGCTCCGCCGAACCGGTGCAGCGCATGCTGCCCCTCGGCGGCGGACTGGTGCTGATCGGCCTCGGTCTGGGTCTCGCGTTCGTCGGGCTCCGGTTGCGCCGGGGTTAGCGCCGGGTCAGGGCACCACCAGGAGGACCTTGCCGATGTGGCCGCTTTCCTCCACCAGCCGGTGGGCGGCCGCGGCGTCGTTCACGGGCACCTCCCGGTCGACGACCGGACGGACATGACCGGCGGCGACCAGCGGCCAGACGTGCTCGCGCACGGCGGCGACGATGGCCGCCTTCTCGTCGAGCGGACGGGCGCGCAGCGAGGTCGCGGTGATCGCACCCCGCTTGCCGAGCAGGGCACCGATGTTGAGCTCGCCCTTGACCCCACCCTGCAGACCGATGATCGCCAGCCTGCCGTTGACGGCGAGCGCCTTGACATTCCGATCCAGGTATTTCGCACCCATGTTGTCGAGGATGACGTCGGCGCCCGCGCCGTTCGTGGCCTGTGCGATCTCGGCGACGAAGTCCTGCTCGCGGTAGTTGATCAGGATGTCGGCGCCCAGTTCGGCACAGTAGTCCAGCTTCTCCTTGGTACCGGCCGTGACGGCGACCTTCGCACCGACCGCCTTGGCCAGCTGGATCGCCATCGTGCCGATGCCGCTGGAGCCGCCGTGCACGAGCAGTGTCTCACCGGGGCGGAGATGGGCGATCATGAAGACGTTGGACCAGACGGTGCAGGTCACCTCGGGCAGTGACGCGGCCTGCCTGAGGTCGACGCCTTTGGGCAGGGGGAGCAGCTGACCGGCCGGAACGGCGACCTTCTCGGCGTAGCCGCCGCCCGCGAGCAGGGCGCACACCTCGTCGCCGACGGCCCAGCCGGACACACCCGGCCCGAGCTCGGCGATGCGCCCGGAGCACTCCAGACCGGGGTACGGGGAGGCGCCGGGCGGCGGGTTGTAGAACCCCTGCCGCTGCATGATGTCGGCCCGGTTGACGGCACTCGCCACCACCTCGACCAGCACCTCGCCCTCGCCGGGCACCGGATCCGGCACCTCCGCCCACACCAGAGCCTCGGGCCCACCAGGTTCGGGAATCGTGATCGCATGCATGGAGCCGACGCTACTCCTCACCCCGCCCGTACGACTGTGATCGGGGGGCCGTCAACTGCCGCGCGCCGGTGGGCGGATCGACGTACCGAGTACCCCGTGGACCACGAGAGGTTCGTGCCCCTGGCGGGCCGTCACGTCATGGCTCGTGGCCCGGACGTTTCACGTGAAACACACCCCGATTCCGGCGGCGGCCCACGGCAGATCGAGAAGCTCGGCCTCCTGATCGGGACGGGCGCCGCCCGGCGGCACGACGGCGAGGGCATCGGCCGCCGCGATGCCGCGCAGCATGGCCGGACCGTTGTAGTGCAGCAGGACGGCGTGATCACCACGCAGCACGACGGGAACGAGCCGGGTGTCGTACGGGTGCCCGTGCACCGCCTCCCTCAGGGGCAGCACGTAGGGCTCCGGGGCCGGACGCGCGGCCAGGGTGCGCAGCAGCGGCTCGGCCAGCGTGAGCAGGCCGGAGACGGCGGCCAGCGGGTTGCCGGGCAGCCCGACGAGGTGCTGGTTCTCCTTGGTGCGGGCCAGCAGCATGGGGTGCCCGGGACGCACCTTTACGCCGTTGACCAGCAGTTCGGCACCGATGCGGCGCAGGGTGGGATGGACATGGTCGACGGGGCCGGCGGCGGTTCCCCCGGTGGTCACGATCAGATCGGCCTCGGACTTGGTGACCGCCTTGTACAGGGCCTTCGCGTCGTCGCCGATCCGGCGCACGGCGGTGACCTCGGCGCCCAGCGCCCGCAGCCAGGGCGGCAGCATCGGGCCGAGCGCGTCCCGGATCAGACCGTCGTGCGGCAGACCCTCGGTGAGCAGCTCGTCGCCGAGCACGAAGACTTCGGCGCGGGGGCGGGGGACGGCGGTGAGGCTGTCGTACCCGGCGGCCGCGGCCAGGCCGAGCACGGCGGGCGTGACGAGGGTGCCGACGGGCAGCAGCTGGTCGCCGCTGCGGCACTCCTGCCCGCGGGGGCGGATGTCCTGGCCGTGACCCACCTCCCGGGCCGCGTGCAGCCGGCCCTTGGCGTCCGTGCGGCCGTGTTCGCTGCGCAGTACGGCGGTGGTGTCCTGGGGAATGCGGGCGCCGGTCGCGATCCGGACCGCCTCGCCGTCGGTCAGCGGCTCGGGCTGCGCGTGTCCGGCCAGGGCGCCCTCGTCCCGTACGTCCCAGGGGCCGGGCCCGGCGACCGCCCAGCCGTCCATCGCGGAGGTGTCGAAGGAGGGCAGATCGGTGAGGGCGGTGAGCGGGGCGGCGAGGACGAGGCCGAGGCAGGAATCGAGGGGCAGCGAGACCGTGGCGCGGCGACCGGCGGCCCGCGCGGCACGGGCCGCGATCTCTCGGGCCACCGGCCAGGAGGTGGCCTGGTGGGCCGCGTCCGGGTGCTGCGGGGCGCCATGACCGGCCGTCCCGGCTGCGTGTCCGGCGTGTTCTCCCCCGGGAGAGGCCGGTCCGGGGGTGCGGGCGCCGTCGTGCGCGGGTCCGCCGTGGCCCGGGGGCGGAACGCGACCGCCGGGCGGGCCGCCTCCGTCCCGGCTGCCGCTGCCGCCGCCGTGGTCGCTGCCCGGTGTGTGGCCGTTGCCTTCCTTCACGAGGGCGAGTACCTCCTCGACGTCGAGGTCCTCGGCGTCCTCGCCGGTCCGGACGCCGCGGGCGGTCATCCGGCGTCCGGGCGGGTGTCGGGCGTGGCGTCGGGGGCGACGTCGCCGTTGCCGCGGGCGGTGTCCTCGTCGGCCCACCGCAGGGCGAGGGCGGCGGCCTTGCGGGCGGCCTCGGCGACCGCTTCGGGGCCGCCCTTGCCCTGTGCGGCCGCGTAGCCGACGAGGAAGGTGGTCAGGGGCGCCGCGGGCCGGGCCACGCCGTGGGCGGCGTCACGTGCGAGGTCGAGCAGAACGCCGGTGTCGACGTCCAGGTCGATGCCCAGTTCGTCCTTGACTGCGGAAATCCATTCATCCAACACATGCCCATGCTCCCTGATACGCGCCCGGGCGGCGGCGATGTCGTCCCAGGTGTCGCAGTCGAACGACGCGACCGGGTCCGGGACGCGGGTGAGCTCCAGGGCGGCGGTCAGCCGGCGCAGCGGCAGCCCGGTGAGGGTGCCGTGCTCGTCGGCCAGAACCGCCAGTTCACGGCGCAGCGCCTGCGTACGGTAGGCGGCCACCAGCGGCTGGTCGCGTCCGTCGGCGTCGATGACCAGCGCACCCTCGGCGCGGCCCTCGCGCAGGGCGCTCAACAGCTGCCGGACCGTGGCTTCTTCCAGGAACGGCAGGTCGGCGGAGAGCACCACGACGTACTCCTGCGTGGTGCCGCGCAGCCCGGCGTCGAGCGCGGCGAGCGGGCCCGCGCCGGGGGGCTCCTCGCGTGCCCACCGCACGGGCCGCGCGGTGGGTCTGGGATCGGCCACGACCACGGTCGTGCGGGCGTCCGCGCAGGCTGCGAGCACCCGGTCGAGCAGTGCGCGGCCGCCCACCCGCAGGCCGGGCTTGTCGGCGCCGCCGAGCCGTCGGGCAGCGCCGCCGGCGAGCACGACGGCGTCGTGGGCGAGGTGTGTGCGGGCAGCGTCGGGGGGCTCGGTGGCGGTCACCCTCCGAGTATGGGCTCGGCCCCGTGGTCGCATGGACCCGGAACCTCACACCGTGCCCGCGGCCGTCACACCGTTCGCAGCAGCACCGCCGGCTGCTCCACGCAGTCGGCCACGTACCGCAGGAAGCCGCCCGCCGTGCCGCCGTCGCACACCCGGTGGTCGAAGGTGAGCGAGAGCTGGACGACCTGCCGCACCGCCAGTTCGCCCTCGTGCACCCAGGGCTTGGGGACGATGCGGCCGACGCCGAGCATGGCCGCCTCGGGGTGGTTGATGATCGGCGTGGAGCCGTCGACGCCGAACACTCCGTAGTTGTTCAACGTGAAGGTGCCGCCGGTGAGTTCCGCCGGGGTGAGCGCGCCCGTGCGGGCCGCCTCGGTCAGCCGGGCGAACTCTGCGGTCAGCGACTCGGCGTCCCGCGCGTGCGCGTCCCGTACGACCGGGACGACGAGCCCGCGCTCGGTCTGGGCGGCGAAGCCGAGGTGCACCTCGTCGAGCCGGACGACCTCCCTGGCCTCCATGTCGACCGTCGAGTTCAGCTCCGGGTAGCGGGCCAGGGCGGCCGTGCAGATCCGGGCCAGGAGGGCGAGCAGGGAGATCTTCGGTCCCCCGGCCGCGTTCATGGCCGCCCGGGCGCGCATCAGCTCCGTGGCGTCGGCGTCCACCCAGCACGTGGCGTCCGGTATCTCGCGCCGGCTGCGGGAGAGCTTGTCGGCGACCGCACCGCGCACACCCTTGAGGGGGATGCGGGTGCCAGAGGCTGCGCGCCCGGGAGTGCGCGGGCCGCCGGCGGCCCGGCCGGATGCCTGTGGCAGACCGGTGGCGGTCTGCGAGAGCGCGCCGGACAGGGGGGTGACCGCATCGGTGGACGCGGCCGCCGCGGCGGGCTCGAACCGGAGCATGTCCTCGACGTCCGCCCGCAGGATCAGTCCGTCGGGCCCGGAGCCCGCCAGCTGCCGCAGGTCGACGCCGTGCTCCCGGGCGAGCCGGCGTACGAGCGGTGAGATGACCGGGACGGGGCCGTCGGCGGAGCGCTCGGCCCGGGCGTGCCCGGCCGCGCTCGGTCCGCCCGCCGCCCCCTGCGCGTGGCGTGCGCCGCGAGCGGCCCGTACATGGCCGCCGTCGTGCGCTCCGCGTCCCGGGGCATTTCCCGCGGCACCCGGGCCGACACCGGTGGACATGGCTCGGGGGGCTGACCCGCCCGAAGCCACGTCGACCGTGGGTGTGCCCGCGGCGGTCGGCACGGAACTGCCGTTCGCGGTCGGCGCCGCGTCCCGCGGGCCCGGCCCCATCGGCGCGGGACGTACCCGTCGGCGTCGCGCCGGAGGTGCCCCCGTGCCGTACCCGACCAGTACGTTGCCGGAGCCCTCTGTCTCGTCGGCGGCGGCCGGTTCGCCCACCGCGACCGTCAGCAGGGGCGCGCCCACGGGAAGTTCCGTGCCCTCCTCGCCGAAGCGGGCCGTGACCACCCCGCCGTAGGGACACGGCACCTCGACCATCGCCTTGGCCGTCTCGACCTCGACGACCGGCTGGTCGACGGTCACGACGTCTCCGACCTCGACCAGCCAGCGGACGATCTCCGCCTCGGTGAGCCCCTCCCCGAGGTCGGGGAGCTTGAACTCCAGCACCTGTGCCATCAGCTCTCGGCCTCCCACTGCAGACGCGCCACGGCGTCCAGGATCCGGTCGACGCCGGGCAGGTGGTGGCGCTCCAGCATCGGCGGCGGGTAGGGGATGTCGAACCCGGCCACGCGCAGCACCGGAGCTTCCAGGTGGTGGAAGCAGCGCTCCGTGACGCGGGCGGCGATCTCCCCGCCCGGGCCGCCGAAGGCGCCCGACTCGTGCACGACGACCGCGCGCCCGGTGCGCCGCACCGACGCGCAGACCGTCTCGTCGTCGAACGGCACCAGGGAGCGCAGGTCGACGACTTCGAGGTCCCAGCCCTCGGCCCGCGCGGCCTCGGCGGCCTCCATGCAGACGGGTACGGACGGGCCGTAGGTGATGAGCGTGGCGCTGCGGCCCGGGCGCCGCACCACGGCGCGGCCTATGGGTTCAACGGTCTGCGGGTCCTCCGGGTTCCACGAGTCCTTCGACCAGTACAGGCGCTTGGGTTCCAGGAAGACGACCGGGTCGTCGGAGGCGATGGCGGCGCGCAGCAGCCCGTAGGCGTCGGCGACGGTCGCGGGCATGACGACGTGCAGCCCGGGGGTCGCCATGTAGTACGCCTCGGAGGAGTCGCTGTGGTGCTCGACGCCGCCGATGCCGCCGCCGTAGGGGACCCGGATGGTGATGGGCAGGGGCATCCTGCCGCGCGTGCGGTTGCGCATGCGTGCGACGTGGCTGACGAGCTGTTCGAACGCCGGGTAGGCGAAGGCGTCGAACTGCATCTCGACGACCGGCCTGAGGCCGTACATCGCCATGCCGACGGCGGTGCCGAGGATGCCGGCCTCGGCCAGCGGCGTGTCGGTGCAGCGGTCCTCGCCGAACTCCTTGGCGAGCCCGTCGGTGACGCGGAAGACGCCGCCGAGGGTGCCGACGTCCTCGCCCATGACGTGCACGGAGGGGTCGGCGGCCATGGCGTCGCGCAGCGCGCGCGTGAGGGCCTGGGCCATGGTGGCCGGCTTGAGCGCGACGGTGGTCATCGGACCGTGCCTTCCTGCGACTCGGCCTCGGCCGCCAGCTCGGCCCGCAACTGGGCCTGCTGTTCGCGCAGCTGCACGGTGGGCTCGGCGTAGACGTGGGCGAACAGATCCATGGGGTCCAGTACCGGGTCCTGGTTCATGCGTGCGCGCAGCCCGGCGGCCATGGTCTCGGCGTCCTCGCGGGCGGCGGAGATGCCGTCCTCGTCGATCAGCCCGCGTTCGGTCAGCTCCCGCTCCAGCAGCCCGATCGGATCGTGCTCACGCCAGGCCTCGACCTCGGCGTCGCCGCGGTAGCGGGTGGCGTCGTCGGCGTTGGTGTGGGCGTCGATGCGGTAGGTCACCGCCTCGATCAGCGTCGGGCCGCCTCCCGCGCGCGCGTGCCGTACGGCGTCGGCGAGCACCTCGTGTACGGCCGCCGCGTCGTTGCCGTCGACCAGGCGGCCCGGCATGCCGTACCCGACGGCCTTGTGGGCCAGGGAGGGTGCCGCGGTCTGCTTGTCGAGCGGGACGGAGATGGCGAAGCCGTTGTTCTGGACCAGGAAGACGACCGGGGCCTGCCAGACGGCGGCGAAGTTCAGCGCCTCGTGGAAGTCGCCCTCGCTGGTGCCGCCGTCGCCGACCATGGCCAGCGCAACCACGTCGTCGCCCTTGAGGCGGGCCGCGTGGGCCAGACCGACGGCGTGCGGGAGCTGGGTGGCGAGCGGGGTGCTCAGGGGGGCGACACGGTGCTCGTAGGGGTCGTAGCCGGTGTGCCAGTCGCCGCGCAGCAGCGTCAGGGCCTCGACGGGGTCCACGCCGCGGGCCACGGCGGCGAGCGTGTCGCGGTAGCTGGGGAAGAGCCAGTCGCGCTCCTCAAGGGCGAGCGCGGCGGCGACCTCGCAGGCCTCCTGGCCGGTGCTTGAGGGATAGACGGCGAGGCGGCCCTGCTTGGTCAGGGCGGTGGCCTGCGTGTTGTACCGGCGGCCGAGCACCAGCTGCGCGTACAGCCGGCGCAGCAGCTCCGGGTCGGCCTTCGCGGCCGCCTCCGTGCCGAGGACCCGGTACGGCTCCGGGTCGGGCAGCAGCGGCGCGGGGTCGGTACGGGGCTGCCAGGCGGGCGGCGGCGATGGCCGGTACGCGCCCCGCTGCTCCATGACCGTCATGACGGCACCTCCTCGTGGGAGCGGCTACGGGAGGCGCGTCGCCTGTGACTCGCCTCACCTACCGATTGTTCGGTCGTCGACACATTTTGGCTACAGGCGGCCCCAGGCTGTGGACAAACGGTTCTCCACAACCTGAGATGGACGCACTACGTCCACGAGGGAGAGGCGGGGGGACATGGCAGCTGAACAAATGGCCGAGAGCCCGGACGGCGCCGCCCCGCCGCCCCGCCCGCTCGACGCCATCGATCAGGACATCCTGCAGATGCTCCAGACGGACGGCCGCGCCTCGATACGGTCGGTCGCCGAACGGGTCCACGTCTCACGGGCCAACGCCTACGCCCGGATCAACCGCCTCCTCGATGACGGCGTCATCCGCGGCTTCGGAGCCCGCGTCGACCACGAACGCGCGGGCCAGGGCACGTCCGCGTACGTCACGCTGAAAATCGTGCAGAACTCCTGGCGCACGGTGCGCGAGCAGCTCAGACAACTGCCCGGCGCCTCCCACATCGCGCTGGTGGGCGGAGATTTCGATGTGCTGCTGCTGGTGCACACCCCCGACAACCGGGCGCTGCGCGAGCTGGTGCTCACCCGGCTGCAGGCGATTCCCGAGGTGCTCAGCACCCGCACGCTGCTGGTGTTCGAGGAGGAGGACCTGGAGCCGCAGGGATGACTCCGCAGGCGTGACCCCTGCGGGGGGGGCTCACGCCTGCTTGCGCAAGCCCCCGAAGACCACCTGCACCACCGCGTCGGCCACCTCGCGCTCGCCCGTCCCGCGCCCGTCGGGCCGGTACCACTCCGCGATGGAGTTGATCATTCCGAAGACGAGCCGGGTCGCCAGCCGCACCTCCACGTCACCGCGCACGTCACCGTCGGCCGCCGCCGCCTTGAGCAGCTCGGCAACCCGGTGGTCGAAGTGCCGGCGCCGTTCCAGCGCCCAGCGCTCGGTGTCCGTGTTGCCGCGCACGCGCAGCAGCAGCGTCACGTACGGCAGTTCGGTGATGAGCACCTCGACCATGCGCCGCACGACGTACTCCAGGCGCTCGGCGGCACACCCCACGCGCGCGTGCTCCTCGTCGAGGATCCCGAAGAGCCCGTCCAGCGCCCGGCTGACCGCGCGGCGCAGCAGTTCCTCCTTGCCGGCGACATGGTGGTAGATCGACGACTTGGAGATGCCGGCCGCCCTGGACAGGTGCTCCATGGAGGTGCCGTCGTAACCGCGCTCGTTGAAGACCTGCACGGCGACCGAGAGCAGTGTCTCGGGGGTGTACGTGTCCCGTCTGGCGGTGGTCATGAGGTGCCCTCCCGCTTCTCGGTGGCGTACGCGTGGCGGTAGAGCGCCAGCGACGGCGAGTAGCGCCCGGACGGATCGCGCAGGTGCAGGTCGTCCAGGAGGTCGTAGGCCCAGGTCCGGCCCAGCCTGCGACTCCACTCGAAGGGGCCGAGGGGGTAGTTGACACCCAGGCGCATCGCGGTGTCGATGTCCTCCTCGGTCGCCACGCCCTTGGCCACGGCGTCGTGCGCCAGGTCGACGATCCGGGCGACCGTGCGGGCGACGATCATGCCGGGGGCGTCGCCGATGACGCTGACGTCCTTGCCGAGCGCCTGGAACAGGCCGGTGGCCTCCGCCAGGGTCTGCGGGGCGGTGTCCTGGGAGGCGGACAGGGCGATGCGGGTGGCCCGCCGGTAGTCGAGGGCGAGGTCGAAGTACACGACGTCCCGGAACTCGACGGAGGTCTGGCCGTCCGCGAGCACCAGCTGGCCGCCGCTGGGCAGCACCAGCCGGGTGCCGTGGTCCTCGTCCTCCTCGCGGACGGGGATGCCCGCCTCGCGGATCAGGCCGAGCACCTCGGACGCCGGGCCGAGATCGCCCTCGGCGACCACGTACGCGGGCGCCTGGGCGCGTTCGGCGGTGTGCGGCTCGGAGCGTTCGGCGTCGTCGGCGTAGTCGTACCAGCCGTGTCCGCTCTTGCGTCCCAGGCGGCCGGACTCCACCAGCCGGCGCTGGGCGAGCGAGGGAGTGAAGCGGACGTCCTGGAAGAACGACTGCCACACGGAGTGGGTGACGGACTCGTTGACGTCCTGCCCGATGAGGTCGGTCAGCTCGAAGGCGCCCATGCGGAAGCCGCCGGACTCGCGCAGCACCGCGTCGATGGTGGCCGGGTCGGCGGCCTGGGCCTCGTAGACGGCGAAGGCCTCGGCGTAGAAAGGGCGGGCGATGCGGTTGACGATGAAGCCGGGGGTGTCCGCGCAGGCGACCGGTGTCTTGCCCCAGGCACGGGCCGTCTCGTACGCGCGCGTGGCCGACGTGACGTCGGTGGCGAACCCGGAGACGACCTCCACCAGCGGCATGAGCGGAGCCGGGTTGAAGAAGTGCAGGCCGACCAGTCGGCCGGCGTTGCGCAGCCCGCCTCCGACGGCGGTCACCGACAGCGACGAGGTGTTGGTCGCGAGCAGGCAGTCGTCGCCGACGACGGACTCCAGGTCCCGGAACAGCTCCTGCTTGGCGTCCAGACGCTCCAGGATCGCCTCGACGACCAGCGTGCAGTCCGCGAGCTCGGCGAGGCTTGCGGCGGGCAGCAGGCGGGCGCGGGCCGCGTCCCGGTCGGCGCCGCCGAGCCGGTCCTTCTCGACGAGCCGGTCCAGTCGGGCACCGATCGCGGCGGCCGCCTCCTGGGCGCGCCCGGGCTGGGCGTCGTACAGCCGTACGGGGTGGCCCGCGACCAGCGCGACCTGGGCGATGCCCTGGCCCATGGTGCCGGTGCCGACGACGGCCACGGGGCTGCTGAGGTCGAGTGCTGTCATGAGCGCGATCCTCCCGCACGGGTCTTCCACAGATGCGGCGGACCCCCTTGTCCCGACCGATCGTTCGGTTACTCTAACTCTGTCCGCCTGTTCCTGCCCATGGTTCTGCCAGGTCAAGAACTCGAAGAAGAGTTCTCAAGACGAGGAGTTGGTCCCGCATGGCCGCCGAACTGACCGCGCACGAGCTGATCGCCAGGCATCGGCCCAGCCTGGACCAGGCGCTCGAGGCAATCCGCACACGCGCGTACTGGTCCCCGCACCCCGAGCACCCGAAGGCCTATGGGGAGAACGGCAGCCTGGACGCGACCGCGGGCAAGGCCGCCTTCGACGCCCTCCGGGGCACCCGCCTCGACCTCGGCCAGCCCGGCACGGACGACTGGGTGGGCGGCGAGGTCTCGCCGTACGGCGTCGAGCTCGGTGTGACCTACCCGCACGCGGACCTCGACGTGCTGCTGCCCGCCATGAAGGCCGGTCAGCGTGCATGGCGGGACGCGGGCGCCGAGGCCCGCGCCGTCGTGTGTCTGGAGATCCTCAAGCGGATCAGCGACCGGACCCACGAGTTCGCCCACGCGGTCATGCACACCTCCGGCCAGGCGTTCATGATGGCCTTCCAGGCGGGCGGTCCGCACGCCCAGGACCGCGGCCTGGAGGCGGTGGCGTACGCGTACATGGAGCAGGTGCGCACCCCGGACACGGCGGAGTGGACCAAGCCCCAGGGCAAGCGCGACCCGCTGGCGCTCACCAAGCACTTCACGCCGGTCCCGCGCGGGATCGCGCTGGTCATCGGCTGCAACACCTTCCCGACGTGGAACGGCTATCCGGGCCTGTTCGCGTCCCTGGCCACGGGCAACGCGGTCCTGGTGAAGCCCCACCCGCGCGCGGTACTGCCGCTGGCGCTCACCGTGCAGGTCGCGCGCGAGGTGCTCGCCGAGGCGGGCTTCGACCCGAACCTGGTGGCCCTGGCCGCCGAACGCCCCGGCGAGGGCATCGCCAAGACCCTGGCCACCCGGCCCGAGATCAAGATCATCGACTACACGGGCTCGACCGCGTTCGGCGACTGGCTGGAGGCCAACGCCCGCCAGGCGCAGGTCTACACGGAGAAGGCCGGCGTCAACACGGTGATCGTCGAGTCGACGGACGACTACAAGGGAATGCTGTCCAACCTGGCCTTCTCGCTGTCCCTGTACAGCGGCCAGATGTGCACCACCCCGCAGAACCTGCTGATCCCGCGCGACGGCATCCGCACCGACGAGGGCGCCAAGTCCTTCGACGAGGTGGTCGCCGACCTCGCCAAGTCGGTCGCCGGTCTCCTCGGCGACGACGCCCGGGCGAACGCGCTGCTCGGCGCGATCGTCAACCCGGACGTGAAGGCCCGCCTGGAGGCCGCGGCCGGTCTCGGTGAAGTCGCGCTCGCCTCCCGCGAGATCACCAACCCGGACTTCCCGGGCGCGGTCGTGCGCACCCCGGTGATCGTGAAGCTGGACGGCGCCAAGCCGGACGCCGAGGCCGCCTACATGAACGAGTGCTTCGGCCCGGTGTCCTTCGCCGTCGCCGTCGACTCGGCGGCCGACGCGGTGGACCTGCTGCGCCGCACCATCCGCGAGAAGGGCGCGATGACGGTGGGCGCCCACACCACCGACGACGAGGTCGAGCAGGCGGTGCGGGAGGCGTGCCTGGAGGAGGCCGCCCAGCTGTCGCTCAACCTCACCGGCGGGGTGTACGTCAACCAGACGGCCGCCTTCTCAGACTTCCACGGCTCGGGTGGCAACCCGGCGGCCAACGCGGCCCTGTGCGACGGCGCGTTCGTCGCCAACCGCTTCCGGGTGGTCGAGGTGCGCCGGGAGGCGTAGCGCCTCCTCAGGGCGCGCGATGCGCCCCCTCGGTCGCACTCCAGTGGTACAGCGTCATCGCCACACTGGTGGCGAGGTTGTAGCTGGAGACCTGGGGGCGCATCGGCAGGGCCACCAAGTGGTCGGTGCGGGCGCGCAGTCCGGCGGACAGACCGCTGCGTTCGGAACCGAAGGCGAGCACGGCGTCGTCCGGCAGCTTCAGCCCGCGGATGTCCTCGCCCTCCGGGTCGAGGGCGAACAGCGGGCCGAACGGCAGCTCGTCGAGGTCCAGCCGCTCCACCGCGGTGGCGAAGTGCAGTCCCGCCCCACCACGCACCACCGTCGGATGCCAGGGGTCGAGGGTGCCGGTGGTGACGACCCCGGTCGCCCCGAACCCGGCGGCCAGCCGGATCACCGCCCCGGCGTTGCCCAGGTTGCGCGGCTGGTCCAGGAGCACCACGGGCGCCGTACGCGGCCTGCGCGCCAGAACCCGCAGGTTCGCGTCCCGGGAGGGCCGTACGGCGAGGGCGGCCACCGCGGTGGGATGGGGCCGCGCAACCAGGGACGCGTACGTCTCCTGCGACACCTCGGTCAGCAGCGCGTCCAGCGTGTCCCGTACGTCGGGAGCCAGCTCGTCGGCGAGGGCGAGCGTCGCCCCGCGGTCGGCGGTGACCGCCACCACCACCTCGGCACCGAAACGCACGGCGTGCTTGAGGGCGTGAAAGCCGTCGAGCAGCACGGAGCCGTCCGCGCACCGGCGCCAGGTGGATACGGGATCGGTCATGCCGTGAAGCCTACGTGGGCGGGCTCGCTGTCCTCGGGAGAGCGTGGGCGCCCCACCCGGGCCCTCTGAGCGCGCGGAGGCAACCGGTCACGCGTGCGTGCCACCCAGGAGCCGGCACGGCGCAGGAACGACGTCGGCAGGAACACCGCGTCCGCCGCGATCATCGCCAGGGAGAAGAACGGCAGTCCCAGAACCACGGCGATCACGGCGTGCTCGGTCATCATCGCCGCCAGCAGGACGTTCTTGACGCGCCGGTTGAAGAGCGTGAACGGGAAGGCCACCTGCACGATCACCGTCCCGTACGTCACCAGCGTGACGAGCGTGCCACTGGCGGACAGCAGGCCGGCGAGCGCCGGCCAGGGTGAGAAAGAGGCCAGGTGGAGGGGGTAGTAGACCGCGGTACCGTCCTGCCAGCGGGAGCCCTGGATCTTGTACCAGCCGGCCGTCGCGTAGATGAGGCACGCCTCGGCCATGATCACGAACAGTGCGCCGTTGTGCGCGATGTTGGCGACCACGTCGAGCAGGATGCGCGGCTGCGCGGATCTGGCGCGCCGCCCGACCAGCCACCACAGGGCCGGCGCCAGCCACATGCCCCACAGGAGTGCCGGGACGAACCACTCGCCCTGCATCCGGCCCGCCGCGGTCACGCCCGCCAGGACCAGGCCGAGCACGCACCACAGCACGGGCCCCGTCCGGTCGCGCACCCACTCCCCACGCGCGCGTGCCGCCTCCGCGCGCGCGGAGCGCCGCGCGTCCAGTGACCACACCTGGCCGCAGCGCGTGAAGACCAGGTAGAGAGACATCAGGTGCAGGACGTTGTCACCGCCGTCCCCCACGAGGACGCTGCGGTTCTGCAGCGAGAGGACGCCCACCATGAACAGCACCGACATGGTGCGGGTGCGCCAGCCCAGCATCAGCAGCAGGCTCGACAGGACGGCCAGCGCGTAGACGGTCCCGAACCAGGCCTGGCTCCTGAACCACATCAGGACCGTGAAGGCGCCGTTGTCGGCGGTCAGCTGCTGGGCGAGGTCCCAGCTCCACGGCCCGTCGGGCCCGTACAGCTCCTGGCGGTGGGGGAACTCGCGCAGCAGGAACAGCAGCCAGGTCGCCGAGAGGCCGATGCGTATCACGGCCGTCTGGTAGGGGCCGAGGGCCGCTTCGGTGACCCGGGCGATCCCGCGGGAGACAAGGAGCGCAAGGCGGTTCACCGCACTCCCCCCTCGGCCTCGTCGGTCGGAACCGTCCACCACGGCAGCTCGCGGTACACGGGCGTGTCCGGCACCTTCTCCTCGCTCCACCTGGGCGGGGGAACGTTCGTGATGCGGCTGCGGAGCTGGACACGTTCGAGGACACCGCCGGGGGCGGCCGCGTGGTCGCGGTCCAGCCGCAGCACGACGATGCGGCGCAGATACTGCTCCGCCAGTGCGCCGCGCAGGCCCGCCGGGCGGTTGTCGCCGTCGTGGGTGGCGGTGAAGAAGTCCCAGGCCCGGCGCACCTCGTTCTGCTGGGTGTGGCTCGGCAGGAGATTGCCGTCGATGGCCCGGCCGTCCTCGGCGGACAGGTCGTACCAGCCGGTGGTGCGGGTGCTGCCGTCCGTCCCGCTGACCTCCGCTCGCGCCTGCACCGAGATGTTCTGCTGCAGCGGGTTCGGCGCGAAGAGCTTCCAGTTCTGCTCGAACTCCGGATAGACCCAGTCGTCGATGGCCTTGCCGTGCTGCTTGGTCACCGTGTTCGACGGCGCGACGTGGAGGAAGACCATGCCGAGGTGGACACAGGCGGTCACCGCGACCACCGCCAGCGCCAGCGCCGCGCCGACCTGGTAGCGCGGGGAGAGCGCGGCGACACCGGTCCGGCTCCCGGCCCGCGAGCCGTCGGCGCCGAACGCGGGCACGAACGAAGGCACGACAGGCGTGGCAGGCCCACCACTCGGCCTCGCGGACGCGGCAGGCCCACCACTCGGTCCCGCAGACGCGGCAGGCCCACCACTCGGTCCCGCAGACGCGGCAGGCCCACCACTCGGTCCCGCAGACGCGGCAGGCCCACCACTCGGTCCCGCAGGCCCAGGGGGCCCGGCACTCGGTCCGGCAGGTGCGGGGCCAGTGCCGGGCTGACCGGCAAAGGCCGGTCCGCTCTCGGGGTGTGCGTCTGCCGCCCGGCCGCTGCTCGGCTGCCCGGTGGACGTCTGTTGCGATCGTCGCGATGCGGGCCGACCGGCGGACGCCGGTCCGCTCTCGGGCTGCGCGGAGCTCTCGGCGGCGGCCGGCCCGTCCGGCTCGTCGGTGCCGTCGGGGGCGTGCTGCCCGTCGGGGGCCTGCCGCCCGTCGGGGGCGTTCGGGTCCTCGTCGTACGCGTCCATTCCGCCCCGTTTCCCGATCCCGTCTCTTCCTGCCGCCCGGCCGCAGGGCGCCGCACGCCACGGCCACCGGTGTCCCGGCGCCGCATCGGAACGGTACTCAGGCCCGCCCGCCGGGCACACCCCTGGCAGCCCGGTCGCTTCCCGAGCGGGGGCCGTCCGTCGTACCACCCGGCCGGTCCTCCCCCGGACGGCGCTCCTCGCGGCCCCCCGGCGCCGTACCGCCCGGGCCACGGCGTGGGGGACCCGGAGGCGCCGCAGGTCAGCCCCGCGGATGCGGCGGGAACCGGCCTGAGCGGGCGCACGGCGGTTTGTCCACAGGTGGCTCCGCCGGTTGTCCACAACGGTTGACACCTTACGGCGCCGCGGCCACCATGGAATCGCCGGACCGAACGATCGGTCGGGAGATGGGAAAGAAGCCGAGGTCGAGGGGGACCGCATGGCGACAGCAGCCGCCGACCGCACGGCCCGCACCCAGGCGTACGACGCCTCGGACGCGGCCGTGGACACCGACGACGCCCAGCAGCGTGCCTTCGACGCCGCGGTGGCCGCCGACGAGCGCATCGAGCCGCGGGACTGGATGCCCGACGCCTACCGCGCGACGCTCGTCCGGCAGATCGCCCAGCACGCCCACTCCGAGATCATCGGCATGCAGCCGGAGGCCAACTGGATCACGCGCGCACCCTCCCTGCGCCGCAAGGCCATCCTCATGGCGAAGGTCCAGGACGAGGCCGGCCACGGCCTGTACCTGTACAGCGCGGCCGAGACCCTCGGCACCGGCCGGGACGAGCTGCTCGACAAGCTGCACAGCGGCCGCCAGAAGTATTCCTCGATCTTCAACTACCCGACGCTGACCTGGGCGGACGTCGGCGCCATCGGCTGGCTGGTGGACGGCGCCGCGATCACCAACCAGGTCCCGCTGTGCCGCTGCTCCTACGGTCCTTACGCGCGCGCGATGGTCCGTATCTGCAAGGAGGAGTCCTTCCACCAGCGCCAGGGGTACGAGCTGCTGCTGGCCCTCAGCCGCGGCACCCCCGAGCAGCACGCGATGGCGCAGGACGCGGTGAACCGCTGGTGGTGGCCGTCCCTGATGATGTTCGGCCCGCCCGACGACGAGTCGCAGCACTCGGCCCAGTCGATGGCCTGGAAGATCAAGCGTCACTCCAACGACGATCTGCGTCAGCGCTTCGTCGACATATGCGTCCCCCAGGCCGAGTCACTCGGCCTGACCCTGCCCGACCCGGACCTCAAGTGGAACGAGGAGCGGGGTCACCACGACTTCGGCGTCATCGACTGGACGGAGTTCTGGGAGGTCCTCAAGGGCAACGGTCCGTGCAACGAGCAGCGGATCACCCAGCGCCGGCGGGCGCACGACGAGGGCGCGTGGGTACGCGAGGCGGCCGCGGCCTACGCGGTCAAGCACACCGGTGAGACAGGAGCGAGGCGAGCATGACGAACACCGACTGGCCACTGTGGGAGGTCTTCGTGCGCTCCCGGCGCGGCCTGTCCCACACCCACGCCGGCAGCCTGCACGCCCCCGACGCGGAGCTCGCCCTGCGCAACGCCCGCGACCTGTACACGCGGCGCGGGGAGGGAGTGTCGATCTGGGTCGTGCCGTCCTCGTCGATCACGGCCTCCTCGCCCGACGAGAAGGACCCGTTCTTCGAACCCGCGGCCGACAAGCCCTACCGGCACCCGACCTTCTACGAGATCCCGGAGGGGGTGAAGCACCTGTGACGACCACCGTCGCCACAACCGCCGCCCTCGCCCTGGGCGACGACGCCCTCGTGCTCTCCCACCGCCTGGGAGAGTGGGCCGGTCACGCGCCCGTCCTGGAAGAGGAGGTCGCCCTCGCCAACATCGCCCTGGACCTGCTGGGCCAGGCCCGGGTACTGCTGTCGATGGCCGGGAACGAGGACGAACTGGCGTATCTGCGCGAGGAACGCGCCTTCACCAATCTCCAGCTGGTGGAGCAACCGAACGCCGACTTCGCCCACACGATCGCCCGTCAGCTGTACTTCTCCACCTACCAGCACCTTCTGTACGCGGAACTGGCCGCCGGCGCGGGCGACTTCGCCCCGCTCGCCGGGAAGGCCGTCAAGGAGGTCGCCTACCACCACGACCACGCCGAGCAGTGGACGCTGCGGCTCGGCGACGGCACCGACGTCAGCCACGAGCGGATGCAGCGGGCCTGCCAGGCCCTGTGGCGGTTCACCGGTGAGATGTTCCAGCCGGTGGAGGGTCTGGACGTCGACTGGGCGGGGATCGGGGCGGCCTGGCAGGAGTCGGTCGAGGACGTCCTGCGCCGGGCCACGCTGACGCTGCCCGAGGGCCCCCGGTCCGGGGCGTGGTCGGCGGGCGCGGGCCGGCAGGGCCTGCACACCGAACCGTTCGGGCGGATGCTCGCCGAGATGCAGCATCTGCACCGCAGCCACCCGGGGGCGTCATGGTGACCACCACGACCACGGTGGAGGCCGAGCTGCTGCGGCTCGCGGGCTCGGTGCCCGACCCCGAGCTGCCCGTGCTCACCCTGGAGGAGCTGGGCGTGGTCCGCGCGGTGCATCTGCGCGGCGCGGACGCGGTGGAGGTCGAGCTGACCCCGACGTACACCGGCTGTCCGGCGATCGAGGCGATGTCGCTGGACATAGAGCGGGTGCTGCGCGAACACGGTCTGCGGGACGTCACCGTCCGCACGGTGCTCGCCCCGGCCTGGTCGACGGACGACATCACGGCCGAAGGGCGGCGCAAGCTGCGGGAGTTCGGCATAGCGCCCCCGCGCAGCGGCGCAGCCTCAGGGCCGGTCCCGCTGGAACTCGGCCCGACGCGCACGCACGCGCCGGTCCCCGTCCACTGCCCGCACTGCGGATCGGCCGACACCGAACTGCTCAGCCGGTTCTCCTCCACCGCCTGCAAGGCACTGCGCCGCTGTCTGGCCTGCCGGGAACCGTTCGACCACTTCAAGGAGGTGTGATGGCCCGCTTCCACCCGCTGCCGGTGACCGCGGTCGACCGGCTCACCGACGACTCCGTGGCCCTCACGTTCGCGGTGTCGCCCGAGCTGCGCGAGGAGTACCGGCACGCGCCGGGTCAGCACCTCGCACTGCGGCGCGTGGTCGACGGCGCGGAGATCCGGCGGACGTACTCGATCTGTTCCCCGGCTCCGGAGCCCGACGGCGACGGACCGCGGACGCTGCGGGTCGGGGTGCGGCTGGTGGAGGGCGGCGCCTTCTCCGCGTACGCGCTGAAGGAGATCAACGTCGGCGACGAGCTGGAGGTGATGACCCCGGCGGGCCGCTTCACGCTCCAGCCCGCAGCCGGTCTGTACGCGGCTGTGGTCGGCGGCAGCGGCATCACGCCGGTGTTGTCCATCGCCGCCACCCTGCTGGCACGCGAGCCCGAGGCCCGCTTCTGCCTGATACGCAGCGACCGGACGACCGCCTCGACGATGTTCCTGGAAGAGGTCGCCGACCTGAAGGACCGGTACCCCGAGCGGCTGCAGCTGGTCACGGTGCTCTCCCGGGAGGAGCAGCAGGCGGGACTGCCGTCGGGGCGGCTCGACCAGGAGCGGCTCTCGGGGCTGCTTCCGGCGCTGCTCCCGGTCACGGAGGTGGCCGGGTGGTTCCTGTGCGGGCCGTTCGGGCTGGTGCAGGGGGCCGAGCGGGCCCTGCGGGGACTGGGGGTGGCGCGTGCCCGGATCCACGAGGAGATCTTCCACGTGGACGCCGGTGCGGCAGCCGGCACGACGGCCAACGCCCCCGCGCACAGCACGGTGACCGTCCGGCTCGACGGCCGCGGCGGGACCTGGCCGGTCCAGGACGGGGAGACACTCCTGGAGACGGTCCTTCGCAACCGGCCGGACGCGCCCTACGCCTGCAAAGGCGGCGTGTGCGGGACGTGCCGGGCCTTCCTGGTGGCGGGCGAGGTGCGCATGGACCGCAACTTCGCGCTGGAGCCGGAGGAGACCGATGCGGGGTACGTGCTGGCGTGCCAGTCGCATCCGGCGACGGAGACGGTGGAACTCGACTTCGACCGCTGAGGCGGTGGGACCGAGGTATCGGTGACCGAGGTACCGGTGGCCGAGGTACCGGTGCGGGCGCTTGACGGGTCGGGCCGCGAGGCCGCTGAGAGCGCCAACCGGTACGGCCGCCGGGACCAGTGCCGGTACGGCCGCCGGGGCCGGTGCGCCCCGGGCCGTTCCCTTCTTCTAGAACCTGTTCTATCTTGACGCCCCGTCAGGTCAGCTCAGGCGCCGGGAGGACAGGGTCGTGGACTTCACCTTCACCGAGGAGCAGCAGGCGGCGGCCGAAGCGGCCATAGGGGTGTTCTCCCAGGTCACACCGGACGCTGTGCCCAGCCCGGCGCTCACCCCGGGTGCCGTGGCCGAGGACTTCGACCGTGTGCTGTGGGCCCGGCTCACGGAGGCGGACCTGCTGAGCCTGCTGCTCGACGAGGAGTTCGGCGGGCCGGGGCTGGACGCGATCGCACTGTGCCTGGTGCTGCGCGAGTCGGCGAAGGTGCTGGCCCGGGTGCCGCTCCTCGAACACAGCGCGGCCATGGTGACCGTCCAGGCCCACGGAGACAAGGAGTTGGCGTCGCGTCTGCTGCCCCGGGCAGGCCGGGGCGAGGCGGTGCTGACCGTGGCCGCGCACGGCAGCACGGGCCACGATCCCGCCGAACTCGCCGTCACCGCACGGCAGGACGGTGACGAGTGGGTGCTCGACGGGATGCAGACGGCGGTCCCGTGGGCGTACGGCGCGGACGTCGTTGTCGTTCCGGCACACACCGGAGCCGGCCGGAGCGTGCTCGCCCTGGTCCCCCGCGGCCACGACGGCGCGCTGCTCGCCGAGCAGGTCTCCACGTCCGGTGAGCGGCTCGGCGAGCTGCGGCTGGAGTCCGCGCGCATCCCGGACCAGGACATGATCGACGCCAACGGGGCCTGGGAACGGCTGCGCGAGCTGCTGACCACCGGGACGTGCGCGCTGGCACTGGGGCTCGGGGAACGTGTGCTGCGCATGACCGCCGACTACACCGGCAAACGGGAGCAGTTCGGTTTCCCGATCGCGACCTTCCAGGCGGTCGCCGTACAGACGGCGGACCGTTATATCGACCTGCGTGCCATGGAGGCCACGCTCTGGCAGGCCGCGTGGCGCATCTCTTCGGGCACGCAGGGCGCGCAGGGCGCACTGCCCGCCTCCGGCGACGTGGCCGTGGCCAAGATCTGGGCCTCGGAGGGGGTACGGCGGGTGGTGCAGACCGCGCAGCACCTGCACGGGGGGTTCGGCGCCGACACCGATTACTCCCTGCACCGGTACCACGCCTGGGCCAAGCACCTGGAACTGTCACTCGGCCCGGCTGCGGCCCACGAAGAGGCCCTCGGGGACCTGCTGGCCGCGCATCCGCTGGGCTGACGGGCGTCCCGCCCGCCGGACCGGCCGCCCTGAGCGGCCAGGAGCGACCTGCAGCGGGCCTGAAGCGGCCTGCTCAGAAGGTCACAGGACGTGGCCGGGCCGGCCCTGGTCCGTCACGACGGGCCGGCCCGAGGCCGCCCACACCTGCATGCCGCCGTCGACGTTCACCGCGTCGATGCCCTGCTGGACCAGGTACATCGCGACCTGCGCCGACCGCCCGCCGGAGCGGCAGATGACATGGACCCGTCCGTCCTGCGGCGCGGCCTCGGTCAGTTCGCCGTACCGGGCCACGAACTCGCTGATGGGGATGTGCAGCGCCCCTTCGGCATGACCCGCCTGCCATTCGTCGTCCTCACGGACGTCCAGCAGGAAGTCGCCGTTCTTGAGGTCCGTGACCCCGACCGTGGGCACACCAGCTCCGAAATGCATGACTCCGACGCTACCCGAAGACGGCGCCGCACCCGTGGGCACGGGCAGGCCGGGTCACGCCTGACCCAGCAGCACCGCCAGTTCCGCCTCCCGGGCCGCCACGTCGTTGCGCAGCTGCTCGGCGATCTCGTCGAACAGGCGGTCGGGGTCGTCGGGAGCGAGGCGGAGCATCGAGGCGATCGCGCTCTCCTCCAGGTCCTTGGCGACGAGGGTGAGCAGTTCCTTGCGCCGGGCGAGCCATTCGAGGCGGGCGTAGAGCTCCTCGCTGCGGCTCGGCCGCTGCTCCTTCGGCCGTGGACCCGCTGCCCACTCCTCGGCCAGTTCCCGCAGTTCCTGCTCGTCGCCGCGGGCGTAGGCGGCGTTGACCCGCGTGATGAACTCCTCACGCCGGGTGCGCTCGTCGTCCTCCTGCGCCAGGTCGGGATGGGCCTGGCGGGCCAGCTCGCGGTAGAGCCTGCGGGCCTCCTCGCTCGGCCGCACCCGCTGCGGGGGCCGCACCGGCTGGTCCGTGAGCATCGCGGCGGCCTCCGGGAACAGTCCGCTGCCGTCCATCCAGCCGTGCAGCAGCTCCTCCACGCCCGGGATCGGCTGCAGCCGGGCCCGTACCTCCTGTGCCCTGCGCAGGTCCTCGGGGTCGCCCGTGCGCGCGGCCCTGGCCTCGGCCAGCTGCGCCTCCAGCTCGTCGAGCCGGGCGTAGAGCGGGCCGAGCCTCTGGTGGTGCAGCCGGGAGAAGTTCTCGACCTCCACACGGAAGGTCTCCAACGCGATCTCGTACTCGATGAGCGCCTGCTCGGCGGCCCGTACGGCACGCTCCAAGCGCTCCTCGGGCCGTGCCGCAGCGTCCTCGGACGTCGCCCGGTCCGCGCCGGCGACGCCACCGTTCTCAGCTTCCGGGGTCGTCACGCGAGACAGCGTAGGCCACACGGGCGGTGCCCTCACCACGCCGAGGGCCTCGGCTGCGGTGCCGCTTGTGTCCGGGGCCCGCCGTCACACCCCCATCTCCGCCGCCACTCTCCCCGACCGCACCGCCGCCAGCAGGTCCGCGTGGTCCGCCTCCGTGCGGTCGGCGTAGGTGACCGCGAAGGCGGCGACGGCCTCGTCCAGCTCCTCGTTCTTGCCGCAGTATCCGGCGATGAGGCGCGGATCGGCGCTGTGGGCGTGGGCACGGGCCAGGAGGGCCCCGGTCATGCGGCCGTAGTCGTCCATCTGGTCGGCGGCGAGTGCGGCGGGGTCGACACTGCCCTTGCGGTTGCGGAACTGGCGTACCTGGAAGGGGCGTCCCTCGACCGTCGTCCAGCCCAGCAGGATGTCGCTCACCACCTGCATGCGCTTCTGGCCGAGCACCACCCGCCGCCCCTCGTGTGTCACCTCGGGCGTCTCGAAACCGGCCGTCGCCAGATGCGGCACCAGGGCGGAGGGCCTGGCCTCCTTCACCTGCAGGACCAGCGGCTCGCCGCGGTGGTCCAGCAGCAGCACGACGTACGACCGCGTGCCCACGCTGCCGGTGCCGACCACCCGGAAGGCGACGTCGTGCACCGCGTACCGGGCGAGCAGCGGGAGACGGTCCTCGGAGAGCGTGGCCAGGTAGTGCTCGAGCGACGCCGCCACCGCCGCGGCCTCGGCGTCCGGCACCCGCCGCAGCACCGGCGGCGCGTCCACGAAGCGGCGCCCGCCGTGCTCACCCGGCTCCGTCGACTTGGCCGCGAAGCGTCCGCTGGTGTTGGCCCGTGCCTTCTCCGAGACCCGCTCCAGCGTTCCGAGCAGGTCGTGGGCGTCGGTGTGGGAGACCAGCTCCTCGTCCGCGATGGCGTTCCACGCGTCCAGGACCGGAAGCCTGGCCAGCAGCCGCATGGTGCGCCGGTAGGCACCCACCGCGTCGTAGGCGGCCTGACGGCAGCGGTCCTCGTCGCAGCCCGCCTCCCGGCCGGCCAGCACCAGTGAGGTGGCGAGCCGTTTGAGATCCCACTCCCAGGGGCCGTGAACCGTCTCGTCGAAGTCGTTCAGGTCGATGACCAGACCGCCGCGGGCGTCGCCGTACAGGCCGAAGTTGGCGGCATGGGCATCTCCGCATATCTGCGCGCCGATCCGGGTCATGGGCGTGCGGGCCAGGTCGTGGGCCATCAGCCCCGCCGAGCCGCGCAGGAACGCGAACGGCGTCGCCGCCATGCGGCCCACCCGGATCGTGGTGAGCTCCGGTATCCGGCCGAGGTTGGACTCCTCCACCGCCGTCACCGCGTCGGGGCGGAAGGCGTCCACGTCGACGGCGGCGTGCGCCCTGCGCGGCACCCGGCGCCGCAGCGCCTTCCCCTCTTCCTTGGGCGACCCCTCGACGGGCCACTGCGCGAACCCCCGCACCCGGGGCAGTCGGCGCGTGCCGCCGGCGTCCGCCGCACACCGCTGGACCGGCAACGGCTCCGCCGCTTCCGCACCGACCGCACCTGCCTCGGTCACGCGACCGCCTCCCCCGTACCCGTACGAACATCAACTTCAGCCGACCGTACAGCCGAAGACGAAATCGCGTCAGACCCTGTGGACAACTCCGCCGGTTGTCGGGATCACCACGGCCATCACCAGGGCAGGGCCCGATGCGGCTGCCGGCCTTCGGGGCGGGAGTGGGCGAGCCAGGAAGTCGTCAACTGGCCCGCGCAAGGCGGCCGCAAGATCAGGGAACGGGCGGCACAACGCGGACAGGCCCCGCCCGTGAGATAGTTCACGCGCCGGGGGCCTGCCGTCTGTCTTGACCATGTTGTGCGATGTCTCACAACCGCCGGGCAACACAAGAAACGGGCCCCTGCTGTGACTTCCGTCACCTGCAGAGACCCGTTCTTCGCTGTGCGCGAGGGGGGAGTTGAACCCCCACGCCCTTGCGGGCACTGGAACCTGAATCCAGCGCGTCTGCCTATTCCGCCACCCGCGCATTGGGTGTGTCCTCCGGCTCCTGCCCCTTGGGGCCGGCGCCTTCCGACATCCAGAACATTAGCACGCCGGAAGGGGTGGGTTCACATCCCTTTCCCCGGGGCCGGGCACGGCCCACCCCTGCGACCTGCACCGGAGGCCCTCGTTCCGTATCGGTGTGTGTGCCTGTTCACGTATCGGCGTGTGTGCCTCTTCACGTCTCGACGTGTGCCTGTTCACGTATCAACCTCGTACCGGTCCCGCCCGTCTCCCCAGGAGCCGGGCGAGCTCCACAGTCAGGTGCGGGACACTGGTCTGCGGCCGCCTCTACGATCCTGGGCAGAAGTACGCGTGGGAGTACTTCCCGAACGAGTTCGAAGAGGAGCTCCGCAGGGAACCTCGGAGGCAGCCTTCGCAGGTGACCGGAGGAGGCGTCGACACCGGTCGACGGGGCCGACAGGGGGAACCAGCCGATTTACCGGCGCGTGGATACGATCAGTAAGCAGTACCAGGTAAACAGCACACAGCAGCACGACGTAAACGGCACACAGCAGCACGACGGCAAGACCCGCAGGGACGGCAACGACGGAGGAGGTGCCCCATGGGAGTCCTGAAGAAGTTCGAGCAGCGCCTCGAAGGTCTGGTCAACGGCACCTTCGCCAAGGTCTTCAAGTCAGAGGTCCAGCCCGTGGAGATCGCGGGTGCGCTGCAGCGCGAGTGCGACAACAACGCGACGATCTGGAACCGCGACCGGACCGTCGTCCCCAACGACTTCATCGTGGAGCTCAGCGCGCCCGACCACGAGCGCCTGAGCCCCTACTCCGGCCAGCTCGGCGACGAGCTCGCCGGCATGGTGCGCGACTACGCCAAGCAGCAGCGCTACACCTTCATGGGACCGATCAAGGTCCATCTGGAGAAGGCGGACGACCTCGACACCGGCCTGTACCGGGTCCGCAGCCGTACGCTCGCCTCCTCCAGCAGCCAGCAGGCTCCCTCGTCCCCGTCGGCCGGCCGGTCCGGCCCCGGCGCTCCCGGCGCCCCGGGCGGATACGGCTACCCGCCCGCGGCGGGGGCCTCGGGGGCCCCTCCGATGCCGTCCGCGCCGCCGCCCGGCGGCTACGGCTACCCGCAGCCCGCCGCCCAGCGGCCCGCGGCCGCTCCGTCGAGCGGCGGGCGCACCCGCTACTGGATCGAGATCAACGGCAACCGCCATCAGATCTCCCGCGCGACGCTGGTGCTGGGCCGCAGCACCGACGCCGACGTGCGGATCGACGACCCCGGCGTCTCCCGCCGGCACTGTGAGATCCGGACCGGAACGCCCTCGACGATCCAGGATCTCGGGTCCACCAACGGCATCGTGGTGGACGGGCAGCACACCACCCGCGCTACGCTCCGCGACGGCTCGCGGATCGTCGTGGGCAGCACCACCGTTATCTATAGGCAAGCCGAAGGGTGAAGCGGGGGCAATGTCAGAGCTGACCCTCACGGTCATGCGGCTGGGTTTCCTGGCCGTACTGTGGCTGTTCGTGATCGTGGCCGTGCAGGTCATCCGCAGCGACCTGTTCGGTACGCGTGTCACCCAGCGGGCAGCCCGCCGGGACGCCGCGCGGCCGCAGCAGCCCGCACGCCAGCAGTCCGCGCCCCCGCAGCCGCGCGGACAGCAGAGCGGCGGCCGCCAGCGCCGCAACGCCCCGACGAAGCTCGTGGTGACCGAGGGCACCCTCACCGGCACCACGGTGGCGCTGCAGGGCCAGACGATCACACTCGGCCGCGCGCACGACTCCACGATCGTGCTGGACGACGACTACGCCTCCAGCCGCCATGCCAGGATCTACCCGGACCGCGACGGCCAGTGGATCGTCGAGGACCTCGGATCCACCAACGGCACGTACCTGGACCGGTCCCGGCTGACGACCCCCACACCGATTCCGCTGGGCGCGCCGATCCGCATCGGCAAGACAGTCATCGAGCTGCGGAAGTAGTACGACAATGAGCGAGCGGAGCGAGCACGCAGTGGCGGCCGGCACCCCGGACCGCGGCGCGCTCCCGACCGGAGGGTGGGCACCGTGCGGATGTACCCGGAGCCGACGGGCGAGGTGCGCATGAGTCTGTCACTGCGCTTCGCCGCCGGATCGCACAAAGGCATGATCCGCGAGGGCAACGAGGACTCCGGTTACGCCGGTCCGCGCCTGCTCGCGATCGCCGACGGCATGGGCGGCCAGGCCGCCGGCGAGGTCGCCTCCTCCGAGGTGATCTCCACCATCGTCGCGCTCGACGACGACATCCCGGGCTCCGACATCCTCACCTCGCTCGGCGCGGCGGTGCAGCGCGCCAACGACCAGCTGCGCGCGATGGTCGAGGAGGACCCCCAGCTGGAGGGCATGGGCACCACGCTCACCGCCCTGCTGTGGACCGGGCAGCGGCTCGGCCTCGTCCACGTCGGTGACTCGCGCGCCTATCTGCTGCGCGACGGCGTCCTGACGCAGATCACACAGGACCACACCTGGGTGCAGCGCCTCGTCGACGAGGGCCGCATCACCGAGGAGGAGGCCACCACCCACCCGCAGCGCGCCCTCCTGATGCGCGCCCTCGGCAGTGGCGAGCACGTCGAGCCCGACCTGTCCATCCGCGAGGTCCGGGCCGGCGACCGCTACCTGATCTGCTCCGACGGCCTCAGTGGCGTCGTCTCCCACCAGACGATGGAGGAGACCCTCGCCAGCTACCAGGGCCCCCAGGAGACCGTGCAGGAGCTGATCCAGCTCGCGCTGCGCGGCGGCGGCCCCGACAACATCACCGTCATCATCGCCGACGTCCTCGACCTGGACACCGGCGACACCCTCGCCGGGCAGCTGTCGGACACCCCGGTCGTGGTCGGCGCGGTCGCCGAGAACCAGCACCACCTGCACGACAACGGCATCATGCAGACCCCGGCCGGCCGCGCCTCCGGCCTGGGCCGCCAGGTTCCGGGACAGGGAGGCGGAGGCGGCGAGTTCGGCCCGCCCGGCTCCGGCGACACCACCGGCTACGTCCCGGCGGACGGGTTCGGCTACAGCGACGAGGACTTCGTCAAGCCGCGCAAGGGCCGCAGGTGGCTGAAGAGATCCCTGTACTCCGCGCTGGCGCTCGCCGTCATCGGCGGCGGCCTGTACGGCGGCTACCGCTGGACGCAGACCCAGTACTACGTCGGCGCCAACGACGAGCACGTCGCGCTGTACCAGGGCATCAGCCAGGACCTGGCCTGGGTGAAGCTGTCGAAGGTGCAGAAGGACCACCCCGAGATCGAACTCAAGTACCTGCCGCCGTACCAGCAGAACCAGGTCAAGTCGACCATCGCCGCGGGCGGTCTCGACTCCGCGCAGAAGAAGATCGACGAGCTGTCGGTGCAGGCCTCCGCGTGCCGGAAGGAGGCCGAGCGCCGTACCGCGGAGAGCCAGAACAACGCCACGACGGGCCAGGGCCAGGCCGGCGGCACCACGGGAACCACCCGCACCTCCTTTACGTCCAAGGCGACACCGACGCCGAATCCGTCGACGTCGAAGTCCCCGTCGTCCCCGTCGTCCCCGTCCACGTCTCCTTCCAAGTCCGCGACCGCGCCCACTCCCAGCCCCGGCCCCACTCTCTCGGAGGAAGAGCAGAAGGTCGTCTCGCTGTGCGGTAAGCAGTAGGCAAGCCGTGAGAGGCCCTGTCACACGATGAGCAGTACTACCAACACGTCGACGCACCACACGTCCACGATCGGCGCGATCGGCGCACCGAGCAGACGCAACACCGAGCTCGCGCTCCTGGTGTTCGCCGTCGCCATCCCGGTGTTCGCCTACGCCAACGTGGGCCTGGCCATCAACAACGAGGTGCCGGCCGGCCTGCTGAGCTACGGTCTGGGCCTCGGCCTGCTGGCCGGCGTCGCCCATCTCGCCGTACGGAAGTTCGCCCCCTACGCGGACCCGCTGCTGCTGCCGCTGGCCACGCTGCTGAACGGGCTGGGCCTGGTCGTCATCTGGCGCCTCGACCAGTCCAAACTGCTGCAGCACATCAAGCAGGCGGGCGGCAAGGCGCCCACCCAGCTGATGTACACGGCCATGGGCATCGCGCTGCTCGTCGTGGTGCTGATCTTCCTCAAGGACCACCGCGTCCTGCAGCGCTACACCTACATCTCCATGGTGGGCGCGCTGGTCCTCCTGCTGCTGCCGCTCATCCCCGGCCTCGGGGCCAACATCTACGGCGCCAAGATCTGGATCTCGGTCGCCGGATTCAGCATCCAGCCCGGTGAGTTCGCCAAGATCGTGCTCGCCATCTTCTTCGCCGGCTACCTGATGGTGAAGCGGGACGCGCTGGCCCTGGCCAGCCGCCGCTTCATGGGCCTGTACCTGCCGCGTGGCCGCGACCTCGGTCCGATCCTGGTCGTCTGGGTGATCTCGATCCTCATCCTGGTCTTCGAGACCGACCTCGGCACGTCACTGCTGTTCTTCGGCATGTTCGTGGTCATGCTGTACGTCGCCACCGAGCGGACCAGCTGGATCGTCTTCGGTCTGCTGATGTCCGCCGTCGGCGCCGTCGGCGTGGCGAGCTTCGAGCCGCACGTGAAGATGCGTGTCCAGGCCTGGCTCGACCCGATGAAGGAGTACACCCTCAGCCAGCAGGGCGTGGCGGGCCACTCCGAGCAGTCCATGCAGGCGCTGTGGGCCTTCGGCTCCGGCGGCACCCTGGGCTCCGGCCTCGGCCAGGGCCACTCGGACCTCATCCGGTTCGCCGCCAACTCCGACTTCATCCTCGCCACCTTCGGCGAGGAGCTCGGCCTGGCCGGCATCATGGCGATCCTGCTGATCTACGGCCTCATCGTGGAACGCGGCGTGCGCACCGCCCTCGCCGCCCGCGACCCGTTCGGCAAGCTGCTCGCCATCGGCCTGTCCGGCGCCTTCGCGCTGCAGGTCTTCGTGGTGGCCGGCGGTGTGATGGGCCTCATCCCGCTGACCGGTATGACGATGCCGTTCCTGGCGTACGGCGGTTCCTCCGTCATCGCCAACTGGGCCCTGATCGGCATCCTGATCCGGATCAGCGACACCGCACGCCGCCCGGCGCCCGCCCCCGCCTCGAACCCCGACGCCGAGATGACCCAGGTGGTCCGCCCGTGAACAAGCCCCTGCGCCGGATCGCGCTCTTCTGCGGCCTTCTCGTCCTCGCGCTGCTCATCCGCGACAACTGGCTCCAGTACGTCAAGGCCGACAGCCTCAAGAACGACGACAAGAACCGCCGCGTGACCATCGCGCGCTACTCCACCCCGCGCGGCGACATCATCGTCGGCGGCAGCCCGATCACCGGATCCGCCGACACCAAGCGCAACGGGCTCAACGACCTGAAGTTCAAGCGCACGTACAAGGACGGCCCGATGTGGGCGCCGGTCACCGGGTACGCCTCGCAGGCCTTCGGCACCAACCAGCTCGAGTCGATCGAGGACGGCATCCTCACCGGCAACGACGACCGGCTCTTCTTCCGCAACACCCTCGACATGCTCACGGGCAAGCCCAAGCAGGGCGGCAACGTGGTCACCACGCTGAACCCGGCGGCGCAGAAGGCGGCCTTCGACGGCCTCAAGGGTCACGGCAAGGGCGCCGTCGTCGCCCTCGAACCGTCCACTGGCAAGATCCTGGCGCTTGCCTCGTACCCGTCGTACGACCCCTCGTCGTTCGCCGGTACGTCCGGCACGGACGCCGACGCCTGGAAGAAGCTGCAGAAGGACGCCGACCCCTCCGACCCGATGCTGAACCGGGCGCTGCGCGAGACCTACCCGCCGGGCTCCACCTTCAAGGTGGTCACCGCGGCGGCCGCGCTGCAGAACGGCCTGTACAAGTCGGCCGACGAGGCGACCAACTCGCCGCTGCCGTGGACCATGCCGGGCACCGTCACCGAGCTGAAGAACGAGGGCAACCTGCCCTGCAAGAACGCCACCATGCGCGTCGCCCTGCAGGTCTCCTGCAACACGGTCTTCGGCAAGATCGGCTCCGACCTCGGCAAGGACAAGATGCGCGCCGAGGCGGAGAAGTTCGGCTTCAACGCCCAGCAGTTCACCCCTGTGCGCTCCAGCGCCTCGGTGTACCCCAGCAAGATGAACGCGTCGGAGACCGAGCTGTCCTCGATCGGCCAGTTCGACACCGCCGCCACCCCGCTGCAGATGGCCATGGTGGCCTCGGCCGTCGCCAACGACGGCAAGCTGATGAAGCCGTACATGGTCGACAAGCTCCAGTCGCCCAACCTGGACACCCTCGAGCAGACCCAGCCCGAGCAGCTGAGCCAGCCGCTGACGTCGAACAACGCCCAGGTGCTGCAGTCGATGATGGAGGAGGTCGTCAAGTCCGGAACGGGTACGAGCGCGCAGATCGGCGGTGGCATCACCGTGGGCGGCAAGACCGGTACCGCCCAGCACGGCGTCGCCAACAGCGGAAAGCCGTACGCGTGGTTCATCTCCTACGCCAAGCTCCCCGACGGCAGCTCGCCGGTCGCGGTCGCCGTGGTGGTCGAGGACGAACAGGCCAACCGTCAGGACATCTCCGGCGGCGGCCTCGCGGCGCCGATCGCGAAGAGCGTGATGGAGGCGGTCATCAACTCCAGGAAGTGAGCCCTGTCACGCCCCCTTCACATCGGTGCACGTTGTGATACCGGTCCTGTATCGGGTGACGGGCTTGGCCAGGTCACACAAAGAGAGCCGGGTACGGTAGGCCCGGACAGCAGCCTCCGGCGGCACACGTCGTGCCGGTCGGGACCGATGGAGAGGGCTGGTAGGTAGCTATGGAAGAGCCGCGTCGCCTCGGCGGCCGGTACGAGCTGGGCCAGGTGCTCGGCCGTGGTGGCATGGCGGAGGTGTACCTCGCGCATGACACCCGTCTGGGACGCACCGTGGCAGTGAAGACGCTGCGCGCCGACCTGGCGCGCGACCCTTCCTTCCAGGCCCGGTTCCGCCGGGAGGCCCAGTCGGCCGCCTCGCTCAACCATCCCGCGATCGTCGCGGTCTACGACACGGGCGAGGACTACATCGACGGGGTCTCGATCCCGTACATCGTGATGGAGTACGTCGACGGCTCCACGCTCCGTGAGCTGCTTCACAGTGGCCGAAAGCTGCTGCCCGAGCGGGCCATGGAGATGACCATCGGCATCCTCCAGGGCCTGGAGTACGCCCACCGCAACGGAATCGTCCACCGCGACATCAAGCCGGCGAACGTCATGCTGACGCGCAACGGCCAGGTCAAGGTGATGGACTTCGGCATCGCCCGCGCCATGGGCGACTCCGGGATGACGATGACGCAGACCGCGGCGGTGATCGGCACCGCGCAGTACCTGTCACCGGAGCAGGCCAAGGGCGAGCAGGTCGACGCGCGCTCGGACCTGTACTCGACGGGTTGCCTGCTGTACGAGCTGCTGACGGTCCGCCCGCCCTTCGTGGGTGACTCCCCGGTCGCGGTGGCCTACCAGCACGTCCGCGAGGAGCCGCAGCCGCCGAGCGTCTTCGACCCCGAGATCACGCCCGAGATGGACGCGATCGTGCTGCGGGCGCTGGTCAAGGACCCCGACTACCGCTACCAGTCCGCGGACGAGATGCGGGCCGACATCGAGGCCTGCCTCGACGGCCAGCCGGTCGCGGCCACGGCCGCGATGGGCGCGGTGGGTTACGGCGGCTACCACGGCGACGACCAGGCGACGACCGCTCTGCGCTCGGACGGCGGGGCCGGCGCGACTACGATGCTGCCGCCCATGAACCCGGACGACGGCGGCTTCGGCTACGACGACCGCCCCGACCGGCGCCGTCAGAAGAAGTCCAGCACCTCGACGATCCTCCTGGTCGTCGCGGGCATCCTGGTCCTCGTCGGCGCGATCCTGATCGGTAAGTGGATCTTCAGCGGGAACGGAGTCGGCAACGACAAGGTGGCCGTGCCGAACTTCGTCGGGCAGACCCGGGCCGAGGCCAGAAGCACGGCGGACAACGTCAGCCTGAAGCTGACCTTCACCCCGAAGACCTGCGACGACCAGCCCAAGGGCAAGGTCTGCTCGCAGAGCCCGCAGAGCGGCGAGGTCAAGAAGGGCTCCACCGTCGACCTGGTCCTCTCGACCGGGGCACCGAAGGTGCAGGTGCCCAGTGTCGTCGGTCTCAGCCTCGCCGACGCCAAGGCGAAGCTGGAGGGCGACGCCTACCAGTTCAAGGTCACCACGAAGGCCAGGGAGTCCACGGAGGCCCCGGACACGGTTCTGGAGCAGAACCCCGTGAACGGCACGGAGCTGCAGAAGGGCTCGCCGGTCACCCTCGTCATCGCCAAGGCCGCCGAGAAGGCCACCGTCCCCGACGTCACCGGCCAGGCCTGCGACGCCGCCAAGCAGCAGATGCAGGCCAACAACCTCGTCGGCAACTGCACCGAGGTGGACACGAGCGACCCCAACCAGGTCGGCAAGGTCATCCAGACCAGCCCCCAGGCCGGATCCCAGGTCGACAAGGGCTCGGCGGTGAACATCCAGATCGGTAAGCAGGCGCAGCAGAAGACGCAGGTGCCGCCCGTCGTCGGTCAGACCGTCGCGCAGGCCAGGCAGACCCTGCAGGCGGCCGGCTTCACCAACATCCAGTTCACTCCTGGCAGCAACCAGAGCGACAACGCGCTCGTGATCAGGCAGGACCCGAGGGGCAACCAGCAGGTCGACAACCCCGGCGGGACGACGATCACCCTGACGACCCTCGGCGGCGCCAACAACGGCGGCAACGGCAACGGCGGGAACGGCAACGGAGGCATCATCGGCGGCAACTTCGGCTGACGCCCCCGCCCCGGCGAACCGAGCCCCGGCCCCTCTTCAGGGCGCCGGGGCTCCGTCGTGCTGCGGGATCAGCGCAGTTCCTCGGGCGGGGTCCGCCTGTTGTCCACCTTCTGTACGCGGACCAACTCGCCCCACACCACGTAGCGGTAGCGGCTCGTGTACACCGGCGTACAGGTGGTGAGCGTGATGTAGTGACCCGGCTTGGTCACGCCCGAGTCCTTCGGGACCGGCGAGAGGACCTTGACGTTGTACTTCGAGGTCTCGTCGAGGATGTCGTAGACCTTGTAGACGTACCACTTGTCCTTGGTCTCGAAGACGATCGCATCGCCCACGCGCACCTTGTCGATGTTGTGGAACTTCGCGCCGTGCCCGTCCCGGTGGGCGGCGAGGGTGAAGTTCCCGGTCCGTCCGGTCGTCGGCAGGGTCGCCTTGACGGGGTCCGTGTAGTAGCCGGCCACGCCGTCGTTCAGGACGTCCGTCGACGTGCCCTTCTTGACCAGGACCTCGCCGTTCTTCATCGCGGGCACGTGCAGGAAGCCGATGCCGTCCCTGGTGTCCAGGGCACCGGGGCCGCTGGGTGCGGAGTGGGCCCATTCGTCGCGGACCTTGTCGGCCTGCCGGTCGGCCTTGCGGTCCGCTATCACGTTCGTCCACCACAGGGAGTACACGACGAACAGGCCCAGGATCAGACCTGCTGTGATGAGGAGTTCCCCGAAGACACTGACCGCCAGGGCCGGTCGGCCCCTGCCGCGGCCGCGCGGTGCGGTGCCCGCGGCGTACGCGTCACCGTGCCCTTCGGTGCCCTCGGTGTGTTCTTCGGTGTCGCCCGTGGTCGCTGCCACTGTTCATCTGCCCTTTAACTGACGAGCGCATCCGGCTTGCCCTTGCTGCGCGGACGTTCCTCGACCATCCTGCCCCAGACGATCAACCGGTAGGTGCTGGTGAACTCCGGCGTGCAGGTGGTCAGCGTGATGTAGCGGCCGGGTTGGGTGAAACCCGACCCCTTGGGTATCGGGTCCAGCACGCCGGTGTTCGCCGGCGATGTGACCGGCAGCATCGACGTCATCTTGTAGACGAAGTAGGTGTCCTGTGTCTCCACCACGATCGCGTCGCCCGGCTTGAGCCGGTTGATGTACCGGAACGGCTCACCGTGCGTGTTGCGGTGGCCCGCCAGTCCGAAGTTGCCCGTCTTCGCGTCGGGCATCGCCGTGTTGAGGTCGCCGCGGCCGTAGTGCCCGACCATGCCCTTGTCGAGGACCTTCGTCTTGCTGGTGCCCTCGGCGATCGGAACGACCACGTCCAGCTTGGGGATGTCCAGGATGGCGAAGCCCTGGCCCGGTTCGAAGGTCCCCGGATTCCGCTTGCCGCTCGCCCAGTCGTTCTGCAGCTGGTGCGCCTCGCTGCCCGCCTGTGCGTGTGCCCGTACGTTGGTCCACCACAGCTGGTAGGTGACGAACAGCAGCATTACCACGCCGGTGGTGATGAACACCTCGCCGATGATCCGGCTGGCGAGCACCCCGGGGCTCGGTTTGCGCGCCCGCGCCTGCCGCCGGGCCTCCACGCGGGACAGCGGCGCTCGGGGCGCGGAGGAGCCCGGGGCGCCTTCCCGTGACGTCGTGGGCGGCGTGCCGCCGTGCCGCCCGTGACGGCCCCTGGCGGCCTTTCTGCGGGCCGCACGGCCGCCGGGCGTGGTTGGTGTGGCCGAGGGGGTCGACGGGGCTGTGGAGGCCCATGAGGCGTTTCCGGCGGACGACTGACCGGGGAGCCGCAGGGCCACCGTCTCGTCGTCGACGGGCGCTACCGGAGCGGCTGGAGGGGCCGGAGTGGCAGCAGAGACAGGAGGTACGTACGCCGCTTCGGAGGCGTACGTGTCGTACGGCGTCCCGGAGACGCGCGTGTCGTACGGCACCGCGGCATACGGCTGCGGAGAGGCGTCGTACCCCTCCGAGCCGTACCAGTCGGCGCCGGACTCGCGCTCGGGGCGCAGCGCGGTCACGCCGTGGCCCTGCCCACCACCGGGGCGAGCCCCGCCGACCTCGCCACGGCACCGTGGTCGCCGCACTCCACCAGCCAGTTGGCCAGCATCCGGTGCCCGTGCTCGGTCAGTACCGACTCGGGATGGAACTGCACGCCCTCCACGGGAAGTTCACGGTGCCGCAGTCCCATGATGATGCCGTCGTGCGTGCGGGCCGTGACCTCCAGCTCGGCCGGCACCGTGGCCGGCTCGGCGGCCAGGGAGTGGTAGCGGGTCGCGGTGAAGGGCGACGGCAGACCGGCGAAGACGCCCCTGCCCTCGTGCTCGACCGGCGAGGTCTTGCCGTGCAGCAGCTCCGGCGCGCGGTCCACGACCCCGCCGTACGCCACCTGCATCGACTGCATGCCGAGGCAGACACCGAAGACGGGAACCCCGGTCGCCGCGCAGTGCCGCACCATGTCGACGCAGACGCCGGCCTCCTCCGGGGTGCCCGGGCCGGGCGAGAGCAGCACGCCGTCGAAGCCGTCCTGGGCGTGCGCGGTCGACACCTCGTCGTTGCGCAGCACTTCGCACTCGGCACCGAGCTGGTACAGGTACTGCACGAGGTTGAAGACGAAGCTGTCGTAGTTGTCGACGACGAGAATCCGCGCACTCACTGGTTGTTCACCGTCACATCGTTGAAGGGAAGCAGCGGTTCGGCCCACGGGAACACGTACTGGAAGAGGACGTAGACCACGGCCAGCGCCAGCATCAGTGAGATCAGCGCTTTCACCCACGCGTTGCCCGGCAGATGCCGCCAGATCCAGCCGTACATGCCGTCCCTTCCGTTTCGCCACGGCACCGGACTCACGCCGTACCGTCACCAGACTAACGGCGCAGCGCCTCAGGTTTCCCGGCCTCCACGGGCTGCGTGGCGTCCAGGTGCGCCCAGACGATCAGACGGTGACTGTGCCCCCATTCCGGATCGCACGTGGTCAGCGTCAGATAGCGGCCGGGCCGCGTGTACCCGGACATACGTGGCACAGGGTCGATCACCTCAATGTCCGTCGGCACGGTTTTGTAGGGCCCTTTGTCGATCCGATACGTGAACCAGGTGGTGCCGTCGGTAAGTACGACCGGGTCTTCGGGGCGCAGTTCGGGGAAGTCCTTGAAGGGGTCGCCGTAGGTGCGGCGGTGGCCGGCGACCGCGAAGTTGCCCGTCTGCCCGAGCCGGGCGGTGCCCGCGTAGTGGGCGAGGCCCTTCTTCAGCGTGTCGGTGGCCGTGCCCTCGAGCACGGGTTTGTTCCACGTGAAACCCAGCCGCGGAATGTACATGATCGCGAAGGGCCGGCCGCCGCGGTAGGGCACGGGCCTCGCGGGGCCCGCGGAGACGGCACCGGAACCGCCGCCCGCCGGCTGCTGCACCGCCCCCTTCGACCACTGCCGCTGCAGCTGGTCGATCTGGTCCTGCATGACGCTGTCGGCCTTCACCCCGGTCCAGAACAGCACGTAGACGACGAACAGCACGATCACGGCGCCGACGGTGATGCAGAGCTCGCTGACGGTCCTGACGATCACGCGCACCGGCGGCTCCTGTAACGGCACCTACTGCACGGGCTTCGCGTAGTGCAGGTCCACTGTGCCCGAGTAGCCGGGAAGAGTCACCGTTCCGTCCTCGGTGACTTTCCAGCCGAGGCCGTAGACGTTGACGTAGACCATGTAGTTCTGGATGGCCGGGGAGTCGGCGAGCGCCTTCTGGAGCCGGTCCGGATCGCCGACCGCCGTGATCCTGTACGGCGGTGAGTAGACCCGGCCCTGCAGGATCAGGGTGTTGCCCACGCAGCGCACCGCGCTGGTGGAGATCAGCCGCTGGTCCATGACCCTGATGCCCTTCGCGCCACCGTTCCACAGCGCGTTGACCACGGCCTGCAGGTCCTGCTGGTGGATGACGAGATAGTCGGGCTGCGGCTCGGGGTAGCCGGGGAGCTTGGCGGTGGCGTTCGGCGGGGCGTCGTTGAGCGTGACGGTGACGGCCCTGCCCCTGAGCGGCTGTGTGCCGGTGTTCTGCTCCAGCTGCGTGAGCTTCTCGTCCTGGGCCTTGGTGCTGCCGTCGTCCCGCTCGGCGAGCGACTCGACGTCGTCACGCAGGGTGGCGTTGGACTCGTCCAGCTCCTTGTTCTTGCGGCTGCGCTCCTGGATGAGGTCGGACAGCTTGAGCAAGGACGTGTCCGTGCGGATGTTGGTGCCCTTGGCCGTGTCGAAACTGGTGAAGAAGATGAGGCCGGCCAGGGCGAAGACGGCCGCCGTGAGGACCCGGACCGGCCGGAGACGGCGGGGGCCGGCGGGACTGGAACCCGTCCCCGGGGAGTCGGCAGAATTGCTCAACGTACCCTTATCTCCTTCGGCGCCGCGGAAGCACTACGCTAACTGACGCCCGGGGGAGCGCTCAGTGTCCCCTTGTACGCTGCCCCGAGCCACCCGTTCCCTGCGCGGCCACGCAGCGCATCGACAGGAGAGACCCTCGTGCCGAAGTCACGTATCCGCAAGAAGGCCGACTTCACGCCGCCGCCGGCGAAGCAGGCCACGAGCATCAAGCTGGAAAGCCGCGGCTGGGTGGCGCCCGTGATGCTGGCCATGTTCGTCATCGGCCTGGCCTGGATCGTCGTCTTCTACGTGACCGACGGCTCACTGCCCATCGACGCCCTCGACAACTGGAACATCGTGGTGGGCTTCGGCTTCATCGCGGCCGGATTCGGCGTCTCCACTCAGTGGAAGTGACGTCTGCTTCCCGGTGAACGCAGCTCTGCCCAGGGCTATCCGCTGAGTTATCCACAGCTTGGTGCAATTTCCACAACTGACCTGGGGAAAAGAACGACGATCTGTGGATAACCAGTCGGCCGTTGACGCCGGTATGACTGTCAGACCACTCGCCGGAAGTATGTTCGCCCCCTGCCTGACCTGCACAAACGCGGGTCGACGGCAGGGGGCACAGCTGTTCCCACACCGTATGCACAAGATCCGCCACGCGCTGTGGACAAACAGCACGTCAGGTGAGCTGCGCGGTCCTCAGGAGAGTCATGACCACGACGACGGCGAGGACGAGCGCACAGGTCCCGTACTGCACCAGGGCCCGCCGCTCACGCGGGGCGTGCACCATGGCATAACCGACGACGACACCGGCGACCAGGCCGCCGATGTGGGCCTGCCAGGCGATGTTGCCCCAGCCGAAGGTGAAGATCAGGTTGATCACCAGCAGGGCGATGATCGGCCGCATGTCGTAGCGGAGCCGGCGCATCAGGACGGCGGTCGCGCCGAAGAGGCCGAAGATGGCGCCGGAGGCCCCCAGCGAGGCCTGGCTCGGCGAGGCCAGCAGATAGGTCAGCGCGCCGCCCGCCAGCCCCGAGACGAAGTAGAGCGTGACGTAGCGCACACGGCCGAGGGCTGCTTCGAGGGGGCCGCCGAGCCACCACAGGCTGAGCATGTTGAAGGCGATGTGCCACACCGCCTGGTGCGCGAACATCGAGCTCACCAGGCGGTACCACTCGCCGTCGGCGACGCCCGAGGTGGTGGTGAAGGGCTTGGGGGGCCACGCGCCGATGAGGACCAGGCGCTCCAGGAGCGAGGAGTCGGCGTGGATCGCGATGAACACCGCGATGTTGATCCCGATGAGGATCTTGGTGATGAGCCGGGGATCGGAGGCCATCGTGCCGCCCGCGAGGGTGCGGGGCCGGCTCGCGGCGGGCGCCGGGCCGTGGCCGGAACCGCCGCGGACGCACTCCGGGCACTGGAAGCCCACGGACGCGCTGACCATGCACTCGGGGCAGATCGGCCGCTCGCAGCGGGTGCAGCGGATGCCGGTCTCGCGGTCCGGGTGGCGATAGCAGGTGGGCAGGCGCTGGGCGTCCTGCCGGCTCTGGTCCGTCGGACCCTGCGGGCTGCCTGGTGCCTGTTCCATGGGGTCCTCTCACTTCGTCGTGGGCCGTGCACCGCAGTGTGCCGTGCGCAATGCACCGCCCCGCTCATCCTTACGGACGAGCGGGGCGTTTGGTTCCCTCGGGGAGCCTTCGGGCTCAGCCCTCGCGGGTCTCCACGACGACCGACTCGATGACGACGTCATTGAGGGGGCGGTCGGTACGCGGGTTGGTCTGCGTGGTCGCGATGGAGTCGACGACCTTCTGACTGGCCGCGTCGGTGACCTCGCCGAAGATGGTGTGCTTGCGGTTCAGCCAGGCCGTCGGGGAGACCGTGATGAAGAACTGCGAGCCGTTGGTGCCGGGGCCGGCGTTGGCCATCGCCAGCAGGTAGGGCTTGTCGAAGGAGAGGTCCGGGTGGAACTCGTCCTTGAACTGGTAACCGGGACCGCCGGTGCCGTTGCCCAGCGGGTCGCCGCCCTGGATCATGAAACCGCTGATCACCCGGTGGAAGACCGTGCCGTCGTAGAGCTTCGCCGTGGACTTCTGCCCGGTGGCGGGGTTGGTCCACTCACGCTCGCCCGTGGCGAGCTCGACGAAGTTCCGGACCGTCTCGGGGGCATGGTTCGGCAGGAGCCGGACGTCGATGTCGCCGTGGTTGGTCTTCAGGGTGGCGTGGAGCTGCTCAGCCACGATCTGCCTTCCGTTGTCTTCCTGTGACTCCCCGATCCTCGCACGGCCCGCGCCGTGCGTCGCCCGACGACTGCTTCTGGGCGGAGATCCGCCGGATTCGTTGCGGAAATCCGGGCCTGTCGTTCCGGGTCGGGAGCGCGGAGCAGCGATCCGTGGCATTGTCGACGACAAGCTCCTGTTGCCCCGTATTCATCCGCTATTTCACTTGATCGTCTTTCGGCGGGGCTCTTGACCGGAAGGGTCTCGGCGCCGCTCCCCAGGAGGGCGTCCGTCCACCGGACCGGAAAGAGCCGCTCGGAGACCGGAGAGACCCGAGTCACCGCCCGTGACCCGGATGCCCGTCGGCGCATGCCCCCGGGCGCGTTGGCAGGCATGATCCGTAAAAGGGTGGAAAGTCGAATTACCGTACGCCACCGAGGAGGAGGAACCCGTGACCCGCATCGACAGCGTGCGCGCCGCGACCGGCTCGGCGAAGGACAGCGTGCTGCACGCCGCGGAAGTGGTGGCGCCCTACGCCGACACGGCCAAGGAAAGGGCCGCGTACTACGCACATGAGGCACGCGTACGGCTCGCGCCCAAGGTGTCGCTGGCCGCCGACCAGGCCCGCGTCCAGTACGACGCCTACGTCGCCCCCCGGCTCGAGCAGGCGCGGGCGCAGGCCATGGCCCACGTGCCGCCGAAGGTCGACCATGCCGCGCAGGAAGCCGCCGACCGTGCGCGCAAGGCCGCTCGCCAGGCCGCCGAGTACTCCCGGCCGAAGATCGAGCAGGCCGTGGCCGCCGCCACCCCCGTCGCCGACGAGGCTGCCGCGCGCGGTGCCGCCGCGCTGGTCGCACTGCGCGGCCAGGTCCCGGCGGAGAAGATCCAGAAGCTCGCCCGCAAGCACCGGCGGCGGGGCCGGACCGGCCGTGTCGTGAAGGCGCTGGCAGTGGTGGGCGCGGTCGCCGCCGGTGCCTTCGCCGCCTGGAAGTGGTGGGACAAGCAGGCCAACCCCGACTGGCTGGTGGAGCCGCCCGCGGCGACCGAGGTCCCCGAGTCGGGCCGGCTGACGTCCGTCGACGGCAGCGGCCAGTCCGTGCTGGATCCCGAGGTCCAGGCCAAGGAGGCCGAGGAGGAAGCGGCGGACCGCGACGACCAGGGCTGACCACCGCAGGCCGGCATGACAGAAGCTCCCCCGCGATCCGTGTTCTCGTGGATCGTGGGGGAGCTTCTCGCGTCCGTGGAGCCTAGGGGAGTCGAACCCCTGACATCTGCCATGCAAAGACAGCGCTCTACCAACTGAGCTAAGGCCCCGAAAGGGGAGCATCCGGCCGGAGGAACCACTCACCGGTCGGGTGTCGCAGACCAGAGTACCGGGTCACCCCCGGGATATCGCAAAAAGATTGGGGGTCCCCGTGGCCGACCACTCTCCGTAAGATGCTCCGCGTGGTTCGCTACAGCGAACCGCGGTTCTCGGGGAAGCGATGGGGAGACGCAATGGACGCCGCACAGCAGGAAGCCACCGCAAGAGCGCGGGAACTGCAGCGGAACTGGTACGGGGAGCCGTTGGGGGCGCTCTTCCGTAAGCTCATAGACGACCTCGGGCTCAACCAGGCTCGTCTTGCGGGGGTGCTGGGACTGTCCGCGCCGATGCTGTCGCAGCTGATGAGCGGCCAGCGCGCGAAGATCGGCAATCCGGCGGTGGTCCAGCGGGTGCAGCTGCTGCAGGAGCTCGCGGCCCAGGTGGCGGACGGCAGTGTGAGCGCGGCCGAAGCGACCGAGCGCATGGAGGAGATCAAGAGGTCGCAGGGGGGCTCTGTGCTCAGCAACACCACGCAGACGACGAGCAGTTCGGGGGCGCCGACGGTCAAGCGGGTGGTCCGCGAGATCCAGTCGCTGCTGCGCTCCGTCGCCGCCGCCGGGGACATCATCGAGGCGGCGGACACCCTCGCCCCGACCCACCCCGAACTGGCCGAATTCCTCCGGGTCTACGGTGCCGGCCGCACCTCCGACGCCGTCGCGCACTACCAGTCCCACCAGAGCTGAAGCCCACGGTCCGGTCACCGCGAGGGGGTTCGTGAACCGGGCCGGGCGGCCGAGGGGGACATCCGCGCGGCGAGTGGCGCACCACTTGCCCGGGCCGGGAGTCGTATCGCTCGCCGCGGGGGAGGCAAGGGGGGTAACCGCAGGGGGAGGAGCGACGCACAGCCATGGGTGAGGTCTTCGCCGGCCGGTACGAGCTGGCCGACCCGATCGGGCGTGGCGGGGTCGGCGCGGTCTGGCGCGCCTGGGACCACCGGCGCCGGCGTTATGTGGCCGCAAAGGTCCTGCAGCAGCGCGACGCGCACTCCCTGCTGCGGTTCGTCCGGGAACAGGCGTTACGGATCGACCATCCCCATGTGCTGGCACCGGCCAGCTGGGCCGCCGACGACGACAAGGTCCTGTTCACCATGGACCTCGTGGCCGGCGGCTCGCTGGTCCACCTCGTGGGGGACTACGGTCCGCTCCCGCCGGCCTACGTCTGCACCCTGCTCGACCAGCTGCTGTCGGGGCTCGCCGCGGTGCACGCGGAGGGCGTCGTGCACCGCGACATCAAGCCCGCCAACCTCCTGCTGGAGGCCACCGGCACGGGCCGGCCCAAGCTGCGCCTGTCCGACTTCGGCATCGCGATGCGGCTCGGCGAGCCGCGGCTGACCGAGACCAACCTCGTGGTGGGGACGCCGGGTTACCTCGCCCCGGAGCAAATGCTCGGCGCGGAACCGGACTTCCCGGCCGACCTGTTCGCCGTCGGCGTGGTGGCCCTGTATCTGCTGGAAGGCGCCAAGCCGGACGCCAAGGCGCTCGTGGAGTACTTCGCGGAGCACGGGACACCGGGTGCGCCCAAGGGCATCCCCGAACCGCTGTGGCAGGTGGTGGCCACGCTGCTGCAGCCGGACCCCGACTGCCGGTTCCGCACGGCCACCGGTGCGCGCAAGGCCCTCGCCGCGGCTGCCGAACTCCTCCCGGAACCCGGCCCCGACGACGAACTCATCGAGATCTTCGACCAACTCGGCCCGCTGCCCCCGGGTTTCGGCACCGACGGCCCCCTCAGGCGGAGCCCCGGCGTGGCGGTCGTGACCAGGCCGGGAACAGGCGATGCATCCCGAACGGACAGCACCGCGACGCCTGGCGACGGGGTGGACGGGAGCGAGGGGGGCGAGGGGCACGAAGAGCTGGAGGGGCCTGAGGGGCGCAAGGGACTGGAGGGGCTTGAGGGGCGCGCGGGCAAGGACGCGAGCGACGGCGACGGTACGGGCGAGCGTCACGGCAACGGCCCGGGCGAGCGTCACGGCAACGGCACCAGCGGGCGTGCCGGCAATGGCCCGAGCGGGCGCGAGGGCCACGGCGCGAACGAGCGTCACGGGGACGGCAAGAGCGAAGGGGCCGGCGGTGTGGTGCCCTCCGTCGCCGTCCCGCCGGTCAACCGGTCGTCCGCCGACCCGGCCCGGCCGGCCATGATGTCGGACACCGGGAGCTTCCACCTGCCGCCGCCACAGGCCGCGTCGACACCCACCCCGGCGCGTCCCAGCGCCACCCCGCACCCCCCGGCGCACCAGCCCGCGCCGACCGGTCATGTCTCCCCCCACGACGTGACCCATGCGCTGCCCTCCGCCCAGCCGCACCAGCCGCGTCAGCACCCACCGCGTCCGCACCAGCCGCGCTCGCAGCAGCCGCGCTCGCAGCAGGTCGCCGGGGCACCGGCCCCGGCCGTGTGGCAGCGCGCCGACGCCTCCACCGCCTCGTACACCGCTCAGGTCCCGCAGGTCCCACAGGTCCCACAGGTTCCGCGTCCGGGGGAGGGGACGGCGCGTCATCGCGCGGAGCGGCCCCGGCGCCCCGGTCCGCCCGCGAAAGTGGTGGTCCCGCTCCTGCTGCTGGCGCTGGCCTGCTACGCCGTCGGATTCTGGGCGCTGACCCGCATCTGAGGCCTCCCTACCAGGCGCCCGCCCGCCGCCGGGCCGCCACCGTCCACACCCCGAGGGCGACCAGCAGTACGGTCCCGGTGCCGATGCCGCCCACAGCGAGGGCCCGCAGTGCGGTGTCGCCGCTGCCCGGCAGCCCGGCCGGTGTCGCCGCCGCCCGGTCCCCCGCCGTCATCTCGAAGAGATCCCGCGGCCGCGACTGCCCCGCGTACCCCGGCCCGGACCGCGCCGCGTCACCCACCCTGACCCGCAGGGTCAGGCCGAGGAGGCCGTCGCCGAACGTTCCGGCCGTCTGCGCGGCCAGGTGCACGACCAGGTAGTACGAGCCGGCGAACCGCGTCGCCTTCACGTGGTCGGCGAAGCCGTAGCGGTTGGCGTAGTCGACGGGCGGCAGGGGCGCCGGCGCGGCGGAGGTCCGCCTGCCGTCGTAGCCGGCGCTGGTCTCCTCGACGAACCCGCGGACCGGGTTGTAGAGGGACACGGTCAGCGCGCCGCTCGCATAACCACTGCCACCGTGCGAACCCGCCAGCTCGGCAACGGCGTTCAACTGCTGTCCCCAGTCGACGGGCACCCGGTAGAAGAGGGTCTGTCCGGGGCGTACCCGGTCCTGCCACACCCCTGGTCCGATCGGGCTCGCCGCCGCGAACCCCGTGCCGCCGGTCCGCTCCACCGCCGTGCCGGTGGCGGGTTCCGGGGAGGCCGAGTCCCACGTCTCGGGCGCTCTCGTCGCGCCGGTGTGCTTCAGCGGCGGCTCCGAGACGGCGGCCAGTTCCAGGGGCCAGGTGTCCGGCGAGGAGCCGGTGGCGTCGGCCCGCTCGATCACGACGTAATACCTTCCGGCCTTCTGGCACAGCACCCTGCCGGGAGAGGCCTCGCGCGCTCCCCATGCGGCGATCGGGTGGGGGCTGCGGCTCGCCCCGAAACGGGTGGCCTGGAAGGAGCAGGAGGTGCCACCGGCGTCCTGCACCGAGACCTTCAGCCCGTCGGTGGCGGCGACCGTGGTGCCGGCTTCGGGGACGGCCGTGGCGGAGACGTAGGCGGTCGACGTGGCGTCGAGGTCCAGGCGGTAGTAGAGCTTGCCGTTGTGCGGCAGCGCGCTCCGGTACGTACGGCCGGGCTCCAGGGGTGCGGCGTCCGCGGGGCTCGTCGCTCCGGCGACGGACCGTGCGCCCGGCGAGAAGGCGTAGGGACTCGGCGCGTCGGCCGCCACCGCGGTCTGTCCCGGCCCGGCGGCCGTCAGACACAGGGCCACGACGGGAATCGCGGCACGTAGGACACGTAGGACTCGCGGGACACATGGGACACATGGGACACGTAAGCCGCGGGTGGCACGTACGGCGGCACCGGTCGGACGTGGACCGACAGCCGCCATGCGCACACCGGCGCCCACGGCGCGCACACCGGCGTAAGACGGACCAAGCCCTTGCCGCGCATGCTCCCGGTCGCGTGCGCCGTACCCTGCCGCGCCCGCCGCTCCCGCCGGCCGTTCCGCCGTGCGCCGCGCCATCCGCGCCCCCACGCCGCCCCCTCGTCGTTGTTCCGGACGTCGCCCATCCTGCCCCGTGCGCCCCTGGGCCATCCGCGTAATCCGGACGAGCGTCCGAAACGCCCGGCTCGCGAGCCGGCGCGCTACCCCACCCCGCCCGGCCGCGCAACACAAGCCCACGGCCACCGCCGCGGCAACCCCCGGAAGCCCCGGAAGCCCCGGAAGCCCCGGAAGCCCCGGAAGCCCCGGCAACACAAAACCCCGACCGCTCCGGCGGTCGGGGCCTGCTCAGTTTCGGTTGTCGGTGCTCACGAACCCGTGGGCACGGAGTCAGTCGCCTCCGTCCACAGATCCTGCTCGGCGCGATCCGCCTGGATCTGGCGGTACACGAGGAGCCCGCCGATGGCGGCCAGTGCGACCAGGAGAAGCTTCTTCACCGCGCGACCTCGTCTTTCCTTGACGTAGGGGACCTCTGGCGCCCGACTATACACACCGATCGATATCGATCGGTGACCTGCGTCCGCGCCCAACTGCCGCCCGGCGCGGCGCATTCGGGGCAGAGGCCGTAGCGGCGATCAGAGGGTGATCGGTCCTCGACGCGCGGTGACTTTGCCCGCCCTCCACCCACCTCGGCAGTTTTTCTCACCTCTTGCGTCCATACGAGTGGTGTTCATCCGAAGATCCACGCGTCATGGGCGTTGGTCCACCACTTTGCGGCCCTCATACACATCATGAGCAAAGTACGCAAATCGCCCAACCCGAAAGTGAGGGGACATGGACCAGAGCAAGGCCATGAAGTTGTGGACCGCCATCGTGACCGCCTTCCTCGCGCTCTGCACGGCACTCGGACTCATCACGACGACCGCCGCCACGGCGACGGCCGCCCCGCAGCCCGAGACGGCACCGAAGAACGCCGCCCCCGTACCGGCGCCGGCGACGTCCCCATGGTCCAGACTCTCCGGCAGGTCCCTGCCCCCCACGATGAAACAGCGCATCCGCGCGGAGGCCCACGGCAAGACGCCGGGCTGCCGTCACCGCCCAGTCGCCGACACCTCCTCGGTGGCGATCAGCGACCCGGAGTGCGCGCCCGCGGTCCCACCGGCCAGGCCGACCATCCCCCTCCAGCGCTGACAGCCCTGGCACGGCACCGCCCGTGCCGTCTCCCGCACCCATGACGTAACGGCGAATTGCGTACCGCCCGAACCGAATGTCTCGAAGGTCCCCGGTCGACACCGACCGGGGACCTTCACTTTGCCCGCACTCATCAGGACCTCTTGAGGAGTCGTAGGCTGGTGCCGTGCCCAAGGCGTACGAGGAGATCGCGGACGACATCCGCCGGTCCATCCGCGAGGCCGAGCGCGGGCCGGGCGAGCAGCTGCCCTCGGAGACCGAACTGGCCAAGACGTACCGGCGCAGCGTGCCGACCGTGCAGAACGCGCTCCGGTTGCTGGTGGCCGAGGGGCTGATCGACAAGCAGCACGGCCGCGGCACCTTCGTCCGGCGCCCGCGCACCCCGGCGGTGCGGGACAACAGGCGGCACCAGTGGGAGAAGGACCGTGCCCGGCAGTCGTTCGTCCGGCGGGCCGAGACCGGGGCCACCGAGCACGACACGGGCCTGGAGCCGAACGATCTCGTCTTCCACGCGAAGTACTGCGAGATCAGGGCGTCCAGGGAGCTCGCTCAGGCGTTCGGCGTCCCGGAGGGCACGGCGCTCGTCGAGCGCACCTACCGCACCCGGCACACCGCGGAGACGGCTCCGTTCAGTCTCGTGACCTCCCGCCTCGTCCGGGACATGATCGCGGCCAACCCCGACCTCCTGGACGACTCCAAGGAGCCCTGGCCTGGAGGCACGCAGCACCAGCTGCACACCGTGGGCATCGAGGTGGGCCGCATAGAGGAACGTTTCACCGCCCGGCCGCCCACGCCGGAGGAGGCCAAGCAGCTGGAGCTGCCGACCGGCACCTCGGTGATCCTCCTGCACAAGACCTCCTACGACACTCAGGACCGCGTCGTGGACATCACGGACGTCACGCTGCCCGGCGACCGCACCGAGCTGTGCTTCACCACTCGACTGGAAAGGTGGTGAGTGCGGCCGTGACCCCGAGCCGGCGCATCACCGTCGTCACCTGCGTCCACGCCCCGTCGGCCGGCTTCCTGCCGGAGGCGTACAAGTCCCTGTGCGAGCAGCAGCTCCCGGAAGGCTGGGAGTGGCAGTGGCTGATCCAGGAGGACGGCCGGACCGACGACGTACGCCCGCACGTCCCCGACGACGAGCGAGTGACGTTCCGGCAGGGCCGTCCGGGCGGCCCGGGCGTCGCCCGCACGATCGCCCTGGCCCACGCCGACGGCGAGTACGTCAAGGTCCTGGACGCGGACGACCAGCTTCCGCCTGGTGCGCTGGCGCGTGACCTCACCGTGCTCGAGGCCGACCCCACCATCGGATGGGCGGCCTCCCGGGCCCTGGACCTGCTGCCCGACGGCTCGACGGCCGGCTTCCCGGGCGATCCGGACGACGGCCCGATCGAGCGCGGGGCCGTGCTCGCCTTCTGGGCGGCGAACGACTTCCGTGCGCAGGTCCACCCGGCCACCCTCTGCGTACGCCGGGACCTCCTGGTGGCCCTCGGCGGCTGGATGGCGCTGCCGGCGTCCGAGGACACCGGCCTGCTGCTCGCGCTGAACGCGGTGAGCCGCGGCTGGTTCTCGCGGGACGTGGGCCTCTTCTACCGGAAGTGGGAGGGTCAGGCGACGGGCCAGTCGGCCCACGTGGACCCGGCCGAGCGCGCTGCCAGGATGGCCGTCGTGGAGGCACGGGCGAGAGCGCTGGCGCAGCTCGGGTGGCGCTGTCCGGTGACGGACCGACCGTCAGCAGGACTGTCCTCCAGGTAAGACGGACCCCCAGGTAAGGCCGCCAGGTAAGGCCGACGCCAGGTAGGGCCGACCGTCAGTGAAGCGTGTCCGCGTCCACCCGGGAAAAGATCAGGTCGGTCTCGTCGACGACTGGTCCCCGCCAGCGGACCGGGACGCTCGGCGCACCGCTCAGGGCGCGCGGGTAGCTCTCCGGGGCGTAGTCGTTGGCCAGGCGATAGACGTGGAAACCGGCGTCGGTCATGGTCCGCAGCAGTTCATCGGCACTGTCCCCGAGTTGCGCCATGCGGTGGGGAGTCACTTCCACGGTGATCTCCGCGTCCGGCCGGAGCTTGTCCAGCAGGGGCGCCAGCCCGCGGACCACGCTGCCCTCGGCACCCTCCACGTCGATCTTGATGAGGCGGGCGTTCGTGATCTCCGCCGGGTCGAGCAGGTCCGGCAACGGCAGGGCGTCGATCTCGAAGGTGGACTCGGCCGGCCCTTCGTACGGAACGATGCTGTTCGCGCCCATGTTGCGCGAACTGGCCAGCACAAAGGTCAGGCGCTTGGGGCGGTCCGACACCGCGGCGTTGACCGCACGCACGTTCCGGCAGTCGTTCAGGCGCAGTTGCTGCACCAGCCGCCGGTGGAAGGCCGGGGACGCCTCGATCGCCGTGACCCTGCCCGCGTCGCCGACGAGTTGCGAGGCCAGCACGCTGAAGACACCCATATTGGCCCCGACGTCGATGAAGCCGTCCCCGGGCCTGAGCCGGCGCTGGATCCAGCCGGTCATGTGCGGCTCCCAGACCCCGAAGAGATACAGGTACCGCTGGATCAGGTCCTGGGTGTCGACCGCGAACCGGGCGCCCGAGCGGGTACGGACCACTCGCCGCCGGGGGTGGTCCCGCAGGTACGGGTTCAGCCAGCGGGCGGCCAGCGGTGCCTTGCCCAACGCTCCCGGAGCATCCCGCACGTACCAGCGGCCCAGCGTGGCGAAGGTCTCCGACATGTCCGAGAGGGAACTGCTCACTCTGCTCCGCCTTCCACCGACCCGCTCTGGCTGCCGCCGCCGGCTTCACCGGGACGGAGGCCGCCACTACCGGTGACCATGATGGCCTGGGACGGGCACTTCTCCGCGGCCTCCCGCACCTCCGGGTCGCCGCCGGTGCCCACCCGTCCCGGCAGGACGGCGCCGAATCCGTCGCGCACGGTGAAGACGGACGGCACCCTGAAGGCACACTCGCCGGAGCCGTAGCAGAGATCACGGTCAACGGATACCTTCATACACCCTCCAGTCACGCCACCGGCCCGAGGCCACACGGCTTGACTGCCCGGCCGACGGATCGCCGAACCGGCCTTTTCCGGTGCTCAGTCGAGGTGTCAGTGTGTCAGTGTGTCAGTGTGTCAGTGTGTCAGTGGCCGGCGGATACGCCGAGCCAGTGTGCCACCCTGCGGACGGTGGCCTCATCCAGCCCGTCGACGAGCGCCTGTACCGCCGCGTCGTCCTCGGGAGCGAGGTCGTAGAGACCTGCCTTGCCCAGACCCGCCATGAGCACCTGGTGCCTGCGGTCGGACATGCGTTCCGCGAGCTTCGACGGCGGGACGGCGCCGGCCGCGGGGGTCCGTACCGCACCGGTGACGGCGCCGCCGCGGGCCGGGTCGCCGCTGCCCCCGCTCTCCGGGACGTCGAACAGATGCCACGTGTCGTTCTTCGGACCCCACAGAGCGACCGTCACGTCCTGTCCGCGCGCCCGCAGGGTCTGGGCCATCTCCCCTACCGCGTAAAGGACGGGCGAGCGACAGGACGACTCCGCGGCCACCCGCCACGAAACCGTGTCCGGCTGGTAGAACATCGCGACCCAGCGGGGCGTGCCCGGTGGTTCAGGACTCAGGGGACGTGTCTGACGTGTCTCCACTTCACCCACCCTTCGGAAGCGGCACGGGAGGCCGACCGCGACGATAACTGACGGTCCGTCAGCGGCGACCTGCCGTCACCTCGGCATAGACCCCGCATCCGCCGAACTCGTGCCGAGGACCCCGGCCGGACGGGCCGCCAACGCCCTGCGGTTGTCCGCCCAGTCGATCGAGGCACTCGCGACGAGCACGCCCGACCCCGCGGCGGACGCCCGCTGCGCCCGCAACGCCGCCGCCGCAGCGGCCCTGGCCGCTCAGGTGGCCCAGCCGCACGAAGGCGGGGCGGGGCCGTCCGCCGTCGCGTTCCGGGCGGCTCTCGCGGCCTCGCAGACGGCCGCGTCCGCCGCCGGCGGGGCCGCCGCGGGCAGGGATCCGGCACGCAACACCGCCGCCGAAGAGGCCGAGAAGAACGCGGTCGCCGCGGCACGCGCGGCGGGATGGATCTGACCTGACGTCTGACCTGTACGCCGACTTCGGCCGCGTGCGGGTGCGTCGGGCGCGTCGGGCGCGTACTGCGTGTGCCTGCGTGGTGCGCGTCCTGCGTGTGTTGGCGTCGGGCAGCGTGATCCGTGCGCCTGATTCGTACGCCTGATTCGTGCGCGTGATCCGTACGCGTGATTCGTACGGGCGCTCGGTGCGCGCACGCTTCGCGAGGCGCGTCGTTCGGCACCGGTCCCTCCCCTCGTGGGGACCGGTGCCGAACGCTCGGGTGACACCGATCCGCGCCGCACCGGCGCGGATCGGGGAAAGGACGGATCCGTGGCGACGCGCGGCGGTCCGTACGGGACCGGCTCCACGGATCTCTCCGAGCGCTGAACTGGTGGTGTCCGAGCGGCGCGCCGTTGGTGCGCTGCTGCGTCGTGATCCTGCCAGCTGGGGCTGCAACCGAGGAGGTTCCCGTACGGACCGGACGACTTAGCCGCAGGTCAGCCGTATAGAGTGAGTTTTCCGGTCCGGACATCCATGCGCGGGGGAAGTAAGGGGTGGGACCTTGAGTTCCGACTCAGGGGCACGCACAGCCTTCGCGGAGCGTCTCGCGTTGCTGTACAAGGAGGCCGGTGATCCGCCGCTCAAGCGGGTGGCCGAGGGGGTCGTCCGGCTGCAGCGGGTCGACGAACGAGGGCGGCCAGTACGGGTGTCCGCGCAGCGCATCAGCGACTGGCGGCGCGCCAGGAACGTGCCCGCACAGTTCGCCGCCCTCGCGGCCGTGTTGCACATCCTGATCCCCGAGGCACGGCGCTCCCGGCCCTCTCCGGTGTCCAAGGGCCTGTACGACCTGGCCCATTGGCAGCGCCTGTGGGAGCGTGCGGTGGCCGACCCGGTCGGCGAGCGACCGGCGACCGCAGCGGGCCAGGAGGAGGGCCTCGCGGTCGACGCCCCGGCCGTCTCCGGCGTGTGCCCCTACCGGGGGCTGGCCTCGTACCGTCGGCAGGACGCCCGGTGGTTCTTCGGCCGGGAACGGAGCACGGACGCCCTCGTGGCTCAGCTCCGCGCGGTGCAGGACACGGGCGGCCTGGTCATGCTCGTGGGCGCTTCGGGGGCGGGGAAGTCCTCGCTGCTGAACGCGGGCCTGGTGCCCGCGCTGCGCAACGGCGCGCTGGGTGACGGGGACACCCCGGCGGGAGAGGTGGTACAGCTCGTACCGGGAAGCGATCCTCTCGGGGAGCTGACCCGCCTGATCCCCGAGCTCGCACACGTCGTCTCCACCGCGCAAGAGCCGAGAGCGCGGGGAACGCAGGCGCAGGAGACACAGGCGCAGGAGACACAGGCGCAAGGGACGCAAGCGCAAGGGACACAAGCGCAAGGGACACAAGCGCAGCACCCGGCGGCGGAAGGGCAGACGCACGGCCCCAATCGGGCAGCGTCCGCCGCTCAAGGTCCGGTGGCGGAGGCACCGGCCGCGCAGGGACCCACCGCGCCGGCGCCCGCGGCCCAGGAGCCCGATCCCGGTACTCCGCAGTTCGCGCGCGCGGTGAGAGCGGCCGTCACGGCCTGGGCGTGGCGCGAGGCGCCCTCCGCCACCCGACCCGTCGTCATCGTGGACCAGTTCGAGGAGGCGTTCACCCTCTGCACCGACGAGGCGCAAAGGCGCGCCTTCATCCAGCTCCTGCACGCCGCCTGCTCGCCCGCCGGCCCCGGTGAGCCCGCTCCCGTACTGGTGGTCCTCGGCATACGCGCCGACTTCTACGAGCAGTGCCTCGGATATCCGGAACTGGCCGACGCGCTGCAGCACCGGCACATGGTGCTCGGACCGCTGACCACCGCGGAACTGCGCGAGGCGGTGACCGGCCCGGCCAAGGCCGTGGGTCTGGAGCTGGAACCGGGCCTCGCTGAGCTGATCGTGCGTGAGGTCAGCGCCGACGGCCCCCGCGGCGCGCACGACGCCGGGGTGCTGCCGCTGCTGTCCCACGCCCTGCTCGCCACCTGGCAGCGACGGAAGGCGGGCCGGCTGACGCTGGCCGGTTACCGCGCGGCGGGCGGCATCCAGGGGGCGGTGGCGGCGACCGCGGAGCGTGCCTGGTCCGGTCTCGACCCGGCGGCCCGCACGGCCGCGCGGCTGCTGCTGCTCAGGCTGGTGCGGCTGGGCGAGGACACCCAGGCCACCCGCAGGCGCGGGACGCGGCGCCAACTGGCGGAGGAGTCGACGGACCCCGGCAAGACGGAGGAGTCGCTCGAGGCGCTCGTCCGCGCCCGGCTGGTGACGCTCGACGCGGAGACCGTGGAGATCACCCACGAAGCGCTGCTCCACGCCTGGCCGCGGCTGCGCGACTGGATCGACGAGGACCGGAACGACAACCTGCTGCGCCAGCGGCTGGAGGAGGACGGCAGGGCCTGGGAGGACTCCCACCGGGACACGTCACTGCTGTACCGGGGCTCCCGTCTGGAACACGCCCACACATGGGCGAGTTCCGCGGGTGACACCTTCCTGACCCGCACCGCGGTCGAGTTCCTGGCCGCTTCGGTCAGGCTCCGCAGGCGCACTGTCTGGATCAGCCGTGGTGCCGTGGCGGCTCTGGTCGCCCTGGCGATGGTGGCGGTCGGCTCGGCGGTGGTCGCCCGGCAGCAGCGGGACGACGCCGTGTTCGAGCAGGTGGTCGCCGAGGCCGATCGGGTCCAGTACACGGATCCGTCGCTGTCCGCTCAACTCGACCTGGTGGCGCACCAGCTGCGGCCGGGCGACAAGGGTACGAACAACCGGCTGATCTCGATCGTGAACGCGCCGCTGGCCACGCCGCTGCTCGGCCACACCGGCGCGGTCTACCTGACGTCGTTCAGCCCGAACGGGCGGGTCCTGGCCACCGCCAGCTACGACCGGACCGTGCGGCTGTGGGACGTGACGGACCCGACGCGCCCGAAATCCCTGGGCAAGCCCCTCACCGGACACGCGAGCTGGGTGAGCAGCGCGGTCTTCAGCCCGGACGGCCACACCCTGGCCAGCGCCGGGGACGACGGCACCGTACGGCTGTGGAACGTCACCGACCCCCGGCACCCACGCTCCCTGGGCAGGCCCCTGGCCGGCCACAACGGCACGATCTTCCTGGCCGCCTTCAGCCCCGACGGTCACACGCTGGCCACCGCCGACGAGGATCACACCGTACGGCTGTGGAACGTGACCGACCCGCGGCATCCGGTCTCGCTCACCACGCTGACCGGCCACACCAACACCGTACGGTCCATCGCGTTCAGCCCCGACGGCAAGACGCTGGCGTCCAGTGGCGACGACGCCACGATCCGGCTGTGGAACGTCGCCGACCCCCGCCACCCCAGCGGCCTCGGCGAGCCCCTGACCGGCCACACCCACACCGTGCACTCCGTGGCCTTCAGCCCGGACGGCAGGACCCTCGCCAGCGGCAGCTCGGACGCCACGATCCGGCTGTGGAACGTCGCCGACCCCCGGCACCCGAGCGCCCTCGGCGAGCCCCTGACCGGCCACACCGGCCCCGTGTGGTCCGTGGCCTTCAGCCCGGACGGGTCCCTGCTCGCCGCGGGCAGCGCGGACAGCACGGCGAGCCTGTGGAACGTCAGCAACCCGGCCTATCCCTCGCAGGTCGGCGAACAGCTCGCGGGCAGCAGCGGCGAGATGTACGCCATCGGCTTCCGGCCCGACGGGCACACCCTGGCCACCGGCAGCGGCGACAGCAAGGTCCGGTTGTGGACGATACCGGGGTCGGACATGATCGGCCGGATCGGGGCGTTCAGCCCGGACGGGGAGGTCATCGCGACGGCCGCGGGCGACAGCCGCATCCGGCTGTGGAAGGTGACGGATCCGAAGCGGCCCGCGGCGCTGGGCAGGCCGTTCACCACCGGGGACCGGGACCTGCGGTCGCTGGTGTTCTCGCCCGACGGCCGCACCCTCACCGTTCTGACCGGAACCAGCAACACGGTCCAGCTGTGGAACGTCGCCGATCCCGCCCACCCCGTCGCCTACGGCCCGTCCGTCCCGCTGCACACCCGGTACGCGGGCGCCGACGCGCTGGCGCTCAGCCCCGACGGACGCACACTCGCCGTCGACTACGACGACCGGACCGTACAGCTGCTGGACATCACCGACCCGGCCCGTCCCAAGCGCCTGGGCAAGCCCCTCACGGGCCACACCGGCTACGTCAACAGCCTCGCCTACAGCCCGGACGGCCACACCCTCGCCAGCGGCAGCGCCGACGGCACCGTACGGCTGTGGAACGTCACCGACCCCCGGCACCCGCGCTCCCTCGGCAAGCCGCTCACCGGGCACCTGGGACCCATCAACACGCTCGCCTACAGCCCGGACGGCCATACGCTGGCCAGCGGCAGCGACGACGACACCGTCCGCCTCTGGAACATCGCCGATCCCCTCAGGGCGACCCGGCTGGGCGCTCCCCTCACGGGCCACACCGAGGCGGTCGTCTCCCTGACGTTCAGCCAGGACGGCCGCACCCTGGCCAGTGGGGGCAACGACAACACGGTCCGGCTCTGGAACGTCACCGACCCCTCCGACGCCGCTCCGATCGGTCAGTCGATGAGCCCCAACGCCAAAACGGGCAACTTCCTGTCGTTCAGCCCCGAGAACCACATGCTCGGGGTGTCCAGCGGCGTCGACACCGTGCGGCTGTGGAACCTGGACGTCGACCAGGCCATCGCCCGTATCTGCTCGACCACCCGGGGCGTTCTGACGCCGGAGAAATGGCACGAGTACCTGCCCCGTCTCTCCTACGACCCCCCGTGCGGCCGGTGACGCAGCCGGGGTGCGACCCACTGCACACGCACAGAGTCTTGCGTGATCCGGCTCACAACTGATCCCTGTGGCCGAGGGAGCGCTCCCGGGGCGCAGCCAGGCTTGTTACTCTTGGCTACAGCCCGATCGCTGGTGCATCCCCCGTCGCCAGCGATCGGGCCCTTTCATGCCCGGAGCCCCTCGGGCCGCAGCCCGCCCCTGACCAGCCGAACCCCGCCTCACGACCAAATGAAAAGCGGACGCTTCCCGTATGGGAAACGCCCGCTGTTTCGATCTTCAACTGTGGGGCTAACAGGATTTGAACCTGTGGCCTCATCCTTATCAGGGATGCGCTCTAACCAACTGAGCTATAGCCCCGCCGCGCTCTGCGGTGTGTGTCCCGCGCGCTGACTCCTGAAGATTAGCGCACGACGTGGGCAGTCCCAAAATCGGTTACCGGGGGCCGCTGCCCGCAGCTCTCACTCGTCCTCGGCCAGTGTCAGTTCGATGCCTCCGACGAAGCCGGAGGAGAGGTTGTAGATGAACGCGCCGAGGGTCGCGAGGGCCGTCGCGAGGACCACGTCGATGACCGCGATGATCGTCGAGAACATCAGGACGTGCGGGAGGGACAGGAAGGACTGCAGGTCGAAGCCGTTCGACTCGTTCGAGCCGGTCGCCTCCGAGATCGTGCCGCCGACCGTCGAGAAGACTCCCATGGCGTCCATGACCATCCACAGCACGGCGGCCGCCACGATCGTGCAGATGCCCAGCGCGATGGAGAGCAGGAAGCTGACCTTCATCACCGACCACGGGTCGGCCCTGGCCACGCGCAGCCGGGCCTTGCGGGTGCGCGGCGTCGTCCGGGCGCCCGTCCGCGGCCGCCGTACGCCGGCTGCGGGGGCCCCGCCCGCCTGGTAGGCCTGCGGCGGGTGGTACGGCCCGGCCGGCTGCTGGGGCTGCCGTTCGCCCGGCAGGGGGGAGGCGGAGCCCGGCTCGGCCCCGCCCTGGTGCGGCGGTGCGGGGACGGTCGGCTGGCCGGCGGCGGGAGGCTGCGCCTGAGCACCCGGCACGGCAGCCGCGCCCTGCGGCGCGGCCTGGGCCGCTCCCGCCGCGTACTGCTGGGTCTGGGAGCCTCGGGTGTCCGTCACAGTTCCCCCCTGGGATCCATGAATGTCAGGCGAGTGCGAGTCCGTCGCGGGCGACTTGATCGCTTTCAGGTTGGTTGTGTGCGAATCCGTCGCACGCGCGGCCGAGCCACGGCCGCCGCCGTCCGTTTCCGTACCAGTGGAGGTCCCGGCCGATCCGGCGCCCGTGGCTCCGCTCACGATGACTCACTCCTCGTGCTACTCGGCCGAGGGCGCCTCACCCTCGTCCATGCCGGTGGTCGGGGAACCCTCGGCGAGGTCGTCCACGGCCACGTCGCCGTCGACTTCCTCCGCCTCGCGTCCCGCCTCGGCGTTACGAGCGATACCGACCACGGCATCGCGCTTGCCCAGGTTGATCAGTTGGACGCCCATGGTGTCACGGCCCGTCTCCCTGACCTCGCTGACTCGCGTACGAATCACACCGCCGGAGAGTGTGATCGCGAGGATCTCGTCGCTCTCCTCGACAATCAGCGCGCCGACGAGCGATCCGCGGTCCTCCACGATCTTGGCGGCCTTGATACCGAGGCCGCCACGGCCCTGGACGCGGTACTCGTCGACACGGGTCCGCTTCGCGTACCCGCCGTCGGTGGCAGTGAACACGAACGTACCGGGTCGAACAACATTCATCGAGAGCAGTTCGTCGCCCTCCCGGAAACTCATCCCCTTGACACCCGAGGTGGCACGCCCCATGGGCCGCAGGGTTTCGTCCGAGGCGGTGAACCTGATCGACTGTGCCTTCTTGCTGACCAGCAGGAGATCGTCGTCGGCCGAGACGAGCTCGGCTCCGATCAGTTCGTCGTCGGAAGCGTCCTCCCGCTCCCGGAGGTTGATGGCGATCACACCACCGGAGCGCGGGGAGTCGTAGTCCTTCAGTGGCGTCTTCTTCACCAGGCCGCCCTTCGTGGCGAGGACCAGGTACGGGGCCGCCTCGTAGTCGCGGATCGCGAGGATCTCGGCGATCGCCTCGTCCGGCTGGAAGGCCAGCAGGTTCGCCACGTGCTGCCCGCGCGCGTCCCGGCCGGCGTCCGGCAGCTCGTAGGCCTTCGCGCGGTAGACCCGGCCCTTGTTGGTGAAGAACAGCAGCCAGTGGTGGGTCGTGGACACGAAGAAGTGGTCGACGATGTCGTCCTCCTTCAGCTTCGCGCCGCGCACGCCCTTGCCGCCGCGCTTCTGGGCGCGGTAGTCGTCGGTCTTGGTGCGCTTGATGTAGCCGCCCCGGGTGACCGTGACGACGATGTCCTCCTCGGCGATCAGGTCCTCGATGGACATGTCGCCCTCGTAGGGGATCAGCTTCGTCTGACGGTCGTCGCCGTACTTCTCGACGATCGCGGCGAGCTCCTCGCTCACGATCCCCCGCTGGCGGACCGGAGAGGCGAGGATCTGGTTGTACTCGCTGATCTTCGCCTGGAGCTCGTCGTGCTCCTGGACGATCTTCTGGCGCTCCAGGGCGGCCAGGCGACGCAGCTGCATCTCCAGAATGGCGTTGGCCTGGATCTCGTCGATCTCCAGCAGACCCATCAGGCCGGTGCGCGCGACCTCGACGGTCTCGCTGCGCCGGATCAGCGCGATGACCTCGTCGATGGAGTCCAGGGCCTTGAGCAGACCGCGCAGGATGTGTGCCCGCTCCTCCGCCTTGCGCAGGCGGAAGCGGGTCCGGCGGACGACGACCTCGATCTGGTGCGTCACCCAGTGGCGGATGAACGCGTCCAGCGACAGCGTGCGCGGCACACCGTCCACCAGCGCCAGCATGTTGGCGCCGAAGTTCGTCTGCAGGTCGGTGTGCTTGTACAGGTTGTTCAGGACGACCTTGGCGACCGCGTCCCGCTTCAGCACGATGACCAGGCGCTGGCCGGTGCGCGAGCTCGTCTCGTCGCGGACGTCCGCGATGCCGCCGATCCTGCCGTCCTTCACCAGGTCGGCGATCTTCTGGGCGAGGTTGTCCGGGTTGACCTGGTACGGGAGCTCGGTGACCACCAGGCACTGGCGGTTCTGGATCTCCTCGACCTCGACGACGGCACGCATGGTGATGGAGCCGCGGCCGGTCCGGTACGCCTCCTCGATGCCCTTGCGGCCGACCACCAGGGCACCGGTCGGGAAGTCCGGGCCCTTGATGCGCTCGATGAGGGCGTCCAGGAGTTCCTCGTGCGAGGCCTCCGGGTTCTCCAGGTACCACTGGGCGCCGGACGCGACCTCGCGCAGGTTGTGCGGCGGGATGTTGGTCGCCATGCCGACCGCGATACCGGCCGAGCCGTTGATCAGCAGGTTCGGGAACCGGGAGGGCAGGACGGTCGGCTCCTGGGAGCGGCCGTCGTAGTTGTCCGTGAAGTCGACGGTGTCCTCGTCGATGTCACGGACCATCTCCATGGACAGCGGCGCCATCTTGCACTCGGTGTAGCGCATGGCCGCCGCCGGGTCGTTGCCCGGAGAGCCGAAGTTGCCGTTGGAGTCCACCAGCGGCATCCGCATCGACCACGGCTGGGCCAGGCGGACCAGCGCGTCGTAGATGGAGGAGTCGCCGTGCGGGTGGTAGTTGCCCATGACGTCGCCGACGACACGGGCGCACTTGTAGAAGCCGCGCTCGGGGCGGTACCCGCCGTCGTACATGGCGTACAGCACGCGGCGGTGGACGGGCTTGAGGCCGTCCCGGACGTCGGGCAGCGCACGCGACACGATGACGGACATCGCGTAGTCGAGGTAGGAGCGCTGCATCTCCGTCTCGAGCCCGACGGGCTCGACGCGCAGGGTGATGTCGCCGCCCTCTTCAGGCGTGACTGGAGTGTTCTCGTCGGCCATTGCTGGTGAAGATCCTTCCTGGTGCGGTCAGCTGAGACCGACTCAGATGTCGAGGAAGCGGACGTCCTTGGCGTTGCGCTGGATGAACTGGCGACGGGCCTCGACGTCCTCGCCCATGAGGACCGAGAACAGGTCGTCGGCCTGGGCGGCGTCGTCGAGGGTGACCTGGCCCAGGACCCGGTGCTCCTGGTCCATGGTGGTCACCCGCAGCTCCTCGGCGTTCATCTCACCGAGACCCTTGAAGCGCTGGATCGAGTCCTCCCTGACGCGCTTGCCACGCTGGCGGCCCATCTCGAGGAGCGCGTCGCGTTCGCGGTCCGAGTACGCGTAGTCGATGTCGTCCTTGCCCCACTTGATCTTGTACAGCGGGGGGCGGGACAGGAAAACGTGCCCGGCCTCGACCAGCGGCCGCATGAAGCGGAACAGGAAGGTCAGCAGCAGGGTGTTGATGTGCTGGCCGTCGACGTCGGCGTCCGCCATCAGGATGATCTTGTGGTAGCGGAGCTTCTCGATGTCGAAGTCCTCGTGCACACCGGTGCCGAACGCGGAGATCAGCGCCTGGATCTCCTGGTTCTGCAGGATCTTGTCGATCCTGGCCTTCTCGACGTTGAGGATCTTGCCGCGGATCGGGAGGATCGCCTGGTACTCCGGGTTGCGGCCCGACTTGGCCGAGCCGCCGGCGGAGTCACCCTCGACGATGAAGATCTCGCACTTGATCGGGTCGTTCGACTGGCAGTCCGACAGCTTGCCCGGCAGGGACGCCGACTCCAGCAGGCCCTTGCGGCGGGTGAGGTCGCGGGCCTTGCGGGCCGCCACGCGCGCGGTGGCCGCCTGGATGCCCTTGCGGACGATGTCCGCGGCCTCGTTCGGGTTGCGGTCCAGCCAGTCGTTGAGGTGCTCGTAGACCGCCTTCTGGACGAAGGTCTTCGCCTCGGTGTTGCCGAGCTTGGTCTTGGTCTGGCCCTCGAACTGCGGCTCGCTGAGCTTGACCGAGATGATCGCGGTCAGGCCCTCGCGGATGTCGTCACCGGTGAGGTTGTCGTCCTTGTCGCGCAGCAGCTTCTTGTCCCGCGCGTACTTGTTGATCAGGGAGGTCAGCGCGGCCCGGAAGCCCTCTTCGTGCGTACCGCCCTCGTGGGTGTGGATGATGTTGGCGAAGGAGTACACGCCCTCGCTGTAGCCGCTGTTCCACTGCATCGCGACCTCGAGGGACAGGCTCTTGTCGCGGTCCTCGGCCTCGAGGTCGATCACGGTCGGGTGCACCACGTCTCCCTTGCGGGAGTTGAGGTACTTCACGAAGTCGACGATGCCGCCCTCGTAGTGGTACGTGACGGTCTTGACCTCGTCCTTCTCGTCCGCACCCGCCTCGTCCGCCCCGGCGGTGGCCTTCGCCGACTCGCGCTCGTCAGTGAGTTTGATCGTCAAACCCTTGTTGAGGAACGCCATCTCCTGGAAGCGCCGCGAGAGCGTCTCGAAGGAGTACTCGGTGGTCTCGAAGATGTCCGGGTCGGCCCAGAAGGTGACCGAGGTGCCGGTCTCGTCCGTGGCCTCGTGCTTGGCGAGGGGTGCCGTCGGGACGCCGAGCTTGTAGTCCTGCGTCCAGCGGTGGCCGTCCGTCCTGATCTCGACGGACACCTTGGTCGACAGGGCGTTCACGACGGAGACGCCGACGCCGTGCAGACCACCGGAGACCGCGTAACCGCCGCCGCCGAACTTGCCGCCCGCGTGCAGCACGGTCAGCACGACCTCGACGGCCGGCTTGCCCTCGGAGGGCACGATGCCCACCGGGATGCCTCGGCCGTTGTCGACGACCCGGACGCCGCCGTCGGCGAGGATCGTGACCTCGATGGTGTCCGCGTGGCCGGCCAGCGCCTCGTCGACGGAGTTGTCGACCACCTCGTACACGAGGTGGTGCAGGCCGCGCTCACCGGTGGAACCGATGTACATACCGGGGCGCTTGCGGACCGCGTCCAGTCCCTCGAGGACGGTGATGGCGCTGGCGTCGTACGAGGCCGTGACCTCACCGTTCGAGGATGCGGGCCCGTTCGCGCCGGCGTCGGTGGACGGGATGTTCTCGTTGGGGTTGCCGGAATCGGCCACGAAGCGCCCTTTCTGGCACAGCACGAGCCAGGCTCCTGGGGTGCCCCCTCTGAGGGAGGGTTGCCGGAGCGGCTGCGGCATGTTGCGTTGGTAAGCCTTGATCAGCGTTGCTCAGCTTTTCCCGAACGGTCCCCACGTTCGGGGCGGGATTGTCTTCCAGTCTACCGGTAGCGCCGACAGTGATGGGGGTTTGCCGGTACCTGAGTCCGCATGTGGCGCCCTGAACCGGTCTCTCCCGACTCCCGATATGCGGATGGGGGCTCCAAGAGGCTCACAGAGGCGCTCAGCGCTTCGAGACGTCAACCCGTCGCTACTCAGGGCGCAGGCCGGGATTCGCAAGCGCGTGCGGTTGCACGACAGGGCGCCGCCGACGCACGGACGACGCGGCCACCGCGGGAGTTGTGTGTGAGGTCTGTCACCCGTAGGTGTCACCGGGGCCGGAACTGCCCGGAGCGCGCAGCGGGCCGTAGCGGCGGGCGGTGCCGCCGGGACCGTAGACCTTGATCAGCCGGACCCTGCCCTGGCCGAGGTCCTCGTTCAGGCGGGCGACCAGCGTCGGCGCGAGCAGGCGCAGGTTCGTCGCCCAGGCCGTGGAGTCGCAGCGCACGACCAGCACGCGCTCGTCCTCGTCGTACTTCTCCGGCACACAGTGCTTCGCCACGTCCTCGCCGACGATCTGCGGCCAGCGCCCCATCACGCCGCCCACCGCGGCCGGGGCCTCCCAGCCGCGCTCGTTGATCAGCCGGTTGATCGCCGCACCGAGCGCCATGGGATCGCGTCCGTCGGCACGCGCGCCGGAGCGCAACCCGCCGCGCCGCGCCTGCTTCTTCTGCTGCGCCGCGTCGCCACGCGCGCGTGCCGCCTCCTTGGCGGCGCGCAGCGCCACGCGCGCGAGGTCGACGCCGGAGGGCTCGGGGCTCCGCTTCGGCTGCTTCGGGGCCGGCTCGTCGCTGCTCATACCCGCGCCACCGTGCCGTCGGACACCGCGAACCGTGTCCCCGCCAGGACGTTCGGTACGTCGTCGTCGACCGCGGCGGTCACCAGGACCTGCTCGCCGGGCGCCACCAGCTCGGCCAGGCGTTCCCGGCGGCGGGTGTCCAGCTCGGCGAAGACGTCGTCCAGGATCAGCACCGGCTCGTTGCCCTCCGCGCGCAGGAGGTCGTACGACGCCAGACGCAGCGCCAGCGCGTAGGACCAGGACTCGCCGTGCGAGGCGTATCCCTTGGCGGGCAGCGGGCCCAGTTTGAGCACCACGTCGTCCCGATGCGGTCCCACCAGGGTGACGCCCCGCTCGATCTCCTGTTTGCGGGCCTCGGCGAGCGCCGTCATCAGCTGCTCGAAGAGGTCCTCCCGCGTGTGCGCCTCGCCGGGCGCCGACGGCCGGTACTCCAGCAGGACGGGGCCGCCGCCCGGCGCGAGCTGCTCGTAGGCCTTGTCGGCGAGCGGCTGGAGCGCGGCGACCAGGTCCAGGCGCTGGGCGAGCAGCTCGGCTCCCGCGCGCGCGAGGTGCTGGTCCCACACGTCGAGCGTGGACAGGTCCGCCCCCGTCCGGCCGCCGTGCCGCCGGGCCAGCGCGGCCGACTTCAGAAGGGTGTTGCGCTGCTTGAGGACCCGGTCGTAGTCGGAGCGCACACCGGCCATGCGGGGGGACCGGGCGGTGACCATCTCGTCGAGGAAGCGGCGCCGTTCGCCGGGGTCGCCCTTGACCAGGGCGAGGTCCTCGGGCGCGAACAGCACGGTCCGTACGATGCCGAGCACGTCGCGGGGCCGGACCTGGGAGGACCGGTTGATGCGGGCGCGGTTGGCCCGGCCGGGGTTCAGCTCGAGCTCGACCAGCTGCTGCCGCTCGCCCTGCCGGACCTGCGCCCGGATGATCGCCCGCTCGGCGCCCATGCGGACCAGGGGGGCGTCGGAGGCGACCCGGTGGCTGCCGAGCGTGGCCAGGTAGCCGATCGCCTCGACGAGGTTCGTCTTCCCCTGGCCGTTGGGGCCGACGAAGGCGGTGACGCCCGGGTCGAGCGGGACCTCGACCCGGGCGTACGAGCGGAAGTCGGCCAGCGACAGATGCGTCACGTGCATGGTCGTTCGCCGACCTCCCCCAGGGTTGTGGACCGCCGGGCGGTCCTTTGGACTACTTCTTCTCCACGGCGTGGCCGCCGAACTGGTTGCGCAGCGCGGCGATCATCTTCATCTGCGGCGAGTCCTCCTGGCGGGAGGAGAACCGCGCGAAGAGCGAGGCCGTGATCGCCGGGAGCGGCACGGCGTTGTCGATGGCGGCTTCCACAGTCCACCGGCCCTCACCGGAGTCCTGTGCACAACCCCTCAGCCGCCCCAGGTGCTCGTCCTCGTCGAGGGCGTTCACCGCGAGGTCGAGCAGCCAGGAGCGGATGACCGTGCCCTCCTGCCAGGAGCGGAAGACCTCGCGGACGTTGTCCACGGAGTCGACCTTCTCCAGGAGTTCCCAGCCCTCGGCGTAGGCCTGCATCATCGCGTACTCGATGCCGTTGTGGACCATCTTCGCGAAGTGGCCCGCGCCGACCTTCCCGGCGTGCACCGAGCCGAAGTCGCCCTCCGGCTTCAGAGCGTCGAAGACCGGCTGCACCTTGGCCACGTTCTCCTCGTCGCCGCCGTACATCAGCGCGTAGCCGTTCTCCAGGCCCCAGACGCCGCCGGAGACCCCGCAGTCGACGAAGCCTATGCCCTTGGCCGACAGCTCCTCGGCGTGCTTCTCGTCGTCCGTCCAGCGGGAGTTGCCGCCGTCCACGACCACGTCGCCGGGCTCCAGCAGCTCGGCCAGCTCGTCGATCGTGGTCTGGGTGGGCTCGCCGGCCGGGACCATCACCCACACCACGCGCGGGCCGGTGAGCTTGCCCACAAGCTCTTCCAGGCTGTGGACATCGGCGAGGTCCGGGTTGCGGTCGTATCCGATGACGGTGTGGCCCGCGCGGCGGATCCGCTCGCGCATGTTGCCGCCCATCTTGCCGAGGCCGACGAGACCGAGCTCCATCAGTTGAGTTCCTTAGGTCGCTGTGTGGCAGGTCAGGCACTTTCGTACCTGCGTCCGAGCCTAAACCCGGACGCTCCCGCACAGCTGTGGGCATACGCGCTCATACGTACACCCTCACCTGCGGCTTCACCGCACGGGCCCGGTTCTCCACCGGGCCCGTGGGGCATGTGGACAACGGTCGGCCGCTCAGCCGCTCAGCCGCACCGGCATGATCAGGTACTTGTACGCCTCGTCCGCCTCGGCGTCCACGGCGGGCTTGCCGCTGAGCAGTGCGGGCTTGGTGGACGTCGTGAAGGACAGCTGAGCCACCGGGGAGTCGATGGCGCTCAGGCCGTCCAGCAGGAACGTCGGGTTGAAGGCGATGGAGATGTCGTCGCCCTCCAGGTGGGCGTCCACCCTTTCCACAGCCTGTGCGTCGTCGCTGGAGCCGGCCTCCAGGATCAGCACGCCCTGCTCGAAGCTGAGGCGCACCGGGGTGTTGCGCTCGGCGACGAGGGCCACACGCTTGACGGCCTCCACGAAGGGGGCGGTCTCGATGGTGGCGACCGAGTTGAACTCCGTCGGGAACAGCGTGCGGTACTTGGGGAGGTCACCCTCGAGCAGGCGCGTGGTGGTGCGCCGTCCGGCCCCCTCGAAACCGATCAGGCCCTCGCCGGCCCCCGAGCCGGACAGCGCCAGGATCACGCTGTCGCCGCTGGTCAGCGCCTTGGCGGTGTCCAGGAGCGTCTTGGCGGGCACCAGGGCGACCGCGGAGGCGTCCGGGTTCTCCGGCTTCCACAGGAACTCGCGGACCGCGAAGCGGTAGCGGTCGGTGGAGGCCAGCGTGACGGTGTCGCCCTCGATCTCGATGCGCACACCGGTGAGGACGGGCAGCGTGTCGTCGCGGCCGGCGGCGATCGCGACCTGCTGCACGGCGGAGGCGAAGACCTCACCGGGGACCGTGCCCGTGGCGTTCGGCATCTGGGGCAGGGACGGGTACTCCTCCACAGGCAGCGTGTGGAGTGTGAACCGCGACGAGCCGCAGACCACCGTCGCCCGTACACCGTCTGTGGAAATCTCCACCGGGCGGTTGGGCAGGGCGCGCGAGATGTCGGCGAGCAGGCGGCCGGATACGAGGACCGTGCCCTCCTCCTCGACCTCGGCCTCCACGGAGACGCGGGCGGAGACCTCGTAGTCGAAGCTGGAGAGGCTCAGCTGGCCGTCCTCGGCCTTCAGCAGCAGGCCGGCGAGGACAGGCGCCGGCGGACGGGCCGGGAGGCTGCGTGCCGCCCAGGCCACTGCCTCCGCGAGTACGTCGCGTTCCACCCGGATCTTCACCGTAAGCCGCCTCCTGCTGTTGCTACTGAGTCCTCCGACTCGGTGTCACCGCCCACTGCGACGGGAAGGACACCGGGGACCAGTCTGACGCACCGCACTGACAGTAGGTGCCTGTCGGGGTCAAGTCGCTCCGAGGGGCGGTCGGGGCCGAGAGGGCGAGTTGTGCACAGGTCCCGCTTCGAAACGGATTCCGCACTCTCTCTAGTCGGGAGTAGTAGTAGGGCCTGTGGATACCGTGGATAACCACGTTTGCCCAGCTCAGGGCCGAGATTTTGTCCACGGGCCCTGTGGGCGGCGGCGGTGGACAACCAGGCGGTTCTGTGGAGAACAGGAAGTTCTGCACACCCCGCCCACAGCCCGAGGGCACTTCTCCCCAGCTGCGTCCCCAGATTTACCCACGTTTCCCACACCCCAACCCGGCACCTTGGTGTGACGCCTTTCACTCGACCCGGTGATCAGGCGCGTCGCGTTGCCGAACAGTGGACAGGGATGTGGAGAAGCGGCCGATCACTGGGGACAACCGGCCCCAGCCTGTGGGCAGCCCGTGGACAACTCCGTGCACACCCTGTGGATCTCCGGTTCGTCCACAGTCTGTGGAGGAGGCTCGTCCACGATTCCACAGGCGGTTGAGCTGGGCTGATGGTCTTTCAAGAGCACAGCCTGTGGATGCGATCTGGACAACTCCGCGGTCCCCAGCATGTGGACGGGAGAAAGTCCCCCAATCTGTGGAGAGCACCCGTAACGCGACCCCTATTCGAACAGCCGACGACATCGGACGGAGGGGCGACCTGTCCGGGGGGACGTCGCGAAGGGAACGGGGGGATGGCTGGGAAGACGAGGGGGCCTCTTCGGGAGACGACGGGACGCCTTGCGGCTGGGCGGCGCCGGCCCCTGGCGAGGCGGCGGCTGCTGGAGAGGACGGGTCCTTCGGGAGACGACGGACGGACGGGGCGTGGGAGAGGACGAGACTCCCTGTGGGAGAGATGACCTCGGCCCCTGGCGAGGCGGCGGCTGCTGGAGAGGACGGGTCCTTCGGGAGACGACGGACGGACGGGGCGTGGGAGAGGACGAGACTCCCTGTGGGA
>NZ_JBEYZY010000001.1:0-141486 GCF_040646295.1 Streptomyces sp. NPDC046197 | reverse complement strand
GGAGAGATGACCTCGGCCCCTGGCGAGGCGGCGGCTGCTGGAGAGGACGGGTCCTTCGGGAGACGACGGACGGACGGGGCGTGGACACGACGTACCGAGCCAGGCCGTACGGGCGGGACGCCTCGCGGAGACGGCGGGAGGCCTTGAGGAGGCGACGGGGGCCCGTCCGGAGGCGACGGGGGCCCGTCCGGAGGCGACGGGGGCCCGTCCGGAGGCGACGGGGGCCCGTCCGAAGACGTGGCTGCGACCCCTGGAGGTGACAGGGCCCCCTTAGCGAGCCGACGGGCGGGCCGCTGGAGGGGACGGGAGGTCCTCCCGGTGAGGCGTCGTCGGCCCAGGGAGAGGCGGCGCCGACCCCCGGAGAGACGGGATGCCCTTCTGGAGATGACGAGACGCCTCCCGAAGGGACGGCGCTCCCCTCATGACGCCTCCCCGCGGCTCCGCCGGTGCCACTGCTGGCGATGACAAGACGCATCTCCCAGGCCCGCAGGTCGACGCCGCGGGCGCGATGGAACGCTCCCGGGCGACGACTGGGCGACCGGGCGTCCTACGGAGACGGCGCCACCCGGTGGCGACAGGACGCGGGGCGAGACGGCGAAGGGCGCCCGGAGAGGAGTTCCCGGACGCCCTCGACGACCTCTCTTGGTGGTCGTCAGCCGTTCTTGATGCGGTTGGTGAGTTCCGTGACCTGGTTGTAGATCGAGCGCCGCTCGGCCATCAGCGCGCGGATCTTGCGGTCGGCGTGCATGACGGTCGTGTGGTCGCGGCCGCCGAACTGCGCGCCGATCTTCGGCAGCGACAGGTCGGTCAGCTCACGGCACAGGTACATGGCGATCTGGCGCGCCGTCACCAGGGCGCGACCGCGCGAGGTCCCGCACAGGTCCTCGACCGTGAGGCCGAAGTAGTCGGCGGTGGCCGCCATGATGGCCGTCGCCGTGATCTCCGGAGCCGAGTCCTCGCCACCGGGGATCAGGTCCTTGAGGACGATCTCCGTCAGCCCGAGGTCGACCGGTTGCCGGTTCAGCGACGCGAACGCCGTCACCCGGATCAGCGCGCCCTCCAGCTCACGGATGTTGCGGGAGATACGGGAGGCAATGAACTCCAGCACCTCCGGCGGGGCGTTGAGCTGCTCCTGCACCGCCTTCTTGCGGAGGATCGCGATCCGCGTCTCCAGCTCCGGCGGCTGCACGTCGGTGATCAGACCCCACTCGAAACGGTTCCGCAGCCGGTCCTCCAGCGTCACCAGCTGCTTGGGCGGCCGGTCGCTGGACAGCACGATCTGCTTGTTCGCGTTGTGGAGGGTGTTGAAGGTGTGGAAGAACTCCTCCTGCGTCGACTCCTTGTCCGCCAGGAACTGGATGTCGTCGACGAGCAGGATGTCCATCTCGCGGTAGCGCTTGCGGAAGCTGTCGCCCTTGCCGTCGCGGATGGAGTTGATGAACTCGTTGGTGAACTCCTCCGAGCTCACGTAGCGCACGCGCGTGCCCGGGTAGAGGCTCCGTGCGTAGTGCCCGATCGCGTGCAGCAGGTGCGTCTTGCCGAGCCCCGACTCCCCGTAGATGAACAGGGGGTTGTACGCCTTCGCGGGTGCCTCGGCGACGGCGACCGCGGCCGCGTGCGCGAAGCGGTTGGACGCGCCGATGACGAACGTGTCGAAGAGGTACTTCGGGTTGAGTCGCGCGGTGGGCTCACCCGGGCCGGACGCCGGCGCGGGCTGCGCCGCGAGCGGGCCGGGAGCCCCGGTGGTCGGCAGGTTGGCACCCACCGGGCCGCCGCGGTGCACATGCCCGGAGCCGGCCGGGGGCTCGGGCCGGTCGCGAAGCGCCGCGTCACGCTGGTCGTAGTCGCCACGGGAGGCTTCGTACTCGGAGCGCTGCTGGTCGTAGGGTGCGCGCTCCCTCGCCTGCCCCCGGTAGTCCTGGGACGGGGAGTAGGGGGCGCGGCCGCCGTACGAGTCCTGGGATCCGTACGAGTCCTGCCCGCCGTACGAGTCCTGGGACGGCGAGGCGTACGGGTCCTGGGACGGCGAGGCGTACGGGTCCCGCTCCGGGAAGCCGAGCCGCTGCTGCTGCCAGCCGTAGTCGTCCTGCTTGGGACGCGGCCAGGCGCCGGGCTCGGGGCGCTGGTAGTCCGGGTACTCCGTGTACTCCGACGGGTACGCCGGGCGAGCGGTGGGCAGTTCGGCGCCGTCGGCGGACTGCGGGCCGGTGCGCGGGGGCTGCAGCTGGTCGCCCGGAGCACCGAGCTGATCGCCGCGGCCCTGGCGGTGACTGTCGGCGCGGTGACGGCCGTATCCCTCGTATCCGCCCGGGCCGGAGGGGAGCTCCTGCTCCTCGTAACGTGGCGGGGCGGGCGGCGTGGGGGCCTGGGGCTCGCCGACGGAGCTGTCGACGGTGATGGCGATCCGGATCGGACGGCCGCACTCGCGGCTCAGGGTGTCGCTGACGACCGGTGCGAGGCGTCCCTCGAGCACACCCTTCGCAAACTCGTTCGGTACGGCGAGCAGGGCGGTGTCCGCGACCAGCGCCAGCGGCTGGCAGCGCCGGATCCAGTGCTCGTCCTTCCCCTCGACACCCTGTCCTCGGCCGTCGCCGAGAAGCTGTTCCAGTACTCGTGGCCACACTGCGGCAAGATCGGCAGGTACGTCAGCCACAGGGCACGCTCTCTCACAGGTCCCACGAACGTGTGGTTCGGGACGGGTCGGGATGTAAATCGGTGGGTGGGCGGGAACGGGCCGCCGGGTCGGGCGGGAACAAGCCCGCAGGGAAGGGACAAAGGAACGAATCGGAGTCCAGCCACGGTAGTCAGGGCGGCGGGTGCGGTTCAAGTTGTTGTCCCCAGCCTGTGGACAGTGTCTCTGCATGGTCCCTGGTTTGACCGGATGGCGCAGCCCCGCGTACCGTAACCAGGTCGAGTTGTCGATGGCTGCTGCCGCCTGCCTCCGAAGGGCACTGATCGCGTAAAGGTGATCGGTAAGCGGTGCACTCGGGCGTGACTGCGAGCTACTCGTGGGCGCACGGTGACAGCCAAGACGGCACCCCGCCACTACCGATTCTTTCTGGAGCCCCCGAGTGAGCAAGCGCACCTTCCAGCCGAACAACCGTCGTCGCGCGAAGACCCACGGCTTCCGGCTGCGTATGCGCACCCGTGCCGGCCGCGCGATTCTCGCGTCCCGCCGTAGCAAGGGTCGCGCCCGCCTGTCCGCCTGATTCCGATCAGGTCATGACGTCGTGCTGCCTACCGAGAACCGGCTGAGGCGGCGCGAGGACTTCGCGACCGCGGTACGACGAGGACGCCGGGCCGGACGCCCACTCCTCGTCGTCCACCTTCGTAGCGGTGCCACGGACCCGCACGCGCCAGGGGAGAGCGCTCCCCCGTCGCGTGCGGGTTTCGTCGTGAGCAAGGCCGTGGGAGGCGCGGTGGTGCGCAACAAGGTGAAGCGCAGACTTCGCCATCTGATGCGCGACCGAGTCCCCCTGTTGCCCCCCGGTAGCCTGGTAGTCGTACGAGCGCTGCCCGGTGCGGGCGACGCCGAGCACGCACAGCTGGCCCGAGACCTGGATGCCGCACTTCAGCGGCTGCTGGGAGGGGGCGCGCGATGAAGTACCCGCTGCTGGCACTGATCAAGCTGTACCAGTGGACCATCAGCCCGCTGCTCGGGCCGGTGTGCAAGTACTACCCGTCGTGTTCCCACTACGGCTACACGGCCATCGACCGGCACGGTGCGATCAAGGGCACGGCACTCACGGCCTGGCGCATCCTGCGGTGCAATCCGTGGTCGCTGGGCGGTGTGGACCATGTCCCGCCGCGCAAGCGTCCGCGGTGGCACGAAATGCTGCGCGGCGCCTGGCGCGCACGCAAGGGCGGGCCCTCCGCCGGCGAACCGGCCACCGAAGGGGACATCCCTTCGAGCCCGGCCGCAGAGACCTCGTCCCATGCCCAAGGAGCATGATTAGTGGACACGATTGCCAGCCTCTTCAGCTTCATCACGACACCCGTTTCCTGGGTCATCGTCCAGTTCCACTCGGTGTACGGGAAGATCTTCGGTCCCGACACGGGCTGGGCCTGGGGCCTGTCCATCGTGTCCCTGGTGATTCTGATCCGTATCTGCCTGGTCCCGCTCTTCGTGAAGCAGATCAAGGCAACCCGGGCCATGCAGACGCTGCAGCCCGAGATGAAGAAGATCCAGGAGCGCTACAAGAACGACAAGCAGCGCCAGTCCGAAGAGATGATGAAGCTGTACAAGGAGTCGGGTACCAACCCGCTCTCCTCGTGCCTTCCCATCCTGGCGCAGTCCCCGTTCTTCTTCGCCCTCTACCACGTGCTCAACGGCATCGCGACGGGCAAGACGATCGGCGTCATCAACGAGCCGCTGCTCGCCAGTGCCCGTAAGGCGCACATCTTCGGCGCCCCACTGGCCGCGAAGTTCACGGACAGCGCCGACAAGGTCGCTCAGCTCGGTGCCTCGCTGACCGACGTCCGGGTCGTCACCGCGGTCATGATCGTCCTGATGTCCGCGTCGCAGTTCTACACGCAGCGCCAGCTGATGACCAAGAACGTCGACACGACGGTGAAGACGCCGTTCATGCAGCAGCAGAAGATGCTGATGTACGTCTTCCCGGTGATGTTCGCCGTCTTCGGCATCAACTTCCCGGTCGGCGTGCTCGTCTACTGGCTGACCACCAACGTGTGGACCATGGGCCAGCAGATGTACGTCATCCACAACAACCCGACCCCGGGTTCCAAGGCCCAGGCCGCCTACCTGGAGCGCCTGGCCAATCACGTCACGCACCACGGCAAGATCCGCCGGCGCAGCGAGAAGGCGATCGTCAAGGCGATCGTCGCCAAGGGTCGCGACCGCAACGAGTTCGAGCGCAAGTTCATCAACGGTCTCAACAAGGCGGGCCTCGCGGCCCAGACCGACGGCACCGTGGTGAAGAGCGAGAGCGCTGCCGCCGTGCAGACCGAGGACGGTACGACCGCCGCCACCGCGACCGCGACTGCTCCCCGGCGTCAGCAGCCCAAGCGGCAGTCCAAGGCCCAGCGCCAGTCGGGCGGGGCGAAGCCGGCGGGTGACGCCACGTCGTCCCCGTCGCTGAGCAAGTCCGACGAGCCTCAGGACGCTCCGCCGGCCGCCGAGAAGGCCGCCCCGAAGCCGGGCAACGGTACCCGCAGCAAGGCCCAGTCCGGCCAGCGCAAAGGTCCGCAGCGGCCCAAGTCCCCGTCCAAGAAGTAAGGAGCCCATCCCGTGACGGAAGGCACCACCTCCGCCGCTGCCGAGGGTGCAGACGCCCTGACCCGCCTCGAGCAGGAGGGCGAGATCGCGGCGGACTACCTCGAGGGTCTGCTGGACATCGCCGACCTCGACGGAGACATCGACATGGACGTCGAGGCCGACCGCGCCTCTGTCTCGATCATCAGCGACACCGGCACCCGCGACCTGCAGAAGCTGGTGGGGCGCGATGGCGAGGTGCTGGAGGCACTCCAGGAGCTCACGCGTCTGGCAGTCCACCGGGAGACCGGCGACCGCAGCCGCCTGATGCTGGACATCGCCGGCCATCGCGCCAAGAAGCGGACCGAACTGTCCGAGCTCGGCGCGAAGGCCGCGGCGGAGGCCAGGAGCACCGGCGAGCCGGTCAAGCTGAAGCCGATGACGCCCTTCGAGCGCAAGGTGGTGCACGACGCGGTCAAGGCCGCGGGCCTGAGCAGCGAGTCCGAGGGTGAAGAGCCGCAGCGCTTTGTCGTTGTGCTTCCCAGCTGATCGGTACGCACGTTCCCTCGGCCCCGTCTGTTGCGCAGGCGGGGCCGAACTTTGTCAGCCTGATAGTTCTGGTGGTCGGCGCTCGGAGCGCTGATGCGGTACGGAAGGACGGTCCCCGTGACGGAGGCAGCGGAGCTCCCCCCTGCGCCCGAGCAGGCACGTGATGTATTCGGTGATCGCTTCGCGGATGCAGTCCGGTACGCCGAGCTCCTGGCCGAGGCTGGGGTGCAGCGCGGTCTCATCGGTCCCCGCGAGGTGCCCCGCCTGTGGGAGCGGCACCTGTTGAACTGCGCGGTGCTCTCAGAGGTCGTCCCGGAGGGGGTGACGGTGTGCGACGTCGGCTCGGGTGCCGGCCTGCCCGGTATTCCGCTGGCACTCGTCCGCGAGGACCTGAAGATCACGCTGCTGGAGCCGCTGCTGCGGCGTACGACCTTCCTGACCGAGGTCGTGGAGCTGCTGGGGCTGGATCACGTCACCGTCGTCCGCGGCCGGGCCGAAGAGGTCATGGGGAAGCTGCCGCCGGTCCACGTGGTGACGGCCCGGGCGGTGGCCCCGCTGGATCGTCTGGCCGCCTGGGGCATTCCGCTGCTGCGGCCCTACGGAGAGATGCTCGCGCTCAAGGGCGACACCGCCGAGGAGGAGCTGAAGAGCGCGGCCACCGCACTGAGCAAGCTCGGAGCGGTGGAGACCTCTGTCCTGCATGTGGGTGAGGGCATCGTGGATCCCCTGTCGACGGTCGTGCGCGTCGAGGTCGGGGAAAGCCCGGGTGGTGTGCGCTTCGCGGCGAAGCGGGCCAAGGCGGCCCGGACAGGGCGGACGCGCAGGCGCCGATGATCCCTCTTCGGGGTCGGCATGTCGGCGTCGGTAATCCTGCCTGACGACCAGCCGTACTCCACACAAGCTGCCAAACCTATGCATGTCGGAGTGTCGCGACAGTTCGGCCACGGCTGCTGTGCATCGTGTTTCACGTGAAACGTCGCTCACTGCTGCACGGCATCATCAACCGTGGCCGCGCTGCGGCCCAGCCCCGCGACCGTAAGCCTCTCGGTTCACTCGGAGAGGGAACGGAGTTGTCCACAGAGGTGGATTTCTCCACAGAACGCAAGGGCTCACTGGCTCACGACCCCGAAGACATGCGAGGCTCTGTTCATTGCGAGCCTGAAGTCGAGGAGAGTGAATCCTTGCGGTCCGACGCCAACATCGCGGGACCGATGACCGATCCGGTCCCCGGTCCCCGTACCGAGTCGATGGGGGAGGACGTTTCACGTGAAACGCCGCCCCCGATGGACGACACTCCCATCGGTCGTGCTGCCCAACTGGCGGTCGAGGCTCTAGGCCGCGCCGGCGAGGGTCTGCCACGGCCCGAACAGACCCGCGTCATGGTCGTCGCCAACCAGAAGGGCGGGGTGGGCAAGACGACGACGACCGTCAACCTTGCCGCATCGCTGGCGCTGCACGGCGGCCGTGTGCTGGTGGTCGACCTCGACCCTCAGGGCAATGCGTCCACCGCGCTGGGAATCGACCACCACGCCGAAGTTCCTTCCATCTACGACGTGTTGGTGGAGAGCAAGCCGCTCGCCGAGGTCGTCCAGCCCGTCCCCGATGTCGAGGGTCTCTTCTGTGCCCCCGCCACGATCGATCTCGCCGGTGCGGAGATCGAGCTGGTGTCCCTGGTGGCACGGGAGAGTCGACTGCAGCGGGCGATCCAGGCCTATGAGCAGCCGCTGGACTACATCCTCATCGACTGCCCGCCCTCGCTCGGTCTGCTGACGGTCAACGCGCTGGTCGCCGGCCAGGAAGTGCTCATCCCCATCCAGTGCGAGTACTACGCGCTGGAGGGCCTGGGACAACTGCTGCGCAATGTCGATCTGGTCCGGGGCCACCTCAACCCCGCCCTGCATGTCTCGACCATCCTGCTCACCATGTACGACGGCCGGACGCGGCTCGCGTCCCAGGTCGCGGAGGAGGTGCGCAGCCATTTCGGCGACGAGGTTCTGCGGACGAGCATTCCTCGCTCGGTCCGGATCTCCGAGGCACCGAGCTACGGGCAGACGGTGCTGACTTACGATCCAGGATCGAGCGGTGCCCTCTCCTATCTTGAGGCGGCACGTGAAATCGCGCTGAAGGGTGTCGGGGTCAGCTATGAGGCCACGCACGCCCACATTGGCGCACAGAGCAATCCGAGCATGGTGGAGGGGATTCAGTGAGCGAGCGACGGAGGGGGTTGGGCCGTGGTCTCGGCGCACTGATCCCTGCTGCCCCAACCGGGGAGAAGCCATCGACGCCGTCCGCGGTGGGGGGCGTTTCTTCCCCGTCCCCGACGGCTGTGCCGGTGCTGACCACCGACCGCGGGGTCGCCGCGGCGAAGGTGGCCACGCTGCCCCCTGTTTCACGTGAAACAGAGGAGCTGTCGACGAGTGGCGGCGCGGAGACGCCCACGCCCCCGATGGGCGCGCACTTCGCCGAGATTCCCCTCGACTCCATCACGCCGAACCCGCGTCAGCCGCGTGAGGTCTTCGACGAAGACGCTCTGGCCGAGCTCGTCACCTCCATCCAGGAGGTCGGTCTCCTCCAGCCCGTCGTCGTACGGCAGATCGGCCCCGCGCGCTATGAGCTCATCATGGGCGAGCGGCGCTGGCGGGCCTGCCGTGAGGCGGGTCTTGAGGCGATCCCCGCGATCGTCCGGGCCACGGACGACGAGAAGCTCCTCCTGGACGCTCTGCTGGAGAACCTGCACCGGGCTCAGCTCAACCCGCTGGAAGAGGCGGCCGCCTACGACCAGCTCCTGAAGGACTTCAACTGCACGCACGACCAGCTGGCGGACCGGATCGGCCGTTCCCGCCCGCAGGTCTCCAACACCCTGCGTCTGCTGAAGCTCTCACCGGCGGTGCAGCGCCGTGTCGCCGCCGGAGTCCTCTCCGCCGGGCATGCGCGAGCGCTGCTGTCCGTTGAGGACTCGGAGGAGCAGGACCGCCTGGCTCACCGGATCGTGGCCGAGGGGCTCTCCGTCCGGGCCGTCGAGGAGATCGTCACTCTGATGGGGTCGCGTCCGCAGGCGGCGCCGCGCTCCAAGGGTCCGCGAGCCGGCGGCCGGGTCTCCCCGGCTCTGACCGATCTCGCGAGCCGTCTGTCCGACCGCTTCGAGACACGGGTGAAGGTCGACCTCGGACAGAAGAAGGGCAAGATCACCGTCGAGTTCGCCTCGATGGAGGACCTCGAACGGATCCTCGGCACGCTGGCGCCGGGTGAGGGACCGGTCCTGCAGAGGAGCCTTGTGGACGGCGGATCCGAGGAGGCGGACGACTGAGGCTCCCTCCGGCGGAGGGTTTGCTTCGTCCGATCGGCAGAGGCGGGTCGTGTCCGGTGTGTACCGGAGCACGGCCCGCTCTTTGCTGTCAGTCGCTATCGATGGAATCGCATCGTGGATACGATGCGTTCGGGTATGGCGCATCCACCTGGCGGCACCTCTGAGTGGGAGGCGGGGGCCATGCGAACGGTGAGCCGCACCAGACTGGTGAGCGCGGGTCTGGGACTTGGGGCTGTCGGCGGATTCGTCGGCAGTCTGCTCAGGGAACGCAGCGCTCTGACAGCCGCCCGCGACGCCGCGGGCGAAGGAAGCGAGGAACAGCCTTCATGGGCCGTCGGCTCGTACCGCTCACGCTGGACAACCTGCAGGACCTTCCCAAGCGCTGTCGCTCGTGTGTCTTCTGGGAACTGGACCCAGTCAGCGGCGAAGCCGCAGTGAGGGCCGGAACGCCGGCACTCGAGAAGGAGGCGTGGATCTCCGCCGTCCTGCTGGACTGGGGCTCCTGCGGCCGGGTCGTCTATGTCGACGACGTACCGGTGGGATTCGTGCTCTACGCGCCGCCGGCCTATGTGCCCCGCTCCACGGCCTTCCCCACGAGCCCTGTCTCCCCGGACGCCGTGCAGTTGACGACCGGCTTCATCCTGCCGGGATACCAGGGGCAGGGGCTGGGCCGGGTGATGGTCCAGACGGTCGCCAAGGATCTCCTGCGCCGGGGATTCAAGGCCATCGAGGCCTTCGGGGACGCCCACTGGAAGGAAGCCGCTTGCATGCTGCCGGCCGACCATCTGCTGGCAGTGGGTTTCAAGACGGTTCGGCACCACCCCACCCACCCGCGGTTGCGGCTGGAGCTTCGCTCGACGCTCTCCTGGAAGGAAGACGTGGAGATGGCGCTCGACCGGCTTCTGGGAGCCGTACAGAAGGAACCGGCGCTGCGGCCGCTGTAGGGGCGGTCCGCGACAGGTGCCGTCAAACGAATGGGCCAACCCTTCCGGGTTGGCCCATTGGTGTTTCACGTGAAACATCCGTCGCCGGCTCGGCGACTGCTGTGTCAGTCGGCGATGAAGTCCTCAAGGTCACGCACGATCGCGGCCTTCGGCTTGGCACCCACGATGGTCTTGGCGACCTCGCCGTTCTGGTAGACGTTCAGGGTCGGGATGGACATGACGCCGTACCTGGCGGCCGTACCAGGGTTCTCGTCGATGTTGAGCTTGACGATCTCGATCTTGTCGCCGTACTCGGCGGCGATCGCCTCAAGAGACGGAGCGATCTGGCGGCAGGGACCGCACCAGGCGGCCCAGAAGTCCACCAGGACGGGCTTGTCGTTCTTGAGGACGTCCTGCTCGAAGGAGTCGTCGGTCACGTTCTTCAGGGTGCCGGCCACGGCGGGGCTCCTTAACTGGTTCGTGCGGTGGGGTGATGGGGGGTCTCAGACGGTGGACTTCTCGGGCTCGGCCTTCTGCTCGTTGTCCGCCAGAGCGGCGAGGTAGCGCTCGGCGTCCAGGGCGGCGGAGCAGCCCGTACCGGCCGCGGTGATCGCCTGCCGGTAGGTGTGGTCGACCACGTCACCGGCACCGAAGACACCGGTCAGGTTGGTGCGGGTGGACGGAGAGTCGACCTTGAGGTAGCCCTCGTCGTCCAGGTCCAGCTGGCCCTTGAAGAGCTCCGTGCGCGGGTCGTGGCCGATCGCGATGAACAGGCCCGTCACCGGGAGATCGGAGAGCTCACCGGTCTTGAGGTTGCGCAGCTTCAGGCCGGAGAGCTTCTGGTCGCCCTGGATCTCGGCGACCTCGCTGTCCCAGACGAACTTGATCTTGGGGTCGGCGAAGGCGCGCTCCTGCATCGCCTTGGAGGCGCGCAGGGTGTCCCGGCGGTGGACGACCGTGACGGACTTGGCGAAGCGCGAGAGGAAGGTGGCCTCCTCCATCGCGGTGTCGCCACCACCGATGACGGCGATGTCGTGCTCCCGGAAGAAGAAGCCGTCACAGGTGGCGCACCACGAGACACCACGGCCGGACAGGGCGTCCTCGTTCGGCAGGCCGAGCTTGCGGTGCTGTGAGCCGGTGGTGACGATGACGGCCTTGGCCCGGTGCACCGTGCCCATGGTGTCCGTGACCGTCTTGATCTCACCGCTGAGGTCGACGGAGACGACGTCGTCCGGCACCAGCTCGGCGCCGAAGCGCTCGGCCTGGGCTCGCATGTTGTCCATGAGCTCGGGACCCATGATGCCGTCGCGGAAACCCGGGAAGTTCTCCACGTCGGTGGTGTTCATCAACGCACCACCCGCGGTCACGGCGCCCTCGAACACCAGCGGCTTCAGCGACGCGCGCGCGGTGTACAGCGCCGCCGTGTAGCCGGCGGGCCCGGAGCCGATGATGATCACGTTACGGACGTCGCTCACGGCTTGATTCCTCGTCTCTGGACTGTGTCGTACGGCCGGTGGGAGCCTCTCTCACAGCTCTCACCCCACCCAACGGATCCTACGGGGCGGGCATTCCCGGTGTGCTCGGGCACACGATGGCGTGACCTCGGGCACACGATGGCGTGACAACGTACGGGATACCACGCAGGGCGAAGACCACGCGTTCTCGGTCAGGAACGCGCGTAGGAGCGCGTCAGCAGAACCTTGGCCTCGGTCGACGGGTGCTGGACGCAGGTCGCGTCCACCACGTAGGCCGTGATCCTGGCGGAATTGCCGGAGGCGTCGGGCAGCACCACCAGATAGGCGTGCTTCCCCTGATAGGTGCCCTCCCGGGCGGCGAGTGCCGTGTCGGTGCGGCCGATGCCCTGCTGGACGCACGGCGGGACCGAGGCGGTGGGCAGGTTCTTCAGCATGTTCGGCTTGTCGGTACCCGTTTCCACCCCGAAGCTGTGCGGGGCTTTGGTCGTGCCCTGCGGCTTCTGGGTCTTCTGGAGGAGGTCTGCGACCTGGTTCCTGAGGGTTCCCTCGGCGAAGCTGTCGGCGGCAGCGGAAGGCCGCCCATGAGCCGTGGTGTCGGACCCCTTGCCGTCGTTCAGTGACGCCAGCACTGCGGAAACGATCACCAGGGCGGCGGCCGTGCACACGGAGCCCAAGAGGACCATCCTGCGGCGGCCACGCCGCCCACGGGCCCGGCGGCCCGGCCCGCTCGTGCCGGTACGGGGGTGACCCGCTGGGCGGTCCGCGGTCGATGTTTCACGTGAAACATGAGCCCCACCGTCGGTGGCGGCGGCCTCCTCCGAGCCCGAGCCCGGGGCCGAGCCCGACGCCGAGGCCGCGACGTCCGGTGATTCCGGGGACTGCGACTCGGGCGCCGTGGCGCTCAGCAGTGCCTCAGCGGCGAGAGCCGCATCGATCCGGCCCGCGACGTCGTCGGGCATGCGCGGAAGGCCCGGCAGCGCACCGAGCAGGCCGCGAATCTCCCCAAGGGAAGCGTGGACGTCCGCGCACAGTTCGCACTCGTCCAGGTGACGCCGAATGTCCGCGGTCCGGGACGGAGCGAGCAGGCCCTCGGTGAGGTCGGAGATCTCGGCGACGTCCGGGTGCCCGGCCGTGTCCGTCGTGGATGTCACGCTCGCCCACCTCCGCCCTTCACAGCAGCTGAATCACTCGGTCCCGTGTCCCGCGGACCCGGGTCTTGGGGGTCCGCTGCCGGTGGGACGGATGTCCCCTCCATCCGGTTCCGTCCCGCCCCCTCTTCCTTCTCGTCACCGGGGTCTTCCGGCCGTAGATGGGTGAGCAGCGGCAGCAGTCTGGCTCTGCCGCGGGCGCAGCGGCTCTTCACCGTCCCCGTGGGTACGTCGAGGATGCGAGCGGCCTCGGCGACCGGGTAGCCCTCCATGTCCACGAGCACCAGGGCGGCTCTCTGTTCGGGTGGGAGGCTGCCGAGCGCCTCGAGGAGCTGCCGCTGCACGTCGTTGCGCTCGGCGGGCGCCGACGCCGACTCGTGCGGCTCCAGCAACTGCTCCAGCCGCTCGGTGTCGTCCACCGGCGAGGTCTTCCGCGAGGCCGCCTTGCGGGCCCGGTCCAGGCAGGCGTTCACAGTGATCCGGTGCAGCCAGGTCGTGACGGCCGACTGACCCCGGAAGGTGTGGGCGGCACGGTAGGCGGAGACGAAGGCGTCCTGGACGGCGTCAGCGGCCTCCTCCCGGTCTCCCAGCGTCCGCAGTGCCACGGCCCAGAGCCGGTCCCGATGCCGCCGTACCAGCTCACCGAAGGCGTCCGGATCCCCCTTCACATGGCGCGCCAGAAGGTCCTGATCACTTGCGTCGCCGTACGCGGTCTCCTCTGCCATCGGACCCCCCTCCCCTGGTGCCGGCGGGCTCTCAGCCGGTGAACTTCACTTCGGTGATGGCCTGCTTGTAGCCCGCACCCGTGTACGTGCTCGGGTCCGGTCCCGAGTACGGCACGGCGGTGAGCCATACGAGGACGTACTGCGCCTTCTCCGACTTGCCGGCCTTCACCGTGGCGGTGTTCCCGCTCGTCGTGACACTGCCGATCTTCCGCATCGAGCTCAACGGGGACGTCGGCGAGTCCGCCGCGTACAGCTCCACCGTCGTGTGATCGGCGCCGTAGCGGAGACCGATGGACGCCGCGGACAGACTCTGTGCCGAGCCGAGGTCATAGACGATGCCCACTCCGGGCTTGTAGGGCGCCAGGGCAGGACCGTCTATGAAGGTGCTCGTCTTCCAGTACGTCGAGCTGTTCCCGTCGTAGGTCTTGGAGACGTCGCCGGGATGCTGGGCATCCCCCTTCACCACGTACTCCTGAGCGCCCTGGATCCGGATGGGCTTGACCGGCTTCGGTTGCTTGGCGCTCTTGTCGTTGCCGTCCTGCGTCTGCGTCCGGTTGTCGCTGCTGGGCTTGCCGCCCTGATCCATCAGGGCGTCCGCGAGCTGCCAGCTGCCGAGACCGAGAGCCGCGATGAGGAGGGCCGAGACGGCCCACTTCAGGGCCTTGCCGGTGCGGCTCTGCAGCGGGGGCGGTGGGGCCGGTACCGGTTGGGTGACCCCGGGATGCGGCGCCGGACGGCCGTACGAACCCTGCTGGTACGAGGTGCGCTGGTAGTCCGGCGGAGCGGCGAACGCGGGCTCCGGCGGGCGGATGCGCGGCATCTCACCGATCGCCTTCACCAGCTCCTCCGGCGTGGTGCACGGAGCCTCGTGCCGCGAGGCGGTGGCGCCGTCGTTGGCGAGGGCCCGCATGGCGAGTTCGGACAGGCCCCGGTGGATTCCGGCGCGCACCTGGTCGGGGGCGATGAGGCCGACGTCCTTGGGCAGTCCGGACAGGCCGTAGGCGTCGTTCTCGTACGGCCACCGCTGGGTGAGCGCCGCGTACAGCAGGGCTCCGATGGCCTCGGTGTCGGTGCGCTGCGGGGTGTCGGAGCTGATGCCGCGCAGCGCGGCGTTCACGGCGAGACCGCGGATGCGCCACTGGCCACTCGAGGTGCGCAGCACGGCGTTCGGGTTCAGCCGCAGATGGGCCAGGCCCTCGCGGTGCGCGGCAGCCATGGCGGAGGCGATCTGGCTGACCAACTGGTAGGCGTCGTGCGGCTCCAGCGGCCCGGGGGACAGGAGCGTGGTCAGCTCGGTGGCGTCGGGCAGCCACTCGTGGACGACGTAGACGACGTCGTTCTCCTCGACGGCGTCGAGGACCTGGACGAAGCGGGGGTCGCCGAGCAGCGCGGAGGAACGCGCCGCGGCCAGTACGGAGCGGGCACGGGCGTGGTCCGCGGGCAGGATGTGCACGCCGACGGCGCGACGGAGCTTCTCATCCACCGCTCGCCAACTGCTGAATCCGTCCAGACGGGTGACGCACTCCTCGAGGCGGTAGCGTCTGGCGAGCTTGTGACCGCTGTGCAGTTCGGGCGGTGAGGCCTTTGCGGGACTCTCGGTTCCGCCACTCCCCTGTGCCTCGTTGCTGTCCGTGTCCCGCTCCCGGTTCTGGGCCACCCCGTCGGCCGTGGACTGGTCCGCCTTGGCGGTCAGCGACTCGTCGTCGCTGTTGTCTGCCACGTCGACGGCAGCCGTGCTCCGTTCCGCCACCGTCGCTCCTGCCTCCCCATCCGTTGCGCGCTCTCCGACGCCGAAACCAATTGTGCCCACAGTCCGCTGCTATGCACGACACACGACTGCGGACGATGGTTGTGCGCCTACCCCCGCCTCAACGCCCCAGCCGCCCACGGACCATGCCCACGAGCGAGTTGAGTTCCTCGATCCGCATGCGGCGGGCGCCGACGAAGAAGATCCCGAGCAGGAGGGCTCCACCGGCCAGCAGCGCGGCGAAAGAGCCGAGGGCGCCCTGACCGAGGGCGTGGCCGATGCCGTAGCAGGCCGCACCGCTGAGCAGGGCGGCCGGCAGCGAGGCGATGCACAGCCGCGCGTACGTCCGCAGCACCCGGGAGCCGTCGAGGTCGCCGCCGAGCCGCTTGCGCAGCCGGTTCCAGGCGACGCCCACACCGATGGCGTAGGCCAGCCCGTACGAGGCGGCCATGCCGATCACCGCCCAGCGGGCCGGGAGGAGGAAGTAGCACAGGACCGAGGCGCCCGCGTTGACCGCGGCCACGATGACCGTGTTGTAGAAGGGCGTTCGGGTGTCCTCGTAGGCGTAGAAGGCGCGCAGGACGACGTACTGCACCGAGTACGGGATCAGGCCGAGGCCGAACGCCATCAGCATGTAGCCCATGTTGGTGGCTTCGCTGGTGCCCGAGGAGCCGAAGATCAGGGTGCACATCGGGATGCCGAGCGCGACGAAGCCGAAGGCGACCGGCACGATCGCGACGGCCGTGGTGCGCAGGCCCTGCGAGATGTCGTCGCGCACGGCGCCGCCGTCGCCCTCGGCGGCCGAGCGGGAGATCCGCGGCAGCAGGGCGGCCATCAGGGAAACGGTGATGATGGCCTGGGGCAGGCCCCAGATCAGCTGGGCGTTGGCGTAGGCGGCGAAGCCGGTGCCGTCGACGGGAGAGTGCTTGCCCGCGGACGTCGACAGCTGGGAGACCACCAGCGCGCCGGCCTGGTTCGCGAGGACGAACAGCACGGTCCACTTGGCCAGGGTGGCGGCCTTGCCGAGGCCGTGGCCCCGCCAGTCGAAACGAAGCCGCAGCCGGAACCCGGTCTCCCGCAGGTACGGGATCATCGCGAGGGCCTGCACGGCCATTCCGAGCAGCACGCCGAAGCCGAGGAGCCGCTGCCCCTCGGGCGGGATGGTGGTGACCTTCATCCCGGAGTGGGCCGCCGTGCCGTACACCCAGATGAACATGCCGAGCGTGACGATGATGACGATGTTGTTCAGGACCGGGGTCCACATCATCGCGCCGAACTTGCCGCGGGCGTTGAGGACCTGGCCCATCACCACGTGGATGCCCATGAAGAAGATCGAGGGCAGGAAGTAGCGGACGAAGGTGACGCCGACCTGGTTGGCCGCCGGGTCGCCGGCGACCGAGTCGGACAGCAGGCGGATGAGGAAGGGGCCTCCGAGGACCGCGACCACGGTGAGCGCGCCCAGCGCCACCATCACCAGGGTCAGCAGCCGGTTGGCGTAGGCCTCGCCGCCGTCCTCGTCCTCCTTCATGGCCCGCACGAGCTGCGGCACGAAGACGGAGTTGAGGCCGCCGCCGACGGTCAGGATGTAGATCATCGTCGGCAGCTGGTAGGCGACCTGGAAGGTGTCGCCGAGCAGGCCGACGCCCAGTGCGGAGACGATCAGCGCGGAGCGGATGAAGCCGGTGAGGCGGGAGACCAGCGTGCCCGCCGCCATCACGGCGCTCGACTTCATCAGCCCCGAGGCCCGGCCGCCCTTCTTCGCGGCCGGGGCGGGCGCGGGCGCCGGAGCGGCGGTCTCGGCCGCGGGTGTCCCCGCGTACGGCCCTGCCGTTCCCTGACCCGCGGCCGGTGCCGGTGAGGGGCCGGGGACCGACGGTGGCTCCATCGGCGTGCGACCGCCGTACTGCTGGGGGTCCTGGAAGCCGTTGTGCCGGGGGTCCTGGTATCCGCCCTGTCGCGGATCTCCGAAGCCGCCCTGCCGTGGATCGGGGAAGCCGTTCTGCTGCTGGTCCCGGAAGAGGTGCGCGAAGGCGTCCGGCTCGTGGCGCTCCTCGCCCGAGTGGCTGACCAGATCGTCCACGCCGACGAACTGTGTGGTCCGCGGATCTTCTCCCTGCGGCAGGTACTGCGTCGCGCCCGACGGCTCAGGCGCCGGCGTCTGGGCCCACACGTGCGGGTCGGGGGCGTACGGCGACTGCTGCGGCCGGCCGTAGAGCGGCTGCTGCGGCCCGTACGCGCCCGGGGGCGGCGGAGGGTGCGCGGCACGGTCGTACAGCGCCTCTCCGACCGGGTCCTGTGCGGTGAGGTCCTGCGCCCGGTAGGGGTCCTCGGCGTAGGCGTCCTGGAGGTACATGTCCGGCGGAGCCTGCGGCGGCACCTGGCCGTGCTCGGGCGGCGGACCCTCGGGGTAGCCCGAGCTGCCCGCGGCCTGGCCGCGGTCACCGTCGTACGGCGCGTTCATGGTTACCCCACCTCGTCGTCCCGGGCCCACCGGGCCATGACATCCTCAACGGTCCACTTTCTCACCCGTGCCGGACGGGTCGGCGCTTTCCGCTGCGGTGTCCGGTGTCGGGTCACTCGGCTGCTCCGGCTCTGCAGCCCCGGACCGAGCGCCCGACTCCTGCGTGAGACGGTTCGCGGGGCCCTCGGGGTTCTCCGGTTCCTCAGCGCTCTCGCCGGCCTCGTCGGGCCCGTCCTCCGCGGCCTGCCGGGCGGCCGTGCGCTTGCGCTGGGTGTACATGCGGAAACCGGCGAGGACGAGCAGCAGGACACCGCCCCCGATGACCAGCATCACGGTGGCCGTGACCTCGGTGACCTTCACGTCGAAGGTGACGGGGGCCCCGTACTCCTGGCCGTCCTGCGTGTACAGCTGGGCGACGACCGTGACCCGGCCATTGGCGTTGGCCGATGTGGTGAACTTCACGGACTGGCTGTGGCCCCCGGAGACCGTGACGGGCTGCTCCGCGTAGGCCTTGCCACCGATCTTGAGGCGGGTGGGGTTGGTCGAGGTGAGCCGCAGCACCAGGTGGTCGACGCCCTGCACCAGGTTGTTCTGCACCGTGACCGGGATCGTGGCGCTGCGCCCCGAGAGCTTCGTCTCCGACTTGTCGATCAGCTTGACCTGCTCGGCGAGGTCGTCGAGGTAGGTCTCCACACCGTCACGGAAGCTGTTCGCGGTGCCGTCCCGGCCCCGCCACGACGTGGACATCTCACGGTTCATGGCGCGGCCGAAGGGCGTGACGACCCGGGACTCGTCGGTGAGTACGACCTTGAAGTTGTCGACCTTGTCCTGCGTCCTCGCGATCGCTTCGAAGGCGGAGCGCGTCAGTTCCTGCTTGCGCAGTGAAGAGGGGTAGTCGTAGGTCGACGGAACCCTGGTGTTGGCGCCGGGGTCCGGCTTCGCCTTGGCGGCCGCGGCCAGGTCCTGGGGCTGGGACCAGGGGCTCTGCTGCAGCGCCGTCAGGGCCTGCGCCATGGCCTGGGCCTGGCTCGCGGTGGGCATGCGGGGCGGGGCGACGACGATGCTGCGCTGGTTGTCCGTCTGCCCGCCGAGTTCGAGGCTCTGAGCGAGGAACTGCTGCACGGCGAGCGTGGTGGTGCCGGCCTGCGTCATGTCGCCGTCGAACGCCGTCGACAGCCGTGCGTCGGCCACGACCGCCGTGGTGCCGCCGCCGATGGGCCGGGCCGCGGACGGCGTGTAGGTCAGAGCGCCTTTCTCCTGCAGGCTGTCGCTGCGTGCGATCACCTTGTCGGCGCCCGCGGAGGTGGCCACCCTGACGATCGAGGGGTCGACGGCGCCCTCCACGGGCCAGGCGAAGTCCGTGGCCGGCTTCACGTGCAGCACCGTCTCCACCGTGCTGGCGGCGACGTCGGTGGCGTCCTTGAGCTGGCTCAGTGAGCCGGTCACGCTCGTGCCGCTGTGGGCGAGCGAGGCGAGGTCCGGGTCGCCGAAGGGCAGCGCCACGACCTCCTTGCCCGCCACGTCCTGCTGCAGCTCGGCGAGCCACTGCTTGGCGACCGCCTGGTGGGTTCCCGCGGCGGTGGTGCCGTCGTCCGCCCGGACGCGGTACTTACGGGTCATGGCGTCGACCGACGCCAGCAGGTCGGGGTCGATCACCCAGGTGACGTCGAGGTCCTTGCCCAGTGACAGCATCTGCTGCAGGCGGCCGCCGGGGCCGATGTCCTTGGCGAGGTCGTCGTTGAGGAAGACCGGGGTCTGCTGGGCCCCGGGGCCCGTCTCCGCCGTCATGTGGACGGAGGACACCAGCGGCCACAGGTACGTCGTCTTCGTCTTCGTGTCCGCCCCGCCGGGGTGCCACGGCAGGAACGTGTGCCGGATGCCCAGCACCTGGTCCCAGGGCTGCGCGGACGTCTGGCCGGACAGGGAGACGGAGAACTCGTAGACCCCGTCCGCCCCGAGGTTCAGCTTGTCGACCGGTACCGAGATGCTGAAGTGCTCGGCGACGCCCGGGGTGAGCTGTGCGAACTTCTGGACGTACTGGCCACCGACCTCGGAGCCGTCGGCTTCCGGTACGTAGCCGGTGCGCTGGGCGACCGTGTCGATCGCCGACCGGGTGGTCAGCTGCGGGCCCACCCGCAGGCCCACGTGGGCGCCGGTGACGGTCTGCTTGCCGTTGTTCGTCACGGTGCCCGTGACGGTCACCGTGTCCCCGTCCGAGGGGGCGCTGGGGGTGAGCGAGTCGAGGGAGACGGCCACCGTCTGCGAGCCGGAGGGGGCCTGGGCCACGCCCTGGCCCGCCGCTCGCGCGGTTGGCGCGCCCGGCAGCTGGAGCAGTCCGGCGAGCAGCGGCGCCCCGGCGAGCAGCGCGCCTGCCCGCCACAGCCAGCGGCGGGCAGGTGAGGGACTGGTCCCCTGGAAGTCTGCCGCCTCGGCCACGCGCTCGCCCGTCCCTCGTCGTCGTCAGTGGTCGTCGGAATGTGCGTCCCCGCATGGTAACGAGATGCGCTGAGGGGAAGTGCCGCGGAGGCGTGCACAAGATCGGAGAACTCCGGTGGTCCGCCCTGGATATGCGGGTATCCAGGGATGCTGTTTGTTACGTCACAAAGGCTCGCTTGCGCACGTAATAAGAGGGGCTGTGCCGGTGGCTCAGGGCCGCGCGAAGCCGTGCCCGCGGTACGGGAGGAGCGGGCGCGGTACGGAGGAGCTCCGCCCGCGGCCGAACTCCGGAGCGGTCGGCCGCCCGGGCCACGTACTCTGTTCTGTTGTGCCGAACGCCAATGAAGACACTTCCACTGCCCTGAGCCAGGTGCAGCAGCGCGCGGTGAGCGAACTGCTGCGGGTGGCCCCTGTCGCCGACGACCTCGCCCGTCGCTTCCAGGAGGCCGGGTTCTCCCTTGCCCTGGTCGGCGGCTCGGTCCGGGACACGCTGCTCGGCCGGCTCGGCAACGACCTGGACTTCACGACCGACGCCCGTCCCGAGGACGTGCTGAAGATCGTGCGGCCCTGGGCGGACGCGGTGTGGGAGGTCGGCATCGCCTTCGGCACCGTCGGACTCCAGAAGACGGTTCGCGCCGGTGACGCGGAGCGGTGCTTCCAGATCGAGGTGACGACGTACCGGTCGGAGGCCTACGACCGCTCCTCGCGCAAGCCCGAGGTGTCGTACGGCGACTCCATCGAGGAGGACCTGGTCCGGCGGGACTTCACGGTCAACGCCATGGCCGTCGCGCTGCCGGAGAAGAGGTTCGTCGACCCGCACGGCGGGCTGGAGGATCTGGCGGCGCGTGTGCTGCGTACCCCCGGAACCCCCGAGGAGTCCTTCTCCGACGATCCGCTGCGCATGATGCGGGCCGCGCGCTTCGCCGCCCAGCTCGACTTCGACGTCGCCCCCGAGGTCGTCACCGCGATGCGGGAGATGGCCGAACGCATCGAGATCGTCTCCGCCGAGAGGGTCCGGGACGAGCTGAACAAGCTGATCCTTTCCGCGCACCCGCGCAAGGGCCTGGCCCTGCTGGTCGACACGGGAATCGCCGACCGGGTGCTGCCCGAGCTACCGGCGCTGCGTCTGGAGAGCGACGAGCACCACCGGCACAAGGACGTCTACGAGCACACGCTGATCGTCCTGGAGCAGGCGATCGCACTGGAGGAGGAGGGTCCCGACCTCACCCTCCGGCTGGCGGCGCTGCTGCACGACATCGGTAAGCCGCGCACGCGTCGCTTCGAGAAGGACGGCCGGGTCTCGTTCCACCACCACGAGGTGGTCGGGGCGAAGATGACCAAGAAGCGCATGACGGCCCTGAAGTACTCCAACGAGCTGGTGAAGGACGTCTCGCGACTGGTCGAGCTCCACCTCCGCTTCCACGGCTATGGCACCGGCGAGTGGACCGACTCGGCCGTACGCCGGTACGTCCGTGATGCCGGCCCGCTGCTCGACCGCCTCCACAAGCTGACCCGTTCAGACTGCACCACGCGCAACAAGCGCAAGGCCGGAGCACTCTCCCGTGCTTATGACGGCCTGGAGGAGCGCATCGCGGAACTCCAGGAGCGGGAGCAGCTCGACGCCATCCGCCCCGACCTCGACGGCAACGAGATCATGCAGATCCTGGACGTCAAGCCGGGCCCGGTTGTCGGCCGTGCCTACCAGCACATGCTGGAACTGCGCCTGGAGAATGGCCCGATGGAGCATGACGCGGCGGTGGCGGCCCTCAAGACGTGGTGGGCCGAGCAGAACTGAGGCTGTGAAACGAGGCGTGTTTCACGTGAAACATGCCTCGGAACGCATCGAGGGGCGATGTTTCACGTGAAACATCGCCCCTTCGACGTAGGTCGAGCGAGGTGCTACTTCGCTTCCTTCAGGCAGAGCACGACGTCGTGGCCGCCGCCGTACTGCACGTAGGAAATCGTCGCGTCGGTCACGGCCTTGCACTTGTCCTCGTCGGTGGAGCCGTCGAACTTCTGGACCACCTTGTACTGTGCGTCGGCGGACGAGCAGTCGACCTCCTTGAGGTCGGCCTTGTTGTCCGTGCCGTCGTTGTGCATGCAGGCGCCCACCGACGTGGTCTCCGCGTCGTCACGGTTGAAGAACCAGCCCAGACCGAAGCCGACACCGAACTTCAGCATGGCGACGATGACGAAGACGACGATCGCGCCGATGACGCGCAGCGCCTTCTTGCCGGCACGCTTCGCCGGGGCGGGCGGCGGGGGGACCGGCGCGCCCTGCTGCTGCGGGAACGGCGCGTACGGCTGCTGCGGGACTCCCGGCTGGACGGGCTGCTGCCCCATCGGAGCGGTGGGCGCCTGGGCGTACGGGTTCTGGCCCTGGGGCGGCGGAGTTGTCACTTGGGGGTCCCCCTAGAACGTAAGCACGATGACGCGAACATGGCGTCGAAATAAGACGCACGTAAGCTACAGGGCCCCACTGACAACTCTGAAACCACAGCAGGCTCTGTGTCACTGATGTGACACTCGGCAGCGCTCAAAGCGGGCCATAGCTGCCGCAACCGTTCCGTAGATCACGGAGACTGCGATCACCAGCACCGCCGAACGTCCGTCCGGCGGCAGCATCAGGGCGGCGACGCCCGCGGCCGCCACGAAGGCGACGTTGAACAGCACGTCGTACACGGAGAAGATCCGGCCGCGGAAGCCGTCCTCGACGGCGGACTGCACCACCGTGTCCGTGGCGATCTTCGCGCCCTGGGTGGTCAGGCCCAGTACGAGGACCGCGGCCAGCAGCGGGCCGGGGGCGAACGGCAGCCCGAGGGCGAGTTCCAGGACCGAGGCGGACCCGGCACACACGACGATCCAGCGGGCGGGACCGAGCCGCCCCGCCGCCCAGGGGGTGACGACGGCCGCCGCGAAGAACCCGGCGCCCGAGACACCCAGCGCCAGCCCCAAAAGCCGCAGTCCCTGCTGTGCGTCCGACGCCAGGCCGTACCGGCAGAGCATCAGCACCATCACCGTCAGGGCGCCGTAGCAGAACCGCATCAGCGTCATGGAGCCCAGCGCCCAGGCGGCCTCCCGGCGGGGCGGGGACAGCAGGTGCCGCACACCCGCGACCAGGTCACGCGCGGCGCCCGTCACCGCCGCACCCAGCCGTGGCTGCACCGACTCCCGGTCGGGCCCGAGCAGTTCCGGAGCCATGAGCAGCGACGCCAGAGCCGCGCAGAGGTAGAGGACGGCACCCAGCAGCACCACGGCCGCGTCGGAGTCCGCCGCCACCAGGCGCACCGCGAAGGCGAGGCCGCCGCCGGCGAACGCGGCCAGGGTGCCGGCGGTCGGCGACAGGGAGTTGGCGATCACCAGCCGCTCGCCGTCGACCACCCGCGGCAGGGCGGCGGACAGGCCCGACAGGACGAAGCGGTTGACGGCGGTGACGCAGAGCGCCGAGACGTAGAACAGCCAGTCGGGGACGGCGGCGACCATCAGTACCGCCGTCGCGGCCGCCATCACCGAGCGCACCAGGTTGCCGTGGAGCAGGACCTGGCGGCGCCGCCAGCGGTCCAGCAGGACGCCGGCGAAGGGTCCCACCAGGGAGTACGGGAGCAGCAGCACCGCCATCGCGGAGGCGACCGCCACGGCGGAGGTCTGCCTCTCCGGGGAGAAGACGACGTACGTGGCGAGCGCCACCTGGTAGACCCCGTCGGCGCCCTGGGAGAGCAGCCGGACGGCGAGCAGGCGCCGGAAACCCTGGAAACGCAGCAGCACGCGCAGGTCACGGACGACGGCCATGCCGCACAGCCTCACACATGGGCAGGGTCCCCGGGGGAACAACCCTCGGGGACCCTCAACGGCCCACGGCGTGGAGCGTTCTCAGCGCTCTCAGCGTTCGACGTCGCCGCGGATGAACTTCTCGACGTTCTCACGGGCCTCGTCGTCGAAGTACTGCACCGGCGGGGACTTCATGAAGTACGAGGACGCCGACAGGATCGGGCCGCCGATGCCGCGGTCCTTGGCGATCTTCGCGGCGCGCAGCGCGTCGATGATGACACCCGCGGAGTTCGGGGAGTCCCAGACCTCCAGCTTGTACTCCAGGTTCAGCGGGACGTCACCGAAGGCGCGGCCCTCGAGGCGGACGTAGGCCCACTTGCGGTCGTCGAGCCACGCCACGTAGTCGGAGGGGCCGATGTGGACGTTGTTCTCGCCGAGGTCCCGGTCGGGGATCTGGGAGGTGACGGCCTGCGTCTTGGAGATCTTCTTGGACTCCAGGCGCTCGCGCTCGAGCATGTTCTTGAAGTCCATGTTGCCGCCGACGTTCAGCTGCATCGTGCGGTCGAGGATGACACCCCGGTCCTCGAACAGCTTCGCCATGACGCGGTGCGTGATGGTGGCGCCGACCTGCGACTTGATGTCGTCACCGACGATCGGGACGCCCGCCTCGATGAACTTGTCGGCCCACTCCTTGGTGCCGGCGATGAAGACCGGAAGGGCGTTGACGAAGGCGACCTTGGCGTCGATGGCGCACTGGGCGTAGAACTTCGCCGCGTCCTCGGAGCCGACCGGCAGGTAGCAGACGAGGACGTCGACCTGCTTGTCCTTGAGGATCTGGACGACGTCGACCGGCTCGGCGTCGGACTCCTCGATGGTCTGGCGGTAGTACTTGCCGAGGCCGTCGAGGGTGTGGCCGCGCTGGACCGTCACACCGGTGCTGGGCACGTCGCAGATCTTGATGGTGTTGTTCTCGGAGGCGCCGATGGCGTCCGCGAGGTCGAGGCCGACCTTCTTCGCGTCGACGTCGAAGGCGGCGACGAACTCGACGTCCCGCACGTGGTAGTCGCCGAACTGCACGTGCATGAGGCCCGGGACCTTGGACGCCGGGTCGGCGTCCTTGTAGTACTCGACGCCCTGCACCAGCGACGCGGCGCAGTTGCCCACGCCGACGATGGCTACGCGAACCGAACCCATTCCGGTTGCTCCCTGTGTGTACTCGGTGAAGCCCCGACGGGACCTCACGTGGCGGTGTCGTCGGGCGTATCCGGCCGGGACGTCTCCCCGGACCGGGGCAGGCCGCCCGGCGCTCCAGATGTGGTGTCCTGCTGAGCGGGCTCCCCGGAAGCGGACCTCTTGAGGTCCCGTCCGGCCCGCTCGCTCTCGATGAGCTCGTTCAGCCAGCGCACTTCGCGCTCCACGGACTCCATCCCGTGGCGCTGAAGCTCGAGGGTGTAGTCGTCGAGGCGCTCCCGGGTGCGCGCGACAGAGGCGCGCATCTTCTCCAGGCGCTCCTCCAGACGGCTGCGGCGGCCCTCCAGCACGCGCATGCGTACGTCACGCGACGTCTGCCCGAAGAAGGCGAAGCGCGCGGCGAAGTGCTCGTCGTCGTACGCGTCGGGGCCCGTCTGGGAGAGCAGCTCCTCGAAGTGCTCCTTGCCCTCCGCCGTCAACCTGTAGACGATCTTCGCGCGGCGGCCCGCGAGGGGAGCTGTGACGGTGTCCTCGGGGGTGTTCCCCGGCTCCTCGATCAACCAGCCGTTGGCGACCAGCGTCTTGAGGCAGGGGTAGAGCGTCCCGTAGCTGAACGCACGGAACACACCCAGTGACGTATTGAGTCGTTTGCGCAGCTCATAGCCGTGCATCGGGGATTCGCGGAGCAGGCCGAGTACGGCGAACTCCAGGATTCCGGAACGCCGGCCCATCGTCGCCTCCTCTCTGCCCCACCCGTGGTGTCGGGTGCCGTGACGGTCCTTATGCCGTGCTGATGTATCGACTCGATACATCAGCACGATAGAACGGCCCCCAGAATGCGACAAGAGGGAGCGGAGTGAACGGGATCACATCACCGATTCGATGCGGGGTAAGTTGCCTGATTTGGGGTGAACTTCCGAGCTCGGTAGGTTTTGACGGTGCGTAGTCTGTGCGGCATGCACACCTCCGGGAACCGAGTGACGCCAGGGGGCGTCCTCGTCCTTGGTGCAGTACGGGTGAATGCACAACTGACCACATCCGTACTTCGGGGGGACCGGAAACAAGCCGCCGTTTCCAGGCGCGCAAGGGTGCGCCTGCCCGAGGAGTAATCGTTCGATGAGCGAGCACCGTCGCAAACCGCCGCAGCCGCAGGGAGGCGGACGTGCCGCGGCCCGACGCGGCCAGTCCGGTTCGTCCCCCGGCCGCCGTGCGGCACCGCGAGGCGCCACCGGATCTCCCGCCGACTCCTATGGGTCCAGTTCCTATGGGCCGGAATCCCGTGGCGCCGGCGGTGAGGAACGCCCGTACGCCAGCCGTGCCGAGGCACGGCGGGCCGCGCAGAGAAACGGTGGCCGGCGCAGACCGCCCGACCCGCGGGGCGGCCCCGGTGGCCCGAACGGGAGGGGGCGCCCGGCGCCGCCCGACAGGAAGCGGTTCATCGACTACCCGCGCGCGGGCAAGTACGGCTACCGCCGTTGGCTGCCGTCCTGGAAGCTCGTGACGGGCCTGTTCATCGGCTTCCTCGGAAGCCTGGTGGCGGTCGCGGGCATCGGGTACGCCATGGTGAGCGTGCCGAACGTCGCCCAGACCGCGAAGGCGCAGAACAACGTCTTCTACTGGTCCGACGGCTCGGTGATGGTCGCCACCGGCGGTGAGATCAACCGCCAGATCGTCAACTACGACCAGATCCCCAAGGAGATGCGGTACGCGGTCATCTCGCAGGAGAACAAGACCTTCGAGACCGACAGCGGCGTCGACCCGAACGGCATCGCGCGCGCCCTCTTCAACATGGCGCGGGGCGGACAGACGCAGGGTGGTTCCACGATCACCCAGCAGTACGTCAAGAACGCGATGCTGAACGACCAGTCGCAGACCATCTCCCGGAAGTTCAAGGAGATCTTCGTCGCGATCAAGGTGGGCGCCACGGTTCCCAAGGACGAGATCATGGCCGGCTACCTGAACTCGGCGTACTTCGGCCGCGGCGCCTACGGGATCCAGGCGGCCGCGCGCGCCTACTTCAACAAGGAGGCCAAGGATCTGAACCCGGGCGAGTGCGCCTTCCTCGCCGCGATGATCAAGGGCGCCACCTACTACGACCCGGCGGGCGCGACGTCCCTCGACCCCGCAGCCACTCCGCAGGCCAACAGCAAGCGGGCGCTGCTGCAGATGCAGGACACGCTCAACAAGATGGTCCAGTACGGCCATCTGAGCGCCTCGGAGCGGGCCAAGTACACCACGCTCCCCAAGGTCCAGAGCCCGCGCTCGAACAGCCGGCTGAGCGGCCAGGTCGGCTACCTGGTCGACCTCGCCAAGGCCTACCTGGTCAACAACACGAAGATCACCGCCGACGACCTGCAGAAGGGCGGCTTCCAGATCTACACGACCTTCGACAAGAAGAAGGTCGGCGAGCTGGAGGCGGCGGTGAAGAAGGTCCAGAAGGCGAACATCAAGCCCAACCTGCGCCCGCAGACCGACAAGTTCGTGCAGTTCGGCGGCGCATCGGTGGACCCGTCGTCGGGCGCCATCAAGGCGATCTACGGCGGTGAGGACGCGACCAAGCACTTCACCAACAACGCGGACTCCACGGGTGCGCAGGTCGGCTCGACCTTCAAGCCGTTCGTGCTGGCGGCCGCGATGAAGTGGGGTGTGCGCGACCCCAGCCTGGGTCCGGTGCAGGCACAGGACCAACGCACGCTCGTCTCCCCGAAGAGCCTGTACAGCGGGAAGAACAAGCTCAAGATCAAGAACTACGACCGGACGGTCTGGACCGACGAGAAGAACAGGGAGTGGCTCCAGACCAATGACGGCGACGAGTCCGTGGGCGACCCGCCGAACTACATGATCGACCTCCGTGAGGCGATGCAGTTCTCGGTCAACTCGGCATATGTCCAGCTCGGCATGGACGTCGGCCTGGACAAGGTGAAGGAGGTGGCGCTGGACTCCGGACTCCTGGAGGGCAGCCTGGCCAGCTCCAACTTCCCGTCGTTCTCGATCGGCACCTCCGACCCCAGCGCGATCCGGATGGCGGGTGCGTACGCGACCTTCGCGGCCAGCGGCAAGCAGAACGACCCGTTCTCGGTCACGTTGGTCAAGAAAAACACCGAAGGGGTTGTCTACACGCACAAGAGCCACACCAAGGACGCCCTCACGCCGGAGGTCGCCGACAACGTCACGGACGTTCTCAAGACCGTGGTCGACAAGGGCACCGGCACCAACGCACAGCTGCCGGGACGTGAGGTGGCCGGCAAGACCGGTACCACCGACGGCAACAAGTCCGCGTGGTTCGTCGGCTACACCCCGCAGCTGTCGACCGCGATCAGCATGTTCCGACTGGACGACAACGAGAACAGCAAGGCGCGCACCTTCCTCGAGATGTACGGAACGGGTGGCCAGAAGAAGATCCACGGCGCCTCGTTCCCGTCCGAGATCTGGCACGACTACATGCTCCAGGCACTGGAGGGACAGCCGGCGGTGGACTTCCCGGCGCCGAAGCCCATCGGTGTGGTCCTCAACGCGCCGACGCCGACCCCCACCCCGTCGGTCACGCAGAGTCAGAAGGCAAGCCCGACCCCCTCGCCCACGCCGAGCCGGACCCGGACCAGCCCGTCGCCTTCACCGAGTGACACCTGCGGGTTCTTCGGTTGCAGCGACGGCGGCAACGGCAACGGCGGCAACGGGAACGGCGGGACGGACGGGGGCATCACCCCGTCACCGTCGCCCAGCTTGTCCACCGGCGGAAACGGCGGGAACACCCGAGGCAACGGCAACGGAGGATTCTTCGGCGGCTCGGCCGGTTAGACCGGACCGAAGGTAAGGACTGCAAGCGAAGATCGAGAACTCGGGCCCCGGAATATTCCGGGGCCCGAGTTCTCGTGTGCAGACTGTGGTCTGGCCGGCCAGCTCGTCGTCGGCTGTGCCGAAGTCGGCTGTCCGGCCAAGGCACCTCGCCGTTGACGGCGAGGCCACCCAGGGTCTGAAATATCAGCTTTATTCGAGCTTCCCACTGATTGTCGGCACTCGCTCACATTATTGCCAAGGGCAGCCTCACATGTGTTTCCTTGAGATGCCCGGATATGCGCTTGACATGTCGCAGACAGTCTCTCTAAAGTCACAAAAAAGGTCAGTTGGGACGTCTAAAGACTCTCATTGTCTGGAGCGCGCCGCTGTTTTGGGCCAGACCGAGGTCCCGACGCGGCAACGACGCTGGAGGCTCCCAATCTGCATCACCGCGAGAAGGTTGAAGAAGTGACGAAAATCAAGACTGCAAAGTTTCTCGCCGTTGGCGTACTCGCGTCCACAGCTATCGGTCTTGTTGCCCCCAACGCGCTTGCCAGTAACGAGCCCAATTGGACGAAGGGCTGCCGTGGTTACTGGTACAGCACATCCGGGCACGGCTACTGCAAGGGCGCGACTGCCAATGGGTACTACAACGCAAAGTACGACTGTGCGAGTGAAGCGGACTCGAACGTCGGAGCCGTCCTCGGGCAAGGGTATGTGGGTAAGTTCAGTTCGTTTGAGTGCATCTTCTCCATCAATAGGACCACAGTTACCTACGGCTGAGCTGAGTCGGTAGTCAAACTCCTGGGGGCCGCTCCGGGAGCGGCCCCCCGCTGTCTGGAGACGTGTATTGTCCCCCACCTTCGTACGGCTCGAAGGACTTAGCCAAGGCTACGGCCGTCGCCGAGTCATTGACGGGCTGAATCTGACCATAGGTCCTGGAGTAACTGGCCTGCTCGGTCCCAACGGCGTTGGCAAGACCACGCTGCTGCGCACGCTCAGTACCGTCACGCCGCCTAAAGCCGGAAGCCTAGAGCTTTTCGGCGAGGAAATAAGGACAGAGGCAGCGGCGCGCCGCGCCCGTCGGAAAATTGGCTATCTTCCGCAGGATTTCGGCTACTATCCGAATTTTTCAGTTGCCGATTTCGTATACTATTGCGCATGGTTGCGTGAGATACCCGATAAACAGGCTGGGGAGGCCACTGATCGTGCGATAGCTTCAGTGGCTCTCGGTGATCGTGCCAGAGAAAAAATGAAGTCGCTTTCCGGTGGCATGCTCCGGCGTGCAGGAATTGCCGCTGCCATCGTAGGCGCCCCCCCACTGGTGCTTCTCGATGAGCCCACTGTGGGACTCGACCCTGAACAGCGACTGGACTTCCGAGAACTCATTCGTTCGCTCGCGCGTGAGGGAGTTGGGGTGTTGCTCAGCACCCATTTGGTGGAAGACGTGGGTGCGGCATGCGATAAGGTGCTCGTCCTGCACGGGGGGCAGATCAGGTATCAAGGCACCCCGAAGAAACTGGCTGAGATCGCTGTGGAATCAGCCCCTGGTGACAGTCCGCTCGAACGTGGATATATGACTGTTCTCGCGTCTGTTCGGGATGCCCAGAAAGCCGCTGTGTCGTGAAGGTCTATCGTATCGAATTGCGGCGCTCGCCGTTGCTAGCGGCTCTTCCCGTGCTCATTTTGGTGGACTTGGCAGTTCTGTTCGGCCGTTCACGCTATTGGATAGGTGTGTGGCCCGAAGCGAGTGTCGCCACCCAAGTCGTCACGTTGTTTCTCGGACCGGTTCTGGCAGCAGTCTCCGCATGGCAGGCGGGGCGAGCGTCACGTGCAAAGCTGCCCGAGTTCCTGCTTGCAGCTGCTCGCCCGTCCTGGCAGGTTGAGGCGGCTCGCTTGGCGGCCACTCTCACGATGGGATTCTTCTCCTACGTGCTCGGCGCCGTTGTGGCTGCGGTCGTTACATTTCCGGACGCCGGTGCAGGATTCCTCTGGCCGTCGTACTTTTTTCTGGGCGTTGCAACACTTACTTTGTTCGCTGCAGCGGGGCACCTCGCTGGCCGGTATTGGCCATCGCCTGCTTTCACACCCGTCATCTGTGCTCTAGGCGGGTTCGTGCTGCTGCTTTCCATCGGCCAAGGCTTCGGAATATTCGTGATCGCGGGTGCGCCGTCCGAGACGGTTCGTCCCCTACCTGTAGTACTGCGGCTATTGTTGGCGGCCCTGCTTGCTGCGTTGGCGGTCCTGGCTCCCGAACCGCCATACAAGACAGAGAAATTGAAAAGTCGTCCTCTTTCAGTCAGGCACCGTGGAGCCTTCTTTGGTGTCGCATCATGCTGTCTTGTCGTGCTTGCATCGTTCCCGATTGGTGGCCAGATACAAACGGAGAGGAAATCCGCAGAGGGGGAGATACTCTGTGATCGCGCGACGAGCACCGCACCCGAGGTGTGCGTCTGGCGGGAACACCGAAAATATCTCAGGGAGCTCACCGCAATGGCCGCGCGACTCCGCGGTGTACCTCAGTCCTGGGTGCGTACGCCCGCAACTTTTTATGAAGAAGGTCTCCGCCGAACGTCACACGGTGACCTTGGGTTTGACATTCCTGAAGGCCATGTGCGCGGTGCGGCTGTTGCCATGGCTGGGCAGGTTTCATCCCTCTCGTTCGGTGACTGTCTTCCTCCCGGGGACGCTGACCGAGCATGGGATGCGGTCAACCGCATCGACCTCTGGTTGGAGTACCGGGCCATGGGCGAGGATCCGCAGACGGCGGACGAAGGCATGCATGTGACAGGTGTTGGGGATGCCCAGGAGGCAGCGGCACATGCTGCTCAGTTGCCAGAGAATGATCAGCGCATTTGGGTTTCGCGGGAACGAGAGCAACTCCGGAAGGTTGGGTGCGCTGCTTGATACACCTGACACGCTCAACAGTTCTGCGGTACGTCCGGGCCCACCGGACAGCCCTGGCTCTCCTGGGGGTCACCGCAGTGGCTCTGCTCTCCGCGTTCCTGGGCGGGATTCGATTTTCAATCCCTTCCCTGGTCTCGGATAGTGCGTCGAGCGGAATCCCGTTCCGTCGCGAACTTCCTCTGCTTTCGGCTGTCTTTGTTGGTAGCTCACTGAACGGTGCCATGTCGGAGCAGGAAGTTATGGGTGGTCCGCGCATATACCGATTCCGAATGCTCTATTTCGCTGCCCTTACAGCAGTCGGGTGCGCTGTTTCATGGCTGATCGAATCCCTCGCGGTAGGCGCGGAACTCGGCGGCGTCTTCGTACGGTCGCTTCTTGTGTGGCTGGGGCTAGCTGTCGTTTCCGCGCGTCTACTAAGGCCGGAACTGATTTGGGTACTTCCGCTGGTTTCTGTATTCCCCATCGTGTGGTTGAGCGATGACGACGTATGGGATTGGACAGCAGCTTCTCTCACCAGTCCAATTGCCTGGACCACTGCCGTCCTTAGCCTGTTTACTGGGGTTGTGGCGTTTGAGGTGACGCAGTGGAGGATCCACGCTTTCCGGCTGCTCAGAAGTCGATGAGGGCAAGTGCCAACCTGTGTTCTGCGGTGAACACAGGCCGCAGCCGCATCGCCCCAGTGGCACAGTGAGATACGACGGCGCGCCAGGTGCGCCTCCAGCGCGTACGGCAGGATGTGCGACATGCCCAGTGCTGAATCGACGCAAGCGAGCGTGCACGAGCCCGACCCGGTGCGGCCGACCAGAGAGGACAAGGTCGCCGCGGCCGGGAGCGAGCTGATCGGCGGACCCGTCGGGCGGCGCGCCCTGCTCGGGACGTCCTGGTGGACTCCTGTACGGGTCGTCGCGCTGGTGGCGATCGGCATGTTCGCCCTCGGACTGGTCCAGAAGGCGCCCTGTTACCACAGTGGCTGGTTCTTCGGCGCCAGTTCGCAGTACACAAAGGCGTGCTATTCGGACATCCCGCACCTCTATCAGGGGCGCGGCTTCGCCGACGGGCTCGTGCCGTACTTCGACAAGCTCCCCGGCGACATGGACTACCTCGAATACCCGGTGCTGACCGGTGTCTTCATGGAGGTGGCCGCCTGGATCACGCCCGGCAGCGGCAGCATCCAGCAGCAGGAGCAGTGGTACTGGATGGTCAACGCTGGGATGCTGATGGTGTGCGCGGCCGTCATCGCCGTCTGCGTGGCCCGCACGCACGCCCGGCGGCCCTGGGACGGGCTGCTGGTCGCCCTGGCGCCGGCGTTCGCGCTGACCGCCACCATCAACTGGGACCTCCTGGCGGTCGCCCTGACGGCCGCCGCGATGCTGATGTGGTCCCGGAGCCGCCCGCTCGCCTTCGGCGTCCTGCTGGGGCTGGCCACCGCCGCCAAGCTCTATCCCGTCTTCCTGCTGGGACCGCTGCTCGTACTGTGCTGGCGGGCCGGCAAGTGGCGGGAGTACGGCAAGGCGGTCGGCGGCGCAGTCGTCGCCTGGCTGGTCGTGAACCTCCCCGTGATGCTGTTCGCCTTCGAGGGCTGGTCGAAGTTCTACCGGTTCAGCCAGGAGCGAGGCGTCGACTTCGGATCGTTCTGGCTGATCCTGGCCCAGAACTCCACCAACCCGCTCAGCACCGACACCGTCAACACCTTCGCCACGCTGCTCATGGTGCTGTGCTGCGGCGGCATCGCGGCGCTCGCCCTCATGGCCCCCCGGCGCCCGCGGTTCGCCCAGCTGGCCTTCCTGATCATCGCGGCGTTCATCGTGACCAACAAGGTGTACTCCCCTCAGTACGTGCTGTGGCTGGTGCCCCTGGCCGCGCTGGCCCGGCCGAAGTGGCGGGACTTCCTGATCTGGCAGGCGTGCGAGGTGGCGTACTTCCTGGGGATCTGGATGTACCTCGCTTACACGACCAGCGGGGACGCGCACAAAGGTCTGCCGACCGACGGCTACCACTGGGCCGTCGGCGTGCACCTGCTGGGAACGCTGTACCTGTGTGCGGTCGTCGTGCGCGACATCCTCATGCCGGAGCGGGACGTGGTGCGCAGGGCCGGGGACGACGATCCCTCGGGCGGTGTGCTGGACGGCGCGGAGGATGTCTTCGTCCTCGGCACCGCGGCCCATCCGCCGCGCCACGCGGCCCACTTCGCCGGACCGCAGGTGCAGTGGGGAAGTGGAGGCGGAGTGGCCTCGCCTGCAGAGCGTTCGCTCTGAGCGAACAGGCCTCCTGGCAGATCAAGTCGAAGGCCGTACACGAGGCTTGCCGTGTACGGCCTTTCGCGTGTCTGCGGGCTCTCAGCAGTCCATGAGGCGGTCGAACTGCGTCGTGGTGTGACGCAGATGGGCCACCAGTTCGTCGCCGACCTTCGGCTCCGGGGCGTCCGAGGGCACGAAGAGGATCGACACCTGCATGTGCGGCGGCTCCGCGAACCAGCGCTGCTTGCCACCCCAGACGAACGGAGAAAGGTTCCGGTTGACCGTGGCGAGGCCTGCCCGGGCCACACCCTTGGCGCGCGGCATGACGCCGTGCAGGGCCTTGGGGGCCTCCAGGCCAACCCCGTGCGACGTACCGCCCGCCACCACCACCAGGAAGCCGTCGGAGGCCGCCTTCTGCTGCCGGTAGCCGAAGCGGTCGCCCTTGGCGACCCGCGTGACGTCCAGGACGGCGCCGCGGTACTCGGTGGCCTCGTGGTCCCCGAGCCACAGTCGCGTGCCGATACGGGCGCGGAAGCGGGTCTGCGGGAACTGCTGCTGGAGCCGGGCGAGTTCCTCGGCCTTGAGGTGGCTGACGAACATCGTGTGCAGCGGCAGCCGGGCCGCGCGCAGCCGGTCCATCCAGCCGATGACCTCCTCGACGGCGTCAGAGCCGTCGGTGCGGTCCAGCGGCAGATGGATCGCGAAGCCCTCGAGCCGGACGTTCTCGATCGCGGCGTGCAGCTGCGGCAGCTCCTGCTCGCTGATGCCGTGCCGCTTCATCGAGGACATCACCTCGATGACCACACGGGCGCCCACCAGGCCGTAGACCCCGTCGATCGACGACACCGAGCGGACCACCCGGTCGGGCAGCGGCACCGGCTCCTCGCCGCGCCGGTACGGCGTCAGCACCAGCAGGTCACCGCCGAAGAAGTCCTTGATGCGCGCGGCCTCGTACGTCGTGCCGACGGCGAGGATGTCCGCGCCCAGCCGCGTGGCCTCCTCCGCCAGCCGCTCGTGCCCGAAGCCGTAGCCGTTGCCCTTGCAGACCGGGACGAGCCCCGGGAACTGCTCCTGCACGTGCTTGTGGTGCGCCCGCCAGCGCGCGGTGTCGACGTAGAGCGTGAGCGCCATGGCCGGACCTGGAACCTTTCTCGTGGCTGCGGTGTGTCACAGGGGTGGAAACTGCCGACGGTGTCGAAGCGGAGGACGCGAGCTCAGCGGCGCGACATGTAGATGTCGAGCGCCTTGTGGAGCAGCTTGTTCAGCGGGAAGTCCCACTCGCCGAGGTACTCGGCGGCCTGACCGCCGGTGCCCACCTTGAACTGGATCAGGCCGAAGAGGTGGTCGGTCTCGTCCAGCGAGTCGGAGATGCCGCGCAGATCGTAGACCGTGGCGCCGAGCGCGTAGGCGTCGCGCAGCATCCGCCACTGCATCGCGTTCGAGGGCCGGACCTCGCGCCCGATGTTGTCGGAGGCACCGTAGGAGTACCAGACGTGCCCGCCGACGATCAGCATCGTCGCGGCGGCGAGGTTCACGCCGTTGTGCCGGGCGAAGTACAGCCGCATGCGGTTGGGGTCCTCGGTGTTGAGGGCCGTCCACATGCGCTGGAAGTACGACAGCGGGCGGGGCCGGAAGTGGTCGCGCACGGCCGTGATCTCGTACAGCCGCTGCCACTCGGCGAGGTCCTGGTAGCCGCCCTGGACGACCTCGACACCGGCCTTCTCGGCCTTCTTGATGTTGCGGCGCCACAGCTGGTTGAAGTTCTTGTGGACCTCTTCCAGGGAGCGGTTGGCAAGGGGCACCTGGAAGACGTAGCGGGGCTGCACGTCGCCGAAGCCGGCGCCGCCGTCCTCGCCCTGCTGCCAGCCCATACGGCGCAGCTTGTCGGCGACCTCGAAGGCGCGCGGCTCGATGAAGTCGGCCTCCAGGTCACGCAGACGCTTCACATCGGGGTCCTGGATGCCCCTCTTGATGGTGTCGGAACCCCAGCGGCGGATCACGACCGGCGGGCCCATCTTCACCGAGAAGGCGCCCTGCTGCTTCAGGTGCGCCAGCATCGGCTGGATCCAGTCGTCGAGATTCGGCGCGAACCAGTTGATGACCGGGCCCTCGGGCAGGTAGGCGAGGTAACGCTTGATCTTGGGCAGCTGCCGGTAGAGGACGAGACCCGCGCCGACCATTTCACCGGTGCGGTCGTCGAACCAGCCGAGGTTCTCCGAGCGCCACTCCGCCTTGACGTCCGCCCATGCCGGAACCTGCATGTGACTCGCCGCGGGCAGGCTCTGGATGAAGGCCAGATGCTGCTCTCGACTGATGGTCCTCAGGGTCAGACTCATTCGGGGCGCTCCTCGGGCTGGCGTGTCCCCATGGGTACAGGGGCTCCGGCTCTCGCGCGAAGCCTACTGCGCCCGGGGTGCACCCCGACTGGCCGCACACCACCTTCCCCCCCGGCCTGCCGACCGTCGGGAGGGTGGATGTGCGGGATGGAGAAGGTCGGTATGTGTGGCTCAGCCGATGAGGCCACCCCATGCGATGCCGAGCCCGAAGCCGACCGCCGAGGCGCCGAGACCGATGATCAGCCCGAAGCGCTCACGTGTCGTCTCCGAGATCCACTGGCCGTACGCGCCGGTGAGGATGCCCACCAGGCCGGCCCAGGAGCTCAGCACGTGCATGCTGGGGAACCACGCCGCGATGACAGCCGTCAGCCCCAGCGCCAGGGTCACCGCGAGCAGGGTGTCCTGGAGCGGATGGGGCTTGCCGTCCGTGGCGAGCAGGCCGCCACCGGCGGTGTTGGGTCGCATCGTCTGTGCCATGGGGCACCTCCTGACGAAAGGCGGCGCATCGTAGCGCCATACACACCCGATGTGTCCAGGTTGACGGGTCCGGCGGCCCGATTTCAACCGGAAGCGGGTGTGCGGGTACTCTGTACCCTCTGCACCGGTGTCTGTCCAGGCGAGCCAAGGCGAAGCCTGGTGATTCCGTCGGCCGCCCCCGATTGTCAGTGGCGGCTGATTTACTTACGGGCACTGTTGCGTACGCATCACAACCCTCCTGCCACGGAACGACCGTGGCCGCTGAGTCCAAAGGAGGTGGGTTCCACATGCGTCACTACGAGGTGATGGTCATCCTCGACCCCGATCTCGAGGAGCGCTCTGTCTCCCCGCTGATCGAGAACTTCCTTTCTGTCGTCCGTGACGGTGGCGGAAAGGTCGAGAAGGTCGACACCTGGGGCCGTCGTCGTCTCGCGTACGAGATCAAGAAGAAGCCCGAGGGCATCTACTCGGTCATCGACCTGCAGGCCGAGCCTGCGGTCGTCAAGGAGCTCGACCGCCAGATGAACCTGAACGAGTCGGTCCTCCGGACCAAGGTCCTCCGCCCCGAGACCCACTGAGCCCTCCCGCTCGGCTGATCCCGGGATTCGAGTAGCAGCACAAGCAGCCAGCAGCACACCCGCCGAGAGGTTCCCCCATGGCAGGCGAGACCGTCATCACGGTCGTCGGCAATCTTGTCGACGACCCCGAGCTGCGCTTCACCCCCTCCGGTGCGGCGGTCGCGAAGTTCCGCGTCGCGTCCACGCCCCGCACCTTCGACCGCCAGACGAACGAGTGGAAGGACGGCGAGAGCCTCTTCCTGACCTGTTCTGTCTGGCGTCAGGCGGCGGAGAACGTCGCCGAGTCGCTTCAGCGAGGCATGCGCGTCATCGTGCAGGGCCGGCTGAAGCAGCGGTCCTACGAGGACCGCGAGGGTGTCAAGCGCACGGTCTACGAGCTGGACGTCGAGGAAGTCGGCGCCAGCCTGCGCAATGCCACGGCCAAGGTCACCAAGACTGCCGGCCGTGGTGGCCAGGGTGGTTACGGCGGCGGTGGCGGCCAGGGTGGCGGCCAGGGTGGCGGCCAGGGTGGCGGCGGCTGGGGCGGTGGCCCCGGTGGCGGCCAGCAGGGCGGCGCTCCTGCCGACGATCCGTGGGCGACCGGCGCTCCTGCCGGTGGCAACCAGGGCGGCGGCGGCTGGGGCGGCGGCTCCGGCGGCGGTGGCGGCTACTCGGACGAGCCCCCCTTCTAGGACTTCGGGCCGGTTCCTTCGGACCGGGCCGGGTCGAGGGCGGGTCGTACCCAAACTTCTTGATCACACAGGAGAAACACCATGGCGAAGCCGCCTGTGCGCAAGCCTAAGAAGAAGGTCTGCGCTTTCTGCAAGGACAAGGTCACGTACGTGGACTACAAGGACACGAACATGCTGCGGAAGTTCATTTCCGACCGCGGCAAGATCCGTGCCCGCCGCGTGACCGGCAACTGCACGCAGCATCAGCGTGACGTCGCCACGGCCGTCAAGAACAGCCGTGAGATGGCGCTGCTGCCCTACACGTCCACCGCGCGCTAAGGGAAGGGTGACCGACTCATGAAGATCATCCTCACCCACGAGGTCTCCGGCCTCGGCGCCGCGGGCGACGTCGTCGACGTCAAGGACGGTTACGCTCGCAACTACCTGATCCCGCGGAAGTTCGCTATCCGCTGGACCAAGGGTGGCGAGAAGGACGTCGAGCAGATTCGTCGTGCTCGCAAGATCCACGAGATCCAGACCATCGAGCAGGCCAACCAGGTCAAGGCTCAGCTCGAGGGCGTGAAGGTCCGCCTGGCCGTCCGCTCCGGCGACTCCGGCCGTCTCTTCGGTTCCGTCACCCCGGCCGACGTCGCCTCGGCGATCAAGGCTGCCGGCGGTCCCGAGGTCGACAAGCGCCGCATCGAGCTCGGTGCGCCGATCAAGACCCTGGGCGCCCACGAGACGTCCGTGCGTCTGCACCCCGAGGTTGCCGCCAAGGTCGCCATCGAGGTCGTCGCGGCCTGATCGCTGCGTCCGGCTGGAAAAGCTGGGAGGAGGGCCGTACCCGCTGGGTACGGCCCTCCTTCTTGCCTGCGGCGAGCCGGTCCGCGGCCCGAGGCGGCTGGGCGGACCGCATGTTTCACGTGAAACGGCGCGAATCCGGGGCGCTCTGATCGAGCGTTGAGACGGAAGCCGTCGCTGAGGCGGAAGACGTTGAGACGGAACCCGTCGAGACGGAAACTCCCGCTGGGACGGCAACCGCCGCCGTCGCGTTTCACGTGAAACGGTGCTCGCGTGCACCGGCGGCGGCTGGAGAAGCCTCAGGAGTCTCAGCGGGTTGCGCCCGTCACGAGCCACCGACCCGAGCGGGCGCGCAGCCAGAGCGTCAGCATCCGGATGGTCATCATCAGCGTCAATGCCGCCCAGAGTGCCGTGAGCCCGCCGCCGAGCACCGGTACGAGCAGGGCGGCCGGCGTGAACACCGCGAGGGTCAGCAGCATCGCCCAGGCCAGGTACGGGCCGTCGCCCGCGCCCATCAGCACTCCGTCCAGGACGAAGACGATGCCGCAGACCGGCTGGGAGAGGGCCACGACGATCAGTGCCGGGAGAGCAGTGCCCTTCACGGTGGAGTCGTCGGTGAACAGGGGAAGGAAGACCGGTCGGCTCACGATCACCAGAAAACCGAGCACCACGCCGACCGCGATGCCCCACTGCACCATGCGACGGCAGGCCTCGCGGGCTCCACGAGGGTCGTCGGCGCCGAGGTATCGCCCGATGATGGCCTGCCCGGCGATCGCGATGGCGTCGAGGGCGAAGGCGAGCAGGCTCCACAGCGACAGGATGATCTGGTGGGCGGCGATGTCCGCGTCACCGAGGCGGGCCGCGACGGCTGTGGCGATCATGAGGATCGCCCGCAGGGACAGAGTCCGGACGAGCAGAGGGACTCCGGCACGCGCTGAGGCCCTGATGCCGCCGGCGTCCGGACGCAGTGAGGCCGCGTGCCTACGGGCTCCGCGGACGACCACTACGAGGTAGACCGCGGCCATGCCGCACTGGGCGATGACAGTGCCCCAGGCCGAACCCGCGATGCCCAGACCGGCGCCGTAGACGAGGCCTACGTTGAGGGCGGCGTTGCCGACGAAGCCGGCGATGGCGACGTAGAGCGGCGTCCTGGTGTTCTGCAGTCCGCGCAGAACGCCCGTGGCGGCGAGCACGACGAGCATCGCCGGGATGCCCAGAGCGGAGATCCGCAGATAGGTGGTCGCGTACGGGGCCGCCGTGCGGGAGGCGCCGAACAGATCCACCAGCGCGGGAGCCGTGGGCAGGACGACCGCGATGACGGCGGCCCCCAGCAGCAGCGCCAGCCAGACTCCGTCCATGCCCTGACGGATGGCGGCCCGGAGGTCGCCTGCGCCCACCCGTCGGGCGACGGCGGCCGTGGTGGCGTAGGCGAGGAAGACGAAGACGCTCACCGCGGTCGTCAGGAGGGCCGAGGCCACGCCGAGTCCGGCCAACTGCGCCGTGCCGAGATGGCCGACGATCGCGCTGTCCGCCATGACGAAGAGCGGCTCGGCGACGAGTGCGCCGAAGGCCGGAACGGCCAGCGCGACGATCTCTCGGTCGTGTCGTCGCAGGGTGTCCGGGCGGCGGGCGGGAGCCAGTGTCATGAGCACCAATGTAATCGTCCACAGGTAAGAGATGCAAAGCCATACTGGCCCTTACTCGCGGTCTTGGTGCGTGCGCTTGTGCGCACCGTTCGAAGCGATCTTGGCCCGACTGGGGAAGTTTTTCTTCTGCACAGCCGGTGGATGGGAAATCCGCAGGTCAGGACGGCTCCGCTGAAAGTTGCGAGGGCTTGTTCACAGCGCTGTCCACCGAGTCGTGCACAGGTTTCGCGGAGTTCTCCACAGCATCCGGGCGCTCGTCCACATGGCCTGTGGATAACCAGATTGGCTGACGGTGCCGGGAGGCCTACCGTGGTCCGGCGCCCGCTCCGTCCGCCGGCTTCGAAACCGTCATAAACCTGACGCGCCAGAAGCGGAGCAGGGCCTCTCATTTGTCAGTGCCGTGCCGTAGAAAAGAGGGGCACGGCGAGGTCCGCTCGGCGGACGGGAGGAGGCCGCTCGGTGAGCATTTCCGAGCCCTTGGACGACCCGTGGGCCGACAGCGGACCCAGTGATCGTCTGCCCCCCTCCCGTCGGCACCCGGGCGGGGGCCGCGGCCGCGACGAGCAGCACGACCGGGGCCGGGACAACGGTGCGTGGGACGGCGCGAGCCCGTCCTTCGAACGGGTTCCGCCCCAGGATCTCGACGCCGAGCAGTCCGTCCTCGGCGGCATGCTGCTGTCCAAGGACGCCATCGCCGACGTCGTCGAGATCCTCAAGGGCCACGACTTCTACAAGCCCGCGCACGAGACCATCTACCAAGCGGTTCTCGACGTCTACGCCAAGGGGGAACCGGCCGACCCCATCACGATCGCCGCCGAGCTCACCAAGCGCGGCGAGATCAACAAGGTGGGCGGAGCCTCCTACCTGCACTCGCTGGTACAGACCGTGCCGACGGCGGCGAACGCCGCGTACTACGCCGAGATCGTCCACGAACGCGCCGTTCTGCGCCGCCTGGTCGAGGCCGGTACCCGCATCACCCAGATGGGATACGCGGCCGACGACGACGTCGACGAGATCGTCAACCGCGCCCAGGCCGAGATCTACGCGGTCACCGAGCAGCGCACCAGCGAGGACTACCTGCCGCTGGGCGACATCATGGAGGGTGCGCTCGACGAGATCGAGGCGATCGGCTCGCGCAGCGGGGAGATGACCGGTGTCCCCACGGGATTCACCGACTTCGACTCGCTGACGAACGGTCTGCACCCGGGGCAGATGATCGTCATCGCGGCGCGTCCCGCCATGGGTAAGTCGACGCTCGCGCTGGACTTCGCGCGGGCGGCGTCGATCAAGAACAATCTGCCGAGCGTCATCTTCTCGCTGGAGATGGGGCGGAACGAGATCGCGATGCGCCTGCTGTCCGCCGAGGCCCGCGTCGCCCTGCACCACATGCGGTCGGGCACGATGACGGACGAGGACTGGACACGGCTGGCCCGCCGGATGCCGGACGTCTCGGCCGCCCCGCTCTACATCGACGACTCCCCGAACCTGTCGATGATGGAGATCCGGGCCAAGTGCCGTCGGCTCAAGCAGCGCAACGACCTCAAGCTCGTCGTCATCGACTATCTCCAGCTGATGCAGTCCGGCGGCTCCAAGCGCGCCGAGAGCCGCCAGCAGGAGGTCTCGGACATGTCCCGTAACCTCAAGCTTCTCGCCAAGGAACTGGAGATCCCGGTCATCGCACTCTCCCAGCTCAACCGTGGTCCAGAGCAGCGCACCGACAAGAAGCCGATGGTCTCCGACCTGCGTGAGTCCGGTTCCATCGAGCAGGATGCCGACATGGTCATCCTGCTGCACCGCGAGGACGCCTACGAGAAGGAGTCGCCCCGCGCCGGCGAGGCAGACCTGATCGTGGCCAAGCACCGTAACGGCCCGACCGCGACGATCACGGTCGCCTTCCAGGGCCACTACTCGCGCTTCGTGGACATGGCGCAGACCTGATCGGGGCAGTCGGCCGTCCGTCCGGTGTGACGGTCCCGCCGCATCCGGGCACATGAGCTCGACGTACGCGGGCGCACCGGATGAACTGGGGGCATGACACCTCAGGATGAGCTGCTTCCCGCTACGCGCCGGGCCCTGTCGCACCGGATCGCCGTGGCCCAGACAGAAGGGCGGGCGCCGTCGCTCGTGGCGGCGGTCGTGCGCGAAGGCCGGACGGTCTGGCACGGCGCCCGGACGTCGGTGGACGGACATGGGCCCGACGAGAACACGCAGTACCGGATCGGCTCGATCACCAAGACCTTCACTGCCGTACTCGTCCTGCGGCTGCGTGACGAGGGCGTACTCGACCTGGGGGACCCGCTGGAGAAGCACCTGCCGGGCACCGGTGCGGGGGAGGCGACCCTCGCCGATCTGCTGGCACACACCGGCGGGCTGGCTGCCGAATCACCGGGCCCCTGGTGGGAGAGAACGTCCGGAGCGCTGCGGCCGGAACTCGTCGATGTACTGGGCGAGGATCCGTTCCGGCATCCCGTCGGTCGGAGGTTCCACTACTCCAACCCGGGTTACACCCTGCTGGGCGCGCTCGTCGAGGAGTTGCGCGGTGCTCCGTGGGAGGAGGTCCTTCGGCGGGAAGTGCTCCAGCCTCTCGGCCTGCATCGCACGACTGCGCGGCCCCAGGCGCCGCACGCGGGTGGCTGGGCGGTGCACCCGTGGGCCGATGTGATGTTGCCGGAACCCGCCGAGGATCTCGGCAGGATGGCTCCGGCCGGGCAACTCTGGTCGACGACAGGGGATTTGGCGCGCTTCGCGGCCTTCCTGGCCAAGGGCGACGACCGCGTGCTGAGCGCGGCGTCGCTGCGGGAAATGCGGACACCGGCGGCTGCGCACGAGACCCAGGACGTCGCGTCCGGGTACGCGTACTGCCTGGGGCTGGAGCTTCGGCGCTCGGGCGGACGGCTTCTTGTGGGGCACACCGGATCGCTGCCGGGTTTCCTCGCCTCGCTCACCATCTGCCTGGAAGACGATGTGGCCGCCGTCGTGCTGGCCAACTGCACGTCCGGGCCGATGCCGGCCGCGGTGGGCGCCGACCTGGTCCGAATCGTCGCCGAGGCCGAACCGCGCATCCCCGAACCCTGGCGGCCTCTGCGCCAGGTCGATCCGTCGGTCCTGGAGTTGACGGGCCAGTGGTACTGGGGGACGTACGGCTTCGCCCTCCGGCTGACCGCGAACGGGCTCGCTTCGCTGGAGCCGTTGTCCGGCAATGGCCGGCGTTCGCGGTTCCGGGCGAACGGTGACGGCACCTGGACAGGTCTGGAGGGGTACTACGCCGGAGAACTGCTGCGTCCCGTACGGCGATCGGACGGTTCCCTGAGCCACCTCGATCTCGGGTCGTTCGTTTTCACGCGTCAGCCGTACGACGAGAAGGCCGACGTGCCCGGGGGCGTGCATCCGCAGGGATGGCGGGGCATCGGGTAGGGCGGCCGGACGCACAATGGCCGGAGCGGTGGACGTTTCACGTGAAACGTCCACCCGGCACGTCAGAGCTTGAGTTTGAAGCCCACGTGTGACGCCGTGAAGCCGAGCCGTTCGTAGAAACGGTGGGCGTCGGTGCGGGTGTTGTCGGACGTCAGCTGGACCAGCCTGCAGTCCTGACGCCGTGATTCATCGATTGCCCACTCGATGAGCCGGGTGCCCAGGCCACTTCCGCGTTCGTCGGCGTGGATGCGCACGGCCTCGATGATCGAACGCGTGGCACCCCTGTGGGAGAGCCCGGGGATGAGTGTCAGCTGCAGGGTGCCGACGACATGGCCATCGCGCACCACCACCACGAGACGCTGGTTGGGATCCGCGGTCACCCGCTTCAGCGCCGCCAGGTACGGAGTCAGGTCGCCGGGTGACTCCCGTCGGGCGCCCAGGGGGTCGTCGGCGAGCATGTCCACGATCGCGGGGACATCCTCCGGGGTGGCGGGCCGTATCTCAAGATCCATGCTTCGCACCCTATGCGGCGGCAGCCGGGGTCGGCAGGGCTACGCGGACAGCGGTGCGTGGAGCGACTCCACCGCCCGCACCAGCGGTGCCAGTTCCGGGTTCTTCGCCGCCGCGTCGAGTGCCTCACGCAGAGCGGCGTCATTGGTCGGCCGAGCTTCCTCCAGGAGCTTCAGGCCCGCCTCGGTGACATTGGTGTAGATGCCCCGGCGGTCGGTGGGACACAGGTAGCGCTCGAGCAGCCCGCGGTCCTCCAGCCGGGTGACCAGCCGCGTGGTGGCGCTCTGACTGAGGACGACCGCGTCGGCGACCTGCTTCATCTGCAGATGACCTCCCTCGCCGTCGTGCTGCCGGCTGAGCACGTCGAGCAGGGAGTACTCGCGCACGCTCAGGTCGTGCCCGGCCTGCAGGGCGCGCTCGATGTGGGCCTCGATCCTGCCGTGCAGCAGAGCAAGGGCGGACCAGCCCTGGGCCAGGGCGGTGAGCGCTGGGTCCGTCGCTGTCATTGGCGTTTCCTCCGTCCCGGAGCGGCTGAATCCAGGATAGGGCAGCGTCGCAATAGCCTGCGTTTGCAGTTATACCGCGTCTGCAACTATTGTGGACGCACGCAAAGCGCACCTGCAATCTTCTGGGAAGGTGTACCCCCATGCCTCTCGCGCTTCTGGCCCTCGCGATCGGGGCCTTCGGGATCGGAACGACCGAATTCGTGATCATGGGCTTGCTGCCCGACGTCGGGAGCGACTTCGGGGTCTCCATCCCCACGGCCGGTCTCCTCGTGACCGGCTACGCGCTGGGCGTCATGTTCGGCGCGCCCCTGATGACCGCGCTCGGCAGCAGGATGTCCCGCAAGCGGATGCTGATGCTGCTGATGGCGCTGTTCGTCGTCGGAAACCTGGTGTCCGCACTCGCCCCCGCCTTCGCGGTGATGCTGATCGGCCGGGTGGTCGCCTCGCTCGCTCACGGGGCCTTCTTCGGCATTGGCTCGGTGGTCGCCGCCGGCCTGGTCGGCCCGGACAAGAAAGCCGGTGCCATAGCGATGATGTTCACAGGCCTGACCGTCGCCAACGTCGTCGGTGTCCCGCTCGGCACCCTGATCGGACAGTGGGCCGGCTGGCGCGTCACGTTCGGCATCGTCGCCGCCCTGGGCGTCGTCGGCCTGGTCGGCATCGCCCGGCTCGTCCCGGAGATGCCCAGGCCCCAGGGTGTCCACCTGCGCCACGAACTGGCCGCCTTCAAGAACGCTCAGGTCCTGCTCGCCATGGCGATGACCGTCCTCGGCTTCGGCGGTGTCTTCGCGGCCATCACCTACATCGCGCCGATGACGACCCACGTCACCGGCTTCGCCGACGGCTCCGTCACCTGGCTGCTGGTTCTCTTCGGCCTCGGCATGGTCGCGGGCAACCTCGTCGGTGGCAGGTTCGCCGACCGGGCGCTCATGCCCATGCTGTACGTCTCGCTGGGCCTCCTGGCCGTGGTCCTCGCACTCTTCACGGTCACCGCGCACAGCAAGGTGCTCGCGGCCGTCACGATCCTCCTGATCGGCGCCCTGGGCTTCGCCACCGTTCCACCGCTGCAAAAGCGCGTCCTCGACCAGGCACACGGCGCGCCGACGCTGGCCTCGGCCGTGAACATCGGCGCCTTCAACCTCGGCAACGCGCTGTCGGCCTGGCTCGGCGGTCTCGTCATCGCAGCGGGCTACGGCTACACCGCGCCCAACTGGGTCGGTGCCGTCCTCGCCGCGAGCGCCCTGGTCCTCGCCGTGGTCTCGGCCGCCCTGGAACGCCGGGCCGCCGCGCCCAGCACGGTCGTCGCCGGCGCCGCTGCGGCCGAACGGCCGGCCACCGTCCACCAGTGACCAAAGCCGGACCGGGCGCGGGGCCGAGGCCATCCCCGCGCCCGTCGGCTCGCCGCTTCCTCATGGCAATACCACCCCGCCACCCCGTCATGGCGACACCACAAGGAGAAACCCCATGAGCACGACCACCGCAGTCACCCCGCTGACCACCCAGGACGCCGAGCTCCTCATCACCGCCGCTCGTCGCGCCGCCGAGGCCTCCGGAGTCACGGTCAGCGTCACCGTGCTGGACGCCGGCGGCCACCTGCTCGCCTTCCGGCGCGACGACCGAGCCGTCCTGATCTCCGGGGAGACCAGCACCCGCAAGGCCTACACGGCCCTTCAGCTGGACACGCCCACGGCCGACCTCGTCGACGCCGTACAGCCGGGCGGCCCGTTCCACACGCTGCCCACCGCGCTCGACCGGCCGCTGCTGTTCATCGCGGGTGGTGTGCCCGTGCACCGTGGCGGTCGACTCATCGGCGCGATCGGCGTGGGCGGGGGCGCGCCGGAGCAGGACCACGCCTTCGCGGCCGCCGCTGTGGCAGCACTTGCCTGACACGGTGCTCGTGGCACGACCCTCAGCGACAGCAACGGCCGGGGCCGGCTCAGCCCGCCGCTACGGTCAGCGGAGCGAACCGGCGGGTCCAGTCGCCGGGCAGCTCGCCGATCCCGTACGTCATCACGTCGTTGAAGGCGACGGACTCAAGCCCGTGCTCCTTCACCCAGGCCAGCAGCTCCTCGTGGCGTACGTCGATGTCCGTGCGCAGCGGACGGCCGGTGTGGACGGCGAGCGAGGCAACGAGGGCCTTCGCCGTCTCGGTGTCCCGGGCGATCAGCGGGCCCACGACATGGGTGTCCATGTTGGGCCAGGCCGCCGCATAGCCGGTGATCCGGCCGCCGTCCTCGGCGACGCGCAGTTGTTCGGCGAACGCGGGCAGCCGGGTGATGAGAGGGGTGCGGTCGGTGCCGAACACCTCCTCGTCGAGGCGGATGATTCCGCCGAGGTCGTCGGCGGTGGCCGCACGCGTGTGAACATGTGGCTGCGGACCAGCAGGCGTGAAGCGGCCGCGCACCATCTGCGCCCGGCCGGTGACCTTGAAGCCGATTTCCTCGTAGAGCGGGCGGCCGTAGGGCGTCGCGTGCAGCGTCAGTGGTGTAGTGCCCATCATCGAGACGATGTGGTGCATCAACCGGCGTCCGACGCCTCGACGGGCGTGCCGCTCGGCGACGAGGACCATACCGATGGCGCCCAGGTCCGGACGGCCGTGCGGTCCGTACTCGGTGACGACGCATGCGGCGACGAGACCGCCGTCCGGATCGTCGATTCCGTATCCCGTCCCGGCCGTGAGGAGGAAGCCCCATTTGTGCTCCTCGCGCGGCCACCCCCGGTTCTCGGACAAGTCGGCGCAGGCGGTGAGATCGCGAAGCGTCAGACGGCGGATGGGCAGAGCGGCGGGCGAAGGAGTCGACACGCAGGTCAGGCTGTCCGACGGGTGCCCCCGGCGTCCACCTCTTTCGGAGGAGACGTACGTGGTTTTGGCCATGCCGTGGCCTTCGCCACAGTGCCTGGGCAGGTGGCGCCGTTTCACGTGAAACATTCCGGGCGGGCCCTGCCCGGTGCCCTCCGGCGTCAGCCCAGGTCAGGAGCGTGCATGGCCCGCACGCCCTCGATGTTTCCGTCCAGATAGTGCCGCAGCGACAAGGGGACGAGGTGGACGGAGGCGATGCCGACCCGGGTGAACGGCACCCGGACGATCTCGTACTCACCGGCGGGGGCGTCCACCTCGGGACCATGCCGGAGCGAGGTGTCCATGGACTCCAGATGGCAGACGAAGAAGTGCTGCACCTTGACGCCGGTCGCGCCGCCGTCCTCGGCGATGTGTTCCACGGTGTCCACGAAGCAGGGCACCACGTCAGTGATCTTGGCGCCGAGCTCCTCGTACACCTCGCGGTGCAGGGCGTCGACGACGGTCGTGTCCTCCGGCTCGACCCCACCACCGGGAGTGACCCAGTAGGGATCGACACCGGGCTTGGTGCGCTTGATCAGTATCAGGTCGTCACCATCGAGGAGAACGGCACGGGCGGTGCGCTTGACCACGGGTCGGACGGTCATGGGAAGAATGTGGCCCGGCAGGTTCCACGTGAAACATCGCGAAATGTCACCGGGTGAGCTCACCGGGTGACAGCCTTTCCGGCCGGGCTCAGCACCAGTCCGCGGCCGCCCGCAACAGCCACTCGTGGGCCCGGGCGATGTGCGGCATCGCCAAGGTGCCCGTGCGGGTCACCAGGAAGTACGTCCGCAACGGCGGTACCGCCGGTTCGTGCAGCGCCACGACGTCATGGCGCTTCAGAGCGGCGGCGCACAGATAGCGGGGCAACACCGCGAGCCCGGCGCCCGCGGCCGCACAGGCGAGGACCGCACGCAGGTCGGGAACGATCACGGTGCCCGAGGCGGTCGGCCGGGAGTCGAAGACCGAGGCCCAGTAGCGGGAGACGAGGGGCAGCGACTCGTGGACCTCGACCACGGGAACGCGGTCCAGGACGTGTGCGTTCTCGCGGTTCAGCTTCACCGAACCGATTTCCTCGGCCCAGTGCGGGGCGGCGACAAGGACGTGCTCCTCGTCGCACAGCGCAGTCGCCGTGAGCAGTGCGCCGCGTGGCCGTGCGGTGCTGATGGCAAGGTCGTGGTGTCCGGCGGACAGCCCCTCCAGGGTCTCCTCGGCGGTCCCGAAGGAGGCGCGTAACGCAAAGCCCTGTCCGTGGTCGCCGGCCGGCTCGGTCAGCGCGGGCAGCGCCCGCTCGGCGGTGAACTCCGGTGGTCCGGCCAGGTGCAGGGTGCGTAAGGAGGACTCGTCGTCCAGGCCCGACTCGGTGATCTCCACCAGGGCGTCCAGATGCGGTGCCGCTTTGTGGGCGAGTTCGTCGCCGATCGTCGTCGGGGTCACCCCGCGGGCCTGCCGCAGGAAGAGCGGGCGGCCCAGCTGCCGCTCCAGTGTGCGGATCTGCGAGGTGACGGCCGGCTGGGAGAGTCCGAGCAAGGCAGCGGCCCGGGTGAAGGAGCCCGCTCGGTGCACGGTCACGAACGTACGCAGCAACGCCAGATCCAAGGCGCGCCCTCCCCTCTTGCCGCCCTCTTTCCCGGCCCCCCGACCGCGCTCAACTATAAATATGTCGATAGGTCTCTGTCGCTACTGTGATTGGACACTGACACAGAGTCAACTAGCCTTGGTCGCGCGGTTCTTCGCGCGCGGAACCGAGGGCGGTCCGAGCCACGAGGGGGGAGGCTCGGACCGTCCGTTGTGCGTAGCCGGGCACCGAGCGAGGACCGGGAGATCGGTCAGCCGGCCGACTCCTCCAGCGCCCGCAGCACGTCCGCCACCAGGTCCTCGGTTTCCTCGGCGCCGACGGACAGCCGGATGAACCCCTCCTGAACCGCGTCCCCGCCCCAGCGCCCGCGCCGCTCGGCCGTGGAGCGCACCCCGCCGAAGCTGGTCGCGTCGTCCACGAGCCGCAGCGCGTCGAGGAAACGTTCGGCGCGGGTGCGCGTGGGCAGCGTGAAGGACACCACGCACCCGTAGCGCCGCATCTGCTGGGCGGCGATCTTGTGCGAGGGGTCGTCGGGCAGTCCGGGATATCGCAGCCCGGTCACCTCGGGGCGCCCGCGCAGCGCCTCGGCGAGCGCGAGAGCGGAGGTGTTCTGCCGGTCGACGCGCAGTTGCAGGGTGGCGATCGAACGATGCGCGAGCCAGGCCTCCATCGGCCCGGGGATCGCGCCGACGATCTTGCGCCAGCGGCGGACGGCAGTCATGGACTCGGCGTCGCGGCCGGTGACGTACCCCAGCAGGATGTCGCCGTGCCCGGTGAGCTGCTTGGTGCCGCTGGCCACCGAGAAGTCGGCACCGAGCTCCAGCGGACGCTGCCCGAGTGGCGTCGCGAGCGTGTTGTCGACGGCGACCAGGGCGCCACGCGCGTGTGCCGCCTCGGCCAGCCGCCGGATGTCGCAGACGTCGAGCCCGGGGTTCGACGGGGACTCGATCCACAGCAGCCGTGCATCGTCCAGCACGTCGAGCTGGGCGTCACCTCCGGTCGGCGCGGTGCGCACCTCGATGCCGTACGCCTCCAGCTGGGTGCGGAGCAGGGGCAGCGCCTGGTAGCCGTCGCTGGGCAGCACCACCGCGTCCCCGGCGCGTAGCTGTGAGAAGAGCACCGATGAGATGGCGGCCATCCCCGAGGCGAACACCAAGGTCTCGATGCCGTCCCGCCCGGGCGCCTCCAGCTCGCCGATCGCACGCTCCAGCAGCGTCCAGGTCGGATTCTCGTCACGGCCGTAGGTGTACGGACCCGTCGGGTCGCCCGGCAGATGGAAGTGGGCGGCGAACACCGGTCCCGGCAGGGTCGGTTCGTGCTTGACCGGCTCGGGCAGTCCCGCGCGCACCGCGCGCGTTCCGTCGCCGTCGCCGTCACGCGGAGCAACGGGATCGACGGGACCGACGGGGCCGGCGGGAAGACCGGTCTCCTTCCTCACACCGCCATCGCGGTGCCCAGCGGAATCGTTCATGCCGCTTGTCCCTCCACGTGCTCTCGTACCGCGGCGAGCAGGCCGGAGCTCGCCGCCTCCACCATCTCAAGGCACTCCTCGAAGCCGTCCATGCCCCCGTAGTAGGGGTCAGGTACGTCGAGATCGTCCGCGGCCGGGTCGTAGGAGCGCAGCAGCCGCACCTTGGCCGCGTCCTTCTCGTTGGCCGCGAGGCGGCGCAGCGCCTTGAGGTGGCCGGAGTCCAGCGCGATCACCAGGTCCAGGCGGGCGAACCAGGACTGCTGGAACTGCCGGGCCGTGTGGTCGCCGGCGTAGCCGTTCTCCTCGAGGACGGCGACGGTGCGCGGATCGGCGCCCTCGCCCTCGTGCCAGCCGTCCGTTCCGGCGCTGTCGATCTCGATCAGGCCGTCGAGCCCGGCCTCCTTCGCACGCGTGCGGAAGACGGACTCGGCCATCGGGGATCGGCAGATGTTGCCGGTGCAGACGAAGCAGACGCGGTAGGTCATCGGGGCCTCAGTCCTCGTCCGGCAGCACGAGGTGCAGCGCCCAGGAGACGACCGAGATGATCAGGCCGCCGACGACCGCGGTCCAGAAGCCCTCGACATGGAAACTGAGGTGGAGCTTTCCGCACACCCACGAGGTCAGCAGCAGCATCAGGGCGTTGACCACCAGGGTGATCAGGCCGAGCGTCAGGATGAACAGCGGGAGGGTCAGCACCTTCACGATCGGCTTGACCAGGAAGTTCACCAGGCCGAAGACCAGGGCCACGGCGATCAGCGTGCCGGCCTTCTTGGCGGTGTTGTCCCCGGTCAGGGTGATCTTGTCGAGCAGCCACACGGCGACCGCCAGGGCGCCTGCGTTGGCGATCGTCTTGACTACGAAATTCTTCATGTGTCTGATCGTGGCAGACGAGATCGGTGACGAGCGTGGGCGAGGACGATGAAAGCATTCCGGCTGGACGAACTGGAGGCGGAGCGAGCCGCCAACGAGGGCGCCTACCTTCAGTTCCTGCGGGAGCGGAACATGTCGGTCGGTCTGTACGCGCTCAACGCGGGCGAGCACGATCCGCAGAAGCCCCACCGCCAGGACGAGGTGTACGTCGTCGTCAGCGGGCGCGCATCGATCACGGTCGGCATGGAGACCACCGAGGTCGCACGCGGCAGTGTGGTGTACGTGCCGGCCGGGGTCGCCCACAAGTTCCATCACATCAGCGAGGATCTGCGGGTCCTGGTGGTGTTCTCTCCACCGGAAGCCTGAGGCGCCGTCTCGGGGTTCCCTAGGGGAACGGTCAGGGGAGGACAAGGGATGCGAGAGCCCCGCCGAGCCCTTCCCGGCCCTAGCATCGAGTGCAGGACATCGAAAGGGACCCGGCTCTTGGGAGTGCGGGACGCCGACAGGACCCGGCACCGGCAACGGGCGGAGAGGTAAGGACGAGAGCAATGGGAGAGATCTTCGCGGGTCTGCCGTGGTGGGTGAAGTGGATCGCCGTACCGGTCATCGCCCTGGTCGTCTTCGGTGGCGTGATAGCGACCGTGGTCGGCTTCGTGATCGGTCTGCTGTTCAAGGTGCTGGTCTTCGTGGCCCTGGTCGGCGGACTGATCTACGTCGTGCGGAAGTTCATGTCGAGCTCGTCGTCGCGCAGCGACTGGTGAGCAGCCAGGGACGCCGGTGACTCGGTAACAGGAATCACCGGTTCCCTCGCGGGAGGGAAGTTTGCCCAACCGGCCGCCTGCGAGCGGTGGCAGGCGGATAAGGTCCGGGAATCGACGCGGGGGCCGGCCCCCGCGGGCGGCGTACACCCCCACCCGTGTTCTTTCGCACGGGCTGCCCCTCGCGCTTCGGGAGTAACCCTTGGCCACGGTTGACACCGCACCCGCCCAACGGCAGGCGCCCGCCCCCCGGGCACCCTCCGCCGGGCTTCCCGCCCAGCCGCGCTCCGCGGCCCGTGTGGAGCAACCGCACCCCGCCGTTCCCGAGCAACAGCAATCCCAGACCCTCATCGGATCGGTGCAGCGGGCGATGCGCCTGCTGGAAACGGTCGCCCGGCACGAGCACGGAGCGCCCGCCAAGCAACTGGCCCGCGAGACCGGGCTCGCGCTGCCCACCGCCTACCACCTGCTGCGCACCCTCGTGCACGAGGGCTATCTGTACCGCGACAAGGGCCTGTTCTTCCTCGGCGAGGCGGCCGAGCGACTGAGTAGTAGCGCGGCACAGCAGAAACGTCGCAGCACGATCGTCGACGCGCTCGCCCAGTGGCGGGATTCGATCGGTGCCCCGGTGTACTACGCGATGTACCGCGACGGGGAGATCGAGGTCATGTGCGTCTCCGACGCTCCGGCCAATCCGGCGGTCGAGGAGTGGGCCGACTTCCGTGAGACCGGACACGCGCACGCGATCGGCCAGTGTCTGCTGTCCCAGCTGGACCAGGACGCCCGGCGCGACCACCTCGACCGCTACCCGGTGCAGTCCCTCACCCCCAACACCGTGCGTGATGATCACGCCCTGCTCAGGCGCCTGGAGCGGCTGCGGCGGATGGAGCCCGTTACCGAGCGTCAGGAATACGCCCTCGGCACGGTGTGCGCGGCGATTCCCATCACGGTGGGCGCCACGGCCGCGACGATGGCCCTGTCGCTTCCCGCGCACCAGGCGGACCGGCTGCTTCCCGCCGCACGGCAGCTGCAGAGCGAGGTGGGACGGCGTCTGGGGTCCCTCGCGCTCTCTATCAGTATGTGAAAACTCACTCCTTGTGATCTGTCGTGCACGTTCAGCAAGATGCCACCATTGTCATGAGGATGATTCCCGGCCAGTCGACGGCAGATGACGGGGTAGCGATGCGCGAGTCCGTACAGGCAGAGGTCATGATGAGCTTTCTCGTGTCCGAGGAGCTCTCCTTCCGCATCCCGGTGGAGCTGCGGTACGAGACCTGTGATCCCTATGCCGTGCGGCTGACCTTCCATTTGCCCGGAGACGCACCGGTGACCTGGGCCTTCGGGCGGGAGCTGCTCATCGACGGCGTGGGCACGCCGTGCGGGGACGGAGATGTGCGGATCTCACCCACCGAGACCGACTCGCTGAGCGAGGTTCTGATCCGGCTTCAGGTCGGCTGCGACCAGGCGCTGTTCCGCTCCTCGACCGCGCCGCTCGTGGCGTTCCTCGACCGTACGGACAAGCTGGTGCCCCTGGGGCAGGAGGGCGCGCTGGCCGACTTCGACGCCCATCTCGACGAGGCACTGGACCGCATCCTGGCCGAGGAGCAGAGCGCGGGCTGAACCGCTGCGGCAACGGCCGGGTGCGTGTGGTGGCGTAACGCTTCCTCGCGCCGGGACGGAGTGCACGGTAAGGCGACGGTCGGCGCCAGGCATATGCAGGAACGCTTCACCGCCCTCCTCGCCGCACGCAGGGCAGCGGTATGGGACCGGGACCGTGCTACCGCTTACGGCGTCGGCCCCTCCCGCCGCGCACCGCAGGCGCCTGGGCGGCTGCCGTGGCCGTCGCCTCCCGGCCCGGGCGGTCGGCCGAGACCACAAGGGCCGCCAGCAGCGTGGTGACCGGGACGGAGGCGACCAGGCCGATCGAGCCGACCAGCGTGCGCACGATCTCCTCGGCGACCAGCTCGCTGTTGGCGACCGTGCCCACACCGCTCTGCGCGATGGAGAAGAGCAGAAGCAGCGGCAGTGCGGCTCCGGCGTAGGCGAGGACGAGGGTGTTGACGACGGAGGCGATGTGGTCGCGGCCGATGCGGATGCCTGCCCGGTACAGCCCGCGCCAGCCCATCGTCGGGTTGGCGTCATGCAGCTCCCAGACGGCCGATGTCTGGGTGACCGTGACGTCGTCGAGGACGCCGAGGGAGCCGATGATGACGCCGGCCAGCAGCAGACCGCTCATGTCGATCTTCGGATACAGGCCGTGGATCAGGCCGGTGCTGTCGTCCGTGTTGCCGGTGAGGGCGGCCCAGCCGATGAACTGCGAACCGAGGATGCCGATCAGCGAGAGCGAGATCAGCGTGCCGAGTACCGCCACCGAGGTACGGGCCGACAGGCCGTGGCACATGTACAGGGCGATCAGCATGATGGCGCTCGATCCGACCACCGCCACGAGCAGTGGGTTCGAGCCCTGTAGGACCGCCGGCAGGATGAACAGGTTCAGCACCAGGAAGCTGATGGCCAGCGCGACCAGCGCCATCACGCCGCGCAGCCGCCCGACGACCACGACGGCGAGTGCGAAGATGCCGGCCAGCAACGCCATGGGGAAGCGGCGGTTGACGTCGGCGACCGAGTACTGCAGGTCCTTCGGCGCGGAGGGCTCGTAGGCGACCACGACCTTTTCACCCTGGTGCAACTGCCGTGGCTGGTCCGGCTGCACGATCTCGGTGAACGTACGGCCCTTGTTGTTGCCGGTGTCGACCCGGACCGTGGCCTTCTTGCAGGTACCGGACGCCTGCGCCTGCGCGGAGGAGCCCTCGGCGGTGGAGGTGTCTCCCGTCGGGGTCTCGCCCGAGGCGTTCACCGACTTGCAGCTCACCTCGATCACCGCGGTGACCGTGGCCTGCTGGGTCTGCCGGTCGAAGCCGACACCGGTGCGCTCGTGTGCGGGGGCGCCGCCGGGCCAGAGCACCGCGAGGCCGACGACCACGGCGCCGGCGAACGGGATCAGGACCGCCGCGATGACCTTGCGCAGGTGCTTGGAGACGGGAGTCGCGGGCCCGTGGCTGTGGCTGTGCGACTGGCCGTGGCCGCCGCCGGCTCCCGGACCGTGCCCGTGCCCGTGCCCGTGCCCGTGCCGACCGCCGATCTCGGGGTCGTGCCCGTGGAGTTCACCGGATTCGGGGCCGTGGTCGTGCGCGTCCGCGGTGCGTGGGGCGGGTGTCTCCCATGCTCCGGGTCCATGACGATGCTCGTTCCCGGGTCCTGCGCCGGGCCCGTCGGCCGAACCGTGCCCGGTACCTGGGCCGCGCCCGGCTTCAGCCCCGGGGCCGCGTCCGCGCCGTGGTTCGGGCGGCGGATAGGGGGACTGCTGTGTCGTGGTCACCGCCCGATCATCGCAAGAACAGCACAGGCCCACTGTTCATCGCGACACATATCACGCTAGCGTGGAGACACCTTTGCACACGCGGGAGCTCGGAGCACCGGGCTGAGAGGGCGCTGACCTCCGTCTTCGCGATGTTTCACGTGGAACGAGCGATGTTTCACAGGAACGTCTGCAGACGGGATCCGCTGCGTCGACCGCCGAACCTGTTACCGGGTAATGCCGGCGTAGGGAGTAGGTCTCATGACCAACAAGGACACACGCACGCCTGCCTCCACGGAGATCTCCAGCGGCGGGGAGGCCGGGAAGTCCATCGGCTGGCACAAGGGGTACGTCGAGGGCTCACGGCCCGACCTGCGGGTGCCGGTCCGTCAGGTGCACCTCACCAACGGGCAGTCGGTCACGCTGTACGACACATCGGGCCCGTACACCGATCCACTTCTGGACACCGACGTCCGCAGGGGGCTGCCACCGCTACGCGAGAACTGGATCATCGCCCGCGGCGACACAGAGGAGTACGCGGGCCGTCCCGTCCAGCCGGAGGACGACGGGATCAAGCACACGTCGCCGCGTGGCGGACTGCGCAACCTCGACGCGGTGTTCCCGGGGCGGCCGCGCCAGCCGCGCCGCGGCCGCGAGGGCACTGCGGTGACGCAGCTGGCGTACGCGCGCCGGGGCGAGATCACGCCCGAGATGGAGTTCGTGGCGATCCGGGAGAACGTCTCGCCCGAGGTCGTCCGCGAGGAGATCGCGGCCGGTCGCGCGGTCCTTCCGGCCAACGTCAATCACCCGGAGATCGAGCCGATGATCATCGGCAAGCGGTTCTTGGTGAAGGTCAACGCCAACATCGGCAACTCCGCGGTGACGTCCTCCATCGAGGAGGAGGTCGAGAAGATGACCTGGGCGACCCGCTGGGGCGCCGACACGGTCATGGATCTGTCGACCGGTCGCAACATCCACACCACCCGTGAGTGGGTGCTGCGCAACTCCCCTGTTCCGATCGGTACGGTGCCGCTCTACCAGGCCCTGGAGAAGGTGGACGGCAAGGCCGAGGAACTGACTTGGGAGATCTACAAGGACACTGTCATCGAGCAGGCCGAGCAGGGCGTGGACTACATGACGGTCCACGCCGGCGTACGCCTCGCCTACGTGCCGCTGACCGCGAACCGCAAGACCGGCATCGTCTCGCGCGGCGGCTCGATCATGGCGGCCTGGTGCCTGGCGCACCACAAGGAGTCGTTCCTGTACGAGAACTTCGAGGAGCTCTGCGAGATCCTCGCGGCCTACGACGTCACCTACTCGCTGGGTGACGGCCTCCGGCCGGGCTCGATCGCCGACGCCAACGACGACGCGCAGTTCGCGGAGCTGCGCACGCTCGGGGAACTCAACGGGATCGCCAAGCGTTTCAACGTACAGACCATGATCGAGGGCCCGGGCCACGTCCCGATGCACAAGATCAAGGAGAACATCGACCTTCAGCAGGAGATCTGCGATGAAGCTCCGTTCTATACGCTCGGCCCGCTGACGACGGACGTCGCGCCGGCGTACGACCACATCACCTCCGGCATCGGTGCCGCGATGATCGCCTGGTGGGGCACGGCCATGCTCTGCTACGTCACGCCGAAGGAGCACTTGGGCCTGCCCAACCGTGACGACGTCAAGACCGGCGTCATCACCTACAAGATCGCCGCCCACGCGGCCGACCTCGCCAAGGGACACCCAGGGGCGCAGGAGTGGGACGACGCGCTGTCCGACGCCCGCTTCGAGTTCCGGTGGGAGGACCAGTTCAACCTGGCCCTCGACCCGGACACGGCACGGGAGTTCCACGACGAGACCCTTCCGGCCGAGCCGGCCAAGACCGCCCACTTCTGCTCCATGTGCGGGCCGAAGTTCTGCTCGATGAAGATCAGCCAAACGATCACTGAGCGGTTCGGTGGTGCGGTGGCCGAGGACGCCACGGCCGAGGAGATCGCCGAGGGGATGCTGCAGAAGTCGAAGGAGTTCGCGGCCGGCGGCAACCGGGTGTATCTGCCGATTGCGGACTGACACCGACGAGGGGGCAGATCATCCGGCCTGCCCCCTCACCCTCGTCGACATCCACTCACCATGAAGGGACCTGTCCCCGATGGATGTCGGTCGGGCCGGGTGGGCGGAGGCCGCTGCCCGGTGGCGTCGGCCACCTCGGGGCGGGGCCGGGTACCGGGGATGGGCGCCCCGGTGAGGACGGTCACTCCGGCTGGTGTTCCGGTCCTCCGAAGTCCGGGCTGGTGAAGTCGGGGCTGGAGAAGCTCGGACGGGTACTCGGGGCTCCGTCGTCGGGGCTGCTGAAGCCGGGGCGGTCGTAGCCGAGTTGTGGGATACGGCCGGTCGGCGTCGACGGGTCCGTACGGTGCAGTACGGCGGAGCCGGGGTCGGCGAGCGCATCGCGCAGAAACGGCAGGATGCCCCGCTCCAGCAGGGCCTCGTGCCAGGACTCCCTGGCCCGCGCGACCTCTTCGCCGAGTTCGCCGGACGGTCCGCCTTCCAGCGAGGGACGGTTGCGCAGGGCGGTGAGCAGCAGCCCTACGGCGGCGACGAGGATCGCGGCCGCGGTCACGGCGCCGAACACCCAGCCGGCCGTGAGCATGGTCTGGGCGAACGCCGGTGCCGGGTCGAGCATCTTCAGGATGTAGCCGACGAGCAGGAAGATGGCCGCGGCGGTGCCGGCGAGGACCGGGGCCAGGACGGCCACGATGGCAACAGCGCCTGCGCCGGTGGTCTCGGCGACCTCTTCCATGGTGGTGGCGAGCCCCGCCGCGGCCGTGCCCGGCTCGGCGGAACCGGCCTCGTGGACGGACGATGGGGTGGACGGCGCCGGTCGGCGCAGTTCCTCGCGAACCTTCACGTAGTGCTGGTACTCGGCCGCCGCGGCCGCCGTGATGAACGCGGTGGCGTTGAGCGCCATGGTGCGCAGTTGTTCAGGGTTGAGCCGCTGTCCCACAGCGGCCAGTTCCGGGCGGTGTGGTGCGGAGCGCAGCGCCTCATCGAGGATCCGCTCGTAATCCTGGCGGTCCTCGCTCAGCAGGTGCTGCGGAACGCTGTTCATGTGCATCCCCCGATGCTCCGTAGGGCTTGGGGCTCGCACGCCGGCGAGCCGTCGGGCAGAAACGGAGGGGAGCCTGCTACGGATAAGCCGATGGTAGAGCCGTGACGGCGTGCGGTGACAGGGGGTTTCCACAAATTGCCTGCCCGCCTGCGCCGGCCCCGCCGGGGGGAGGCGCGATGGTCGAACGGTCAGGCGTCCAGGGGCAGTCGCTGGACCAGCAGCTTTCCGGCCATGGTCACTCCGCCGTCCATGGCGATGGCGAGCCCGTCGGCGTAGACATGCGGTCCTTCCACCACGGGGCCCGCGGCTTCCTCGCCGTCCTCGGAGCCGACCTCCCCCAGCAGGTAGGGAATGGGGCTGTGGCCGTGAACGATGCGGGTGCCGCCGTACGTATCGAGCAGGGAGCGCACGGCGTCGGCGCCGCCCTCGTCGCGGAAGGAGAACCGCTTGGTGAACTTGCGGAACAGATCCCACACCTCGTCCGCGTCGTTGCGCGTGAGGGTCTCGCGGATGGTGTCGTTCACCGCCTCGATCGAGTCGCCGTAGTCGAGGTAGGCGGTCGTGTCGGAGTGCACGAGGAGGAAGCCGTCCACCTCCTCGACGGCGTCGAGGCGGGCCATCCACTGCAGGTGGTGGTCCTCGAGGCGGTCCATGTCGCTCTTCTGGCCGCCGTTGAGCAACCACGCCGCCTGGAAGGTGGCGGTGCCCGCACCCGAGTTGACGGGCGTGTCGCCGAACCGCTTGGCGCCGAGCAGCAGGAGCTCGTGGTTGCCCATGAGCGCCTTGCAGTAGCCACCGGCCGCGGCGGCCTCGGCGGACAGCCGCATCACCAGGTCGATGACGCCGATGCCGTCGGGACCGCGGTCGGTGAAGTCGCCGAGGAACCACAGCCGCGCGGTCCCGGCACACCAGCGGCCGGCGGAGTCGATCAGCCCCTTCTCCTGCAGCGCCTGGACCAGCTGGTCGAGATAGCCGTGCACGTCCCCGACGACGTACAGCGGACCGGGGCCGTTGGCCGGCTGCGGAGCCGGTACGGAGGCCGGGTCGACGGTCACCTGAACCGTGTCACCCCGGTTGATGACGGGCAGGTCGCGCTCGGTGGGCGTGTACGCGTCCGGGTAGGCCTCCTCGGCCGGCCGGACGGTCTCGGCGGGGTGCGCACCATGGGCGTACGGACCGGTCTCGTTCACGTACGCGGGCACCCGGAAGTCGCGCAGCGTTGCCGTCCGCTCCACCTCGGGTCCCTGACCGGCCCCCTGAGTCATCGACCCCTCCACCATCGCGCCGCATCTGCACCGCTTCGGACTGCCTGGTCGCAGCGGCCCGCGGTGTCGTGGGCCCATCATAGGAATGCGGATCGCGCCATGTGATGACCCAGGGGTGGTGAATCGGAGCAAGACTCCGTTTCACTGCGGCTTTCGCCCCGATTGGGCGGGTCTTCGAAAGCCGCACGGACCCTTCCCTACCGCCCCTCCGGTGTCCGTGGCGGGCTGATCGTCGTACGCGGCGGGCGCCGCTGGGACGAGGTGCGCACGATCAGCTCCGTCGGTATGACCTGCTCGACCGGTTGTTCCGACTCGAGCCCTTCGATGGCGTCGATCAGCAGCTGGACCACCGCCGTGCCGATGCGGCGCGGCTTGAGGGAGAGCGTCGTGATGGCCGGCTCGGTGCTGGCGTAGACCGTCGATTCGCTGCAGCACACGAGCAGCAGGTCGTCCGGGACGCGCAGGCCGTAGCGGCGGGCGGCGGCGAGCAGGTCGGTGCCGTTGGGGTCGAACAGTCCGTAGACGGCGTCGGGCCGGTCGGGCCGGGCGAGCAGCCGGTCGGCGGCGACGGCGCCCGCGCACGGGTCGTGGGCCGGGTAGGCCTCGTAGACCGGGTCCTGGCCGACGCGCTCGCACCAGCGCAGGTAGGCGGTCGTCGACAGGTGGGTGTAGGTGTCCGTGGTGGTGCCGGTGAGCAGACCGATGCGCCGGGCGCCGGCCTCCGCGAGGTGGTCGAGGATGCCGAGTACGGCGGCCTCGTGATCGTTGTCCACCCAGGCGGTGACCGGGAGCGAGCCCGCCGGGCGGCCGTCGCTGACGACCGGTAAGCCCTGGCGGACCAGTTCGCTGACGACCGGGTCCTGGTCGGAGGGGTCGATGACGACGGTTCCGTCCAGGGCGACGTTCGACCACACGTCGTGGCGGGAGGTCGCGGGCAGGATGACGAGCGCGTAGCCGCGGGCGAGCGCGGCCGAGGTGGCGGCGCGGGCCATCTCGGCGAAGTACGCGAACTCGGTGAAGGTGAAAGGTTCATCCCCGTACGTCGTCACGGTCAGGCCGATGAGGCCCGACTTGCCCGTACGGAGGGTACGGGCCGCGGCCGAGGGCCGGTACCCGAGCCGGTCGGCGACCTCGCGGACGTGGCGTCGGGTGGCGTCCGGGAGCCTGCCCTTGCCGTTGAGGGCGTCGGAGACGGTCGTGATGGAGACTCCGGCGGCGGCGGCCACGTCTCTGATGCCCGCCCGGCCCGGCCGGCTGCCTCGCCGTGAGGTTTCCGCGCGGCTCACCTGGTGCTTCCCTGCTGCTGTCATGGCGAGCCGATAGTAGGGCTCATGAGGTGGGGTAGGGCGGACGCATATGCACGCGTTGACAGGCACGTTTCTGCATGGTCATCGCTGGCAACTGCCTTAGAAACCAAGCAAGTTAAGCGATCCGATGGCAGGACGTGGCGTGGTGGCGCGCATGGGCCTGCCGACCCCGCGATGTTTCGAAGAGGTCTCAACTCACCTTCACGAGGGATGCGCGCCAGGGCGTGAGCTACCGGCGCGTAGATATATGTGCAGTGCGCCCCCTCATTCGTACGCCTTCGTACAGTGATGCCCCTGATGCCAGTGGGACCGGTGGGGTTGCGGGTCTCACGAGAGCGATGCGGCCCGACCCATACGCAGCGGCGCCGAATCCTCATAAGGTGAGCAGTATTCGAAAGCCGGTGGTGGTCACGAGGAGGACTGCGGTGAGCGAGACGAGCCCGAAGCTGCGCGCCGAGCTGGAGGGTATCCCCACCTACAAGCCGGGCAAGCCCGCCGCGGCGGGGGGTGCGGTGGCGTACAAGCTGTCCTCCAACGAGAACCCGTACCCCCCGCTGCCCGGAGTGATGGAGTCGGTGACCGAGGCCGCCTGCTCCTTCAACCGCTACCCGGACATGGCGTGCACGGCCCTGACGAACGAGCTGGCCGAGCGCTTCGGGGTGCCGGCCTCCCATGTGGCGACGGGCACCGGTTCGGTCGGGGTCGCCCAGCAGCTGATCCAGTCCACCAGCGGCCCCGGCGACGAGGTGATCTACGCCTGGCGGTCCTTCGAGGCGTACCCGATCATCACCCGGATCAGCGGCGCGAGCTCGGTCCAGGTGCCGTTGACGCCGGGTGATGTGCACGATCTGGACGCGATGGCGGACGCGATCACCGACCGCACCCGCCTGATCTTCGTCTGCAACCCGAACAACCCGACCGGCACGGTGGTGCGGCGGGCCGAGCTGGAACGCTTCCTGGACCGGGTGCCCGGCGATGTGCTGGTGGTGCTGGACGAGGCCTACCGCGAGTTCATCCGCGACCCCGAGGTGCCGGACGGCGTGATGCTGTACCGGGAGCGACCCAACGTCTGCGTGCTGCGCACGTTCTCGAAGGCGTACGGTCTCGCCGGGCTGCGGGTCGGCTTCGCGATCGCGCACGAGCCGGTGGCGGCGGCGCTGCGCAAGACAGCGGTGCCGTTCGGTGTGAGCGCGATCGCGCAGCAGGCGGCGATCGCCTCGCTGCGGGCCGAGGACGAACTGCTCGGCCGGGTCGGATCTCTGGTGTGCGAGCGCAATCGCGTGGTCGAGGGGCTGCACGCGCAGGGCTGGACGGTGCCCGAGACCCAGGCCAACTTCGTGTGGCTGCGGCTGGGGGAGCGCACTGTCGCCTTTGCCGAGGCGTGCGAGCAGGCGGGCGTGGTGATCCGGCCGTTCCCGGGCGAGGGCGTGCGGGTGACGATCGGGGAGGCCGAGGCGAACGACATCTTCCTGAAGGTGGCGGAAGGGTTCCGCAAGGAGGCCTGAGCGCCGCCCGCGGTTCCTGCGACGGCTGGGGCGGGCTCAGGGTCTCGCAAGGCGGCACTTCTCGCCTCGCGACCTCTGTGCCCGCTTGGGACCCCCCACCCCTCGGACCTCGAACGGCCATGCGTCATAATTGCTTGTGAATGTGAACGCGTTCACAAGCTCGGGAATTAATTGCTCCCGTGATGCGCGTTACGTCCGGTGCAGACCGTCACCGTGACCGCGGCGACGTAAGGAGAGTGACGACGTGAACCTGGCTTTGGCGCCGGAGACACTGGCGCGCTGGCAGTTCGGCATCACGACCGTCTACCACTTCCTGTTCGTTCCCCTGACGATCTCGCTGGCGGCGCTGACGGCCGGGCTGCAGACCGCCTGGGTGCGTACGGAGAAGGAGAAGTACCTCAGAGCGACCAAGTTCTGGGGCAAGCTCTTCCTGATCAACATCGCCATGGGTGTGGTCACCGGCATCGTCCAGGAATTCCAGTTCGGCATGAACTGGTCGGACTACTCCCGCTTCGTCGGGGACGTCTTCGGTGCCCCGCTCGCCTTCGAGGCCCTGATCGCGTTCTTCTTCGAGTCCACCTTCATCGGCCTGTGGATCTTCGGCTGGGACAGGCTGCCGAAGAGGATCCACCTCGCGTGCATCTGGTTGGTCTCGATCGGCACGATCCTGTCGGCGTATTTCATCCTCGCGGCCAACTCGTGGATGCAGCACCCCGTCGGCTACCGCATCAACAAGGCCAGGGGGCGCGCCGAACTCACCGACTTCGGGGCCGTGCTGACCCAGAACACCGCTCTCAGCCAGGCCTTCCACACCCTCTCCGCGGCCTTCCTCACCGGTGGCGCCTTCATGGTCGGAATCGCCGCCTATCACCTCGCGCGCAAGAAGCACGTACGCGAGATGAAGACGTCACTGCGGCTCGGCCTGGTCACCGTCGTCATCGCCGGACTGCTCACCGCGGTCAGTGGCGACGTCCTCGGCAAGGTCATGTTCAGGCAGCAGCCGATGAAGATGGCGGCCGCCGAGGCGCTGTGGGACGGCCAGAAGCCGGCACCCTTCTCGATCTTCGCGTACGGGGACGTGCAGAAGGGGCACAACACCGTTGCCGTCGAGATACCGGGCCTGCTGTCCTTCCTGGCCAACGACGACTTCAGCTCCTATGTCCCCGGCATCAACGACGTGAACAAGGCCGAGCAGCAGAAGTTCGGGCCGGGCGACTACCGGCCCAACATCCCCGTCGCCTTCTGGGGCTTCCGCTGGATGATCGGCTTCGGCATGGCGTCCTTCGGCATCGGCCTGGCCGGCCTCTGGCTGACCCGCAAGAAGTTCATGCTGCCGCGGCATCTGCGGGTGGGCGAGGACGAGGTGCCGCACCTGGTCCTGCTCCCGAACAAGGCACTGGGCCCCCAGCTCACCACCTGGTACTGGCGGATCGCGGTCTGGACCCTGGCCTTCCCGCTGATCGCCAACTCCTGGGGCTGGATCTTCACCGAGATGGGTCGCCAGCCGTGGGTCGTCTACGGCGTACTGCAGACCCGGCAGGCGGTCTCCCCCGGTGTCTCCCAGGCCGAGGTCCTCACCTCGATGACCGTCTTCACGCTGCTCTACGCCGCCCTGGCCGTGGTCGAGGTCAAGCTGCTCGCGAAGTACGTCAAGGCCGGTCCGCCCGAGCTGACGGAGGCCGATCTGAACCCGCCCACGAAGATCGGCGGCGACTCCCGTGACGCCGACAAGCCGATGGCCTTCTCGTACTAGGCCGAGGGAGCTGCACAGTCATGGAACTGCACGACGTCTGGTTCGTCCTCATCGCCGTCCTGTGGACCGGCTACTTCTTCCTGGAGGGTTTCGACTTCGGCATCGGCATCCTCACCAAGCTGCTGGCCCGGAACCGGCCCGAGAAGCGCGTGCTGATCAACACCATCGGCCCCGTCTGGGACGGCAACGAAGTCTGGCTGCTGACCGCGGGCGGCGCGACCTTCGCCGCCTTCCCCGAGTGGTACGCCACGCTCTTCTCCAGCTTCTACCTGCCGCTGCTGACCATCCTGGTCTGCCTGATCGTGCGGGGCGTCGCCTTCGAGTACCGGGCCAAGCGGCCCGAGGAGAAGTGGCAGCGCAACTGGGAGACCGCGATCTTCTGGTGCTCGCTCGTGCCGGCGTTCCTGTGGGGCGTGGCCTTCGGCAACATCGTGCGGGGCGTGAAGATCGATCAGCACTTCGAGTACGTCGGGAACGTGGGGGACCTGTTCAACCCGTACGCGCTCCTCGGCGGACTGGTGACCCTGACCCTGTTCACCTTCCACGGTGCCGTGTTCACGGCTCTCAAGACCGTCGGGGACATCCGGGAGCGGGCGCGGGCACTGGCGTTGCGTGTGGGGCTGCTGACGGCCGTCGTCGCGCTGGCCTTCCTGCTGTGGACACAGGCCGACACGGGTAACGGCAGGAGTCTGGTGGCGCTGATCGTGGCCGTGGTCTCCCTGGTGGCCGCGCTCGTGGCGAACCAGGCAGGACGGGAAGGGTGGTCGTTCGCCCTGTCCGGCCTCACCATCGTGGCCGCCGTGGCCATGCTCTTCCTGTCGCTCTTCCCGGACGTCATGCCGTCCTCGCTGAACGAGCAGTGGAGCCTGACCGTCACCAACGCGTCGTCGAGCCCGTACACCCTGAAGATCATGACCTGGTGCGCGGCGATCGCCACGCCGATCGTCCTGCTCTACCAGGGCTGGACCTACTGGGTCTTCCGCAAGCGGATCGGCACACAGCACATCGCCGAAGCCGCGCACTGAGTCCGACCGGGGTGCGTTTCACGTGAAACGCACCCCTTGGACCGAAGGGCATGTTTCACGTGAAACCGATCGATCCGCGTCTCCTCCGGTACGCCCGTGCCACCCGGTTCTTCCTGACGGCGGTCGTCGGCCTGGGTGCCCTCGGCGCGGGACTGGTCATCGCGCAGGCCATGCTCATCGCCGAGGTGGTGGTCGGTGCCTTCCAGCACCGGATGCCGGTTGCCGAACTGCGCACTCCCCTACTGCTGTTGGCGGCCGTCGCCTGCGGCCGTGCGCTGGTCGCCTGGCTGACCGAGCTCGCCGCGCACCGGGCGAGCGCGGCCGTGAAGTCCGAACTGCGGGGACGGCTGCTGGAGCGTGCCGCGGCGCTCGGTCCAGGATGGCTGGGCGGGCAGCGGACCGGCTCGCTGGTCGCCCTGGCCACGCGGGGCATCGACGCCCTGGACGACTACTTCTCGCGCTACCTGCCGCAGTTGGGCCTCGCCGTGGTCGTCCCGGTGGCGGTGCTGGCCCGGATCGTCACCGAGGACTGGGTCTCGGCGGCCATCATCGTCGGCACCCTGCCGCTCATTCCGCTCTTCATGGTGCTGATCGGCTGGGCCACCCAGTCCCGGATGGACCGGCAGTGGCGGTTGCTGTCTCGGCTGTCGGGCCACTTCCTGGACGTGGTCGCGGGACTGCCCACCCTCAAGGTGTTCGGCCGGGCCAAGGCCCAGGCGGAGTCGATCCGGCGCATCACCGGCGAGTACCGGCGGGCGACCATGCGGACCCTGCGGATCGCCTTCCTCTCCTCGTTCGCGCTGGAACTGCTCGCCACGCTGTCCGTGGCCCTGGTCGCCGTGACGATCGGCATGAGGCTCGTCGACGGCGACATGGACCTGTATGTCGGCCTGGTGATTCTCGTGCTCGCGCCCGAGGCGTATCTGCCGCTGCGGCAGGTGGGCGCGCAGTACCACGCGGCGGCGGAGGGGCTGGCCGCGGCCGAGGAGATCTTCGCCGTACTGGAGACTCCGGTGCCGCAGTCGGGCACCAAGCCCGTTGTCCCGGGAGCCGTGGCCTTCGAGGGCGTGACCGTCCGGTACCCCGGGCGGTCCGCGGCCGCCGTGACGGACGTGTCCTTCACCGTAGAGTCCGGCGAGGCGGTCGCGCTCGTCGGGCCGAGCGGCGCGGGCAAGTCAACGCTGCTGAACGTGCTCCTCGGCTTCGTCCGGCCCACCGAGGGGCTCGTCCGGGTCGGCGGAGCCGATCTCGCCGAGGCCGACCTGGAACAGTGGCGGTCCCGCGTCGCCTGGGTGCCGCAGCGGCCGCACCTGTACGCCGGGACGATCGCCGGGAACGTACGGCTCGCAAAGCCCGACGCGGACGATGCCGCCGTACGGCGGGCGCTCGACGATGCCGGGGCGCTGGAGTTCGTCGACGCCCTGCCCTTGGGCATGGACACCGTGCTCGGCGAGGACGGGGCAGGGCTGTCCGCCGGACAGCGGCAACGGCTCGCGCTCGCCCGGGCCTTCCTCGCGGACCGGCCCGTCCTGCTGCTCGACGAACCGACGGCGGCACTGGACGGGGCGACCGAGGCCCAGATCGTGGAAGCGGTGCGGCGGCTGGCGGCCGGGCGCACGGTGCTGCTCGTGGTGCACCGGCCGGCGCTGCTGGGTGTGGCGGACCGGGTGGTACGGATCGAGGACGTCGAGTCCCACGCTCCCCTGCGGACGGCGACCAGGGGCTCCCAGGCGCGCTCGGTCGAGGTGGAGCCCGGTGGCGTCGCCACGTCGTCCGAACCCGGGGTCGCCACGTCGTCCGAACCCGGGAACGAGGTCACGACGGCCGCCCGTGGCGTGCTCGCCCGGGTTCGCGCGATGTCCGGCCCACGGAGGGGGCGTCTCGCCCTCGCGCTGCTGCTCGGCAGCCTGGCACTGGGCTGCGCCGTCGGCCTGATGGCCACCTCCGGCTGGCTGATCTCACGGGCCTCGCAGCAGCCGCCCGTGCTCTATCTCATGGTGGCCGTCACCGCGACCCGGGCCTTCGGCATCGGCCGGGCCGTCTTCCGGTACGCCGAGCGGCTGGTGTCCCACGACGCGGTGCTGCGGATGCTGGCCGACACCCGGGTGGCCGTCTACCGGCGGCTGGAGCGGCTGGCGCCCGCCGGGCTGCGCGGGACCCGACGGGGTGATCTGCTGACCCGGCTGGTCGCCGACGTGGACGCGCTGCAGGACTACTGGCTGCGCTGGCTGCTGCCCGCAGGCGCCGCGGTGACCGTGTCGGCGTCCTCCGTCGCCTTCACCGCCTGGCTGCTGCCCGAGGCCGGGGCGGTGCTCGCCGCCGGACTGCTTGCGGCCGGGGCCGGTGTCCCGCTGGTCACGGGTGCCGTTGCCCGGCGTGCCGAGCGCCGACTGGCCCCCGCACGCGGGGCGCTGGCGACCCGGGTGACCGACCTGCTCACGGGGACCGCCGAACTGACCGTCGCCGGCGCGCTGCCCGCCCGTACCGGCGAGGCGCGGCAGGCCGACACGGTGCTCACCCGGATTGCCGCCCGGGCCGCTGCCGCCACCGCCCTCGGCGACGGGCTCACCGCGCTGGTCTCCGGGCTGACCGTCGCGGCGGCGGCTCTGGTGGGCGCCCGGGCGGTCGCCGACGGGCGGCTGGGCGGCGTGGCCATGGCCGTCGTGGTACTCACCCCCCTGGCCGCTTTCGAGGCAGTTCTCGGCATGCCGCTCGCCGTGCAGTACCGGCAGCGGGTGCGCAGGAGCGCGGAGCGCGTGCAGGAGGTCCTGGACGCCCCCGAGCCCGTCCGCGAGCCGGAGCGGCCCCGGCAGGCACCCGTCTCGCCGTTTCCGCTCACCGTCAAGGGCCTGACCGCCCGGCATCTCGGACAGGAACGGGACGCGCTCGCCGGGGTGGACCTGACGCTTCGGCAGGGCCGCCGGATCGCCGTGGTCGGGCCGTCCGGGTCGGGCAAGACGACGCTCGCCCAGGTGCTGCTGCGCTTCCTCGACGCGGAGGCGGGCGCCTACACACTGGGCGGGGTCGACGCGTACGCCGTGGACGGCGACGACGTACGACGGCTCGTAGGACTGTGCGCTCAGGACGCGCACCTCTTCGACAGCTCGGTGCGGGAGAACCTGCTCCTGGCGAAGCGGGACGCGTCCGAGGCCGAGCTGCGGGACGCCCTCGCGCGGGCCCGGCTGCTCGACTGGGCCGACACTCTGCCCGACGGACTCGACACACTCGTCGGGGAACACGGCGCGCGGCTGTCCGGCGGACAACGGCAGCGGCTGGCGCTCGCCCGTGCGCTGCTCGCCGACTTCCCGGTCCTGGTGCTCGACGAGCCCGCCGAGCATCTCGACCTGCCGACGGCCGATGCGCTCACCGCCGATCTGCTGGCCGCCACCGAGGGCCGTACGACGCTCTTCATCACGCACCGGCTGGCGGGGCTGGAGGCCGTCCACGAGGTGATCGTGCTGGACGAGGGGCGCGTGGTGCAGCGGGGCCCGTACGCGGAGCTGGCCACCGTGCCGGGACCGCTCCTGGGGATGATCGAGCGTGAGAGGGAGACCGAGCTGCTCGCGGGGACGCGCTGACTCCGGGCGACCCGGCTGCTGCGCCACGCCGACGGCCTGGAGCGGAGCCGAGCGTCCCTGGGTCAGAGCCGATCGGCCAGCATTCGTTCGATCACGACGGCGACCCCGTCGTCGTTGTTGGCGACGGTACGGCCGGACGCTGCGGCGATGACGTCCGGATGTGCGTTGCCCATGGCGTAGGACCGGCCTGCCCAGGTGAGCATCTCGACGTCGTTCGGCATGTCTCCGAAAGCGACGACCTCCTCGTGTGAGATGCCCCGCTCGGCACAGCACAGGGCGAGTGTGCTGGCCTTGGAGACTCCGGGGCCGCTGATCTCCAGCAGGGCGCTGGGGCTGGACCGGGTGATCGTGGCCCGGTCCCCGACGGCGAGGCGCGCGAGGGTGAGGAAGGCGTCGGGGTCGAGCGTGGGGTGGTAGGCGAGGATCTTCAGGATCGGCTGACCGGCACCGGCCCCGCCCGGCGCCAGCAGTTCCTCGGCCGGAGCGAGGCTGTCCGGTATCTCCATGTGCAGCTTCGGATACTCCGGCTCCTGGTAGAAGCCGTAAGTCTGCTCGACCGCGTACACCGTGCCCGGCGCCGCCTCGCGGACCAGCCGCACGGCGTCCAGGGCGTTCTCCCGTGCCAGGTCCCGCACCTTCACGAAGCGGTGGGCGCTGGGGCCGCCGTGCAGGTCGACCACGGCGGCGCCATTGCCGCAGATCGCCAGGCCGTGGCCGTGCACATGGTCGCTGACCACGTCCATCCAGCGGGCCGGGCGACCGGTGACGAAGAAGACCTCGATGCCCGCCTCCTCGGCGGCGGCCAGGGCGGCGATCGTGCGGGGGGACACCGACTTGTCGTCCCGCAGCAGAGTTCCGTCGAGATCAGTGGCGATCAGCCGCGGCGGAAGAGCGGCGGGCGGGGTCTCGGGCTGTCGAGTCGCTGAGGTCACCCGGCCATTGTCACGTATGCGCCTGCACGGCCGTGCGCGACTCCGCACAGGTGAGAGGTCACCCCAGCTGGGCGACGGCCTCCATGGCGATCTGCTCGAACACCTTCTCGTCGGCGGCGAAGTCCGAGTCGGGGATCGGCCAGTGGATCACGATCTCGGTGAAGCCCAGCTCCTGGTGCCGGCCTGCGAAGTCCACGAAGGCGTCGAGGGACTCCAGCGGACGCCCGCGGTCCGGCGTGAAGCCGGTCAGCAGGATCTTGTCGAGAGAGGAGACGTCCCGGCCGGTCTCGGCACACGCCTGGGCCAGCTTTTCGGCCTGCCCGTGCAGGGCCTGGACCGACTGCTGCGGGGTGCCGTTCTTGTACAGCTTCGGGTCGCCCGTCGTCACCCATGCCTGCCCGTACCGCGCGGCGATCCGCAGGCCGCGCGGGCCCGTGGCGGCCACGGCGAACGGCAGCCGGGGACGCTGTACACAGCCGGGGATGTTGCGCGCCTCGTGCGCCGAGTAGAAGGTGCCCTCGTACGACACCGCGTCCTCGGTCAGCAGCCGGTCGAGCAGCGGAACAAACTCGGCCAGGCGGTCGGCCCGCTCACGCGGACTCCACGGCTCCTGACCGAGCGCGGTCGCGTCGAAGCCGGTACCGCCCGCGCCGATGCCGAGGTTGATCCGGCCACCGGAGATGTCGTCGAGAGAGATCAGCTCCTTGGCGAGGGTGACCGGGTGCCGGAAGTTCGGCGAGGTCACCAGCGTCCCCAGGCGCAGCCGGTCGGTCACGGCCGCGGCGGCGGTCAGCGTCGGCACCGCGCCGAACCACGGGCCGTCCCGGAAGCTGCGCCAGGACAGGTGGTCGTAGGTGTAGGCGGTGTGGAAGCCGAGCTGTTCGGCACGCGTCCATGCCGAACGGCCGCCCTCGTGCCAGCGGCGGTACGGGAGGATCACGGTGCTCAGACGCAGACTCATGAGCCCGAGCGTAAGTGCCGTAGGTGTTTCACGTGAAACGGTCACCGTGTGCGACGGCTCAGCCACGGAGTGAGCGTGATCACCGGGATCCGTTCCTTGTGCGCGCGGTCGCCGGGCATCGGCACGACCAGCTGACAGCCCGGTGGGAAGCGGCGCACCTTCACGTACGCCAGGTCCCCGAAGACGGAGCGCAGAAAGGCGGGTACATCGTCGCGGGGCAGATCCGGACACTCGACGCCCTCGACGGTGATCAGGGCGTCGTCCTCCGGGTAGAGGCGCACGGTCACCCGCGGCACGCCGCCGAACTCGACGAACGCCTCGTGCGGGAGCGAACCGTCCGGGTCGGTCGTGACGCCGACTCCCGCGGCGCTGCGGCGTGAGGTCTGGTCCGCGCCGATGTCGTGGGTCACCTCGATCTCGCGCGCGTACCCGACGGCGATCGCCCGGCAGGCGGTGACGGCGGCTTCGGTGGTCGGCAAATGGTCCATACCGCTGATCACGACGGAACGGGGTCAGCGGTTGCGGGGAAACCGCAGGTACTGCGGGGGCACCGCCTTTGTCAGCCAGACTCCGTTGGCGCTCACGTGGAAGACATGGCCGTCGCGGTGCATGGCGGCGGCGTCCACGCCGAGCACGACCGGGCGCCCGCGGCGGGCGCCCACGCGGGTGGCGGTCTCCCGGTCGGGCGACAGATGGACGTCGTGGCGGTTCATCGGCCGCAGCCCCTCGGCACGGATCGCCGCCAGGCCGCCTGTCACGGTCCCGTGGTAGAGGTACGGCGGCGGGGTCGCCGCCGGCAGTCCGAGGTCGACCTCGGTGCTGTGGCCCTGGCTGGCGCGGATCCGGCCACCCTCGATCGCGAAGCGCCGCTTGTCGTTGGTGGCGACCACATGGTCCAGTTCCTCGCGCGTGAACCGGAAGCCGTGGGCGGCCGCCGCCGCGATCAGGGAGTCGATCCCGACCCAGCCGCCCTCGTCCAGGGTCAGTCCGATGCGCTCCGGCTGGTGGCGCAGGTGCTTCGACAGGTATTTCGACACCTTCACGGTGCGTCTTTCGTCCATCCCACCAGCCTGCCGGGAGAGACGAGGGTCACGCAGTTCATTTATCCGCGGAGGTTTGGTCCACAACAAACGGGGGTTATCCACAGGTGAATCGCTGAAACTGTGGACAACCGCCGCTCTTCTCAAGGCAGTTGTCACCGTGGCCGACGGAGTCGGTCCCGGCAGTCGATCACAACGGCGGCTCCATGCGTGCCAGCCTTCGCAGCGCCCGTGGGCTGAAGCGGGACAGCGCGTGGAAGACACGGGCCTCGGGCGTCACCGGTACCACCGCCTCGTTGCGGGCGACCGCGCGCAGGATCGCGGCGGCGACCTTTTCCGGAGGGTAGTTGCGCAGCCCGTACAGCCGCGCGGTGCGTTGCTGCCGGCGCTTCTCCTCCTCGGCGTCGACACCGGCGAAGCGTGCCGTCGAGGTGATGTTGGTGTTGACGAAGCCAGGACAGATGGCGGTCACGCCGATGCCCTGCCCGGCCAGTTCGGCGCGCAGGCACTCGCTGAGCATCAGCACCGCCGCCTTGGAGGTGCTGTACGCGGGCAGCGCCTTCGAGGGCTGGTAGGCCGCCGCGGAGGCGATGTTGACGATGTGCCCGCCCTGCGCGCGCTCGGCCATCTGCCGTCCGAAGAGGCGGCAGCCGTGGATGACGCCCCACACGTTGACGTCGAGGACCTTCTTCCAGTCCTCCGGGGTGGTGTCGAAGAACGAGCCGGAGAGGCCGATGCCGGCGTTGTTCACCAGCACGTCCACCACGCCGTACTCGGCGGCGACCTTCTCGGCGAGCTTCTCCATGGCCTGCTCGTCGGACACGTCGGCCGGTTCCGCCCAGGCGGCCGGCGCACCGGCCTGCCGGGACAGCTCGGCGGTGCGGGCCGCGGCCTCCGCGTCCCGGTCGACGGCCACCACGCGCGCCCCGGCCTCGGCGAACGCCAACGCCGTGGCCCGCCCGATGCCGCTGCCCGCGCCGGTGACCAGCACGAGCCGGCCGCCGTAGCGGTCGGCGTACCTGCCGGTGGCGGCGGGCACCGGCCGACCGCCCTCCGCGGCGGTCGCGAACTCCGTGATCCAGGCCGCCAGCTGGTCGGGACGGGTGCGAGGGATCCAGTGCTGGGCGGGGAGCGTGCGGCGCACCAACTGCGGCGTCCACCGCTCCAGGTCGTCGTAGAGCTTCTCCGACAGGAACGCGTCCTGCAGCGGTGTGATGAGCTGCACGGGCGCGTGCGCGTAGGCGTCCGTGCGCGGCCTGCGCAGCCGGGCCCGCACGTTGTCCCGGTACAGCCAGGTGCCGTGCGCTGCGTCCTCGGGGAGCGACGAGGTCGGGTAGTCGCTGCCGGGAACCTTCTCGACGCGCCGGAGGATCTTCGGCCAGCGCCTGCCCAGCGGACCGCGCCAGGCCAGTTCGGGCAGCGCGGGTGTGTGCAGCAGGTACACGTACCAGGACTTGGCGCCCTGGCCGAGGAGCTGGCCGACCCGGCGCGGGGTGGGGCGCTTCAGGCGCCGGTCGATCCAGTGGCCGAAATGGTCGAGAGACGGCCCGGACATCGACGTGAAGGAGGCGATCCGGCCCTCGGTGCGCCGTACGGTGACGAACTCCCAGGACTGCACCGAGCCCCAGTCGTGCCCGACCAGGTGCACCGGCCGGTCCGGGCTGACGGCGTCCACGACCGCCAGGAAGTCGTCCGTGAGCTTCTCCAGTGTGAAGCCGCCGCGCAGCGGCCGGGGTGCCGTGGAACGCCCGTGTCCCCGGACGTCGTAGAGCACGACGTGGAAGCGCCCTGCGAGGCGCTCGGCCACCTCCGACCAGACCTCCTTGCTGTCCGGATAGCCGTGCACCAGGACGACCGTCGGCTGCCTCGGGTCCCCCAGCTCGGCCACGCACAGCTCGACCCCGCCGGTCCTCACCCAGCGTTCCCGCGCGCCCTTCAGCGTCGTCACATCTCCTCCGCCCAGCGCCGCATGTGCGGCATCGTCGTCCGCAAAGAAGGCGTTCTCCTGGATCCGGGAGTCGGTCAGGTCCGGATCCGGGAGTCGGTCAGCTCCGGATCCGGGAGTCGGTCAGCTCCCGATCCCGGAGTCGGTCAGCTGCGGATCCCGGAGTCGGTCACCACCAGGATCTCCTGGAACTTCGCGCCCGTGCCGCTGTTTCGCTGTCGGACCCGGACGGCCCTGGCGACTGTTCCAGTTGTTAGACCACGCGTCAATAGTGGTGCATGGCAGGCCGGTGGTACCGGGAGCGCGTGAGACCTGAGGGTGTGACCCCTAGGGCCCCCGTAATACTGGAGTCGGACTCCAAGACGGCTCTGCGGTCTGACGACTGGCGTGGCCCGCGTCACTACTGTCGAAGATGTGACTGTGATCGCGACCGAAAGCCTGAGCAAGCGGTTCCCCCGGGTGACCGCACTTGACCGGCTCTCTGTGGACGTCGGACCCGGTGTGACCGGACTGGTCGGCGCCAACGGAGCCGGCAAGTCCACACTGATCAAGATACTGCTGGGTCTGTCCCCCGCCACGGAGGGCCGCGCCGAGGTGCTCGGCCTGGACGTCGCCACCAAGGGCGCCGCCATCCGCGAGCGTGTCGGCTACATGCCGGAGCACGACTGCCTGCCGCCGGACGTCTCGGCCACCGAGTTCGTCGTCCACATGGCGCGCATGTCCGGCCTGCCGCCCACCGCCGCGCGCGAGCGCACTGCGGACACGCTGCGCCACGTCGGCCTGTACGAGGAGCGCTACCGCCCCATCGGCGGCTACTCGACCGGCATGAAGCAGCGGGTGAAGCTGGCCCAGGCCCTGGTGCACGACCCGCAGCTGGTCTTCCTGGACGAGCCGACCAACGGCCTGGACCCGGTCGGCCGCGACGACATGCTCGGCCTGATCCGCCGTATCCACACCGACTTCGGCATCTCGGTCCTGGTCACCTCACATCTGCTGGGCGAGCTGGAGCGCACCTGCGACCACGTCGTCGTCATCGACGGCGGCAAGCTCCTGCGCTCCAGCTCTACCACGGACTTCACACAGACCACGACCACCCTCGCCGTCGAGGTCACCGACAGCGACGAGCACCCGGACGGCACCCGCGCGGTGCGCGACGCGCTCCACGCGCGCGGGGTGACCACCGAGGACGGCAGCGGACTGCCCGGCGCGGGCCACATGCTGCTGCTGACCGCCCAGGGCGAGGAGACCTACGACCTGGTGCGCGACGTGGTCGCCGAGCTCGGCCTCGGCCTGGTGCGCATGGAGCAGCGACGGCACCACATCTCGGAAGTCTTCAAGGACAGCGACGCCCAGCGGAAGGAGGCCGTCGGCCATGGCAGTTGAGCACACCGCAGCGACCCCGCCGGGTGACCAGACCCGCATCCACAACATCGGCTACCGCACCTACGACGGCCCCCGTCTCGGCCGCGCCTACGCCCGCCGCTCGCTCTACTCGCAGTCGCTGCGCGGTGCCTACGGCCTCGGCCGCTCGGTGAAGTCGAAGGTGCTGCCGATCCTGCTGTTCATCGTGATGTGCGTGCCCGCGGCCATCATGGTGGCCGTGGCCGTCGCCACCAAGGCGAAGGAACTGCCCGTCGAGTACACGCGCTACGCGATCCTCATGCAGGCCGTCATCAGCCTCTACGTCGCCTCGCAGGCACCCCAGTCCGTCTCGCGGGACCTGCGCTTCAAGACGGTGCCGCTGTACTTCTCGCGCCCCATCGAGACCGCCGACTACGTCCGCGCCAAGTACGCGGCGCTGGCCTCGGCGCTGTTCATCCTGACCGCCGCCCCGCTGCTGGTGCTCTATGTGGGCGCGCTGCTGGCCAAGCTCGACTTCGCGCACCAGACCAAGGGATTCGCCCAGGGGCTCGTCTCCGTGGCACTGCTCTCACTGCTCTTCGCCGGCATCGGCCTGGTCATCGCCTCGGTCACCCCGCGCCGTGGCTTCGGCATCGCGGCCGTCATCGCCGTGCTGACCATCTCCTACGGCGCGGTGTCCGTGCTCCAGGCCATCGCCGACGCGCAGAGCAACACCGGCGTGATCCCCTGGATCGGCCTGTTCTCGCCCGTCACGCTCATCGACGGTTTGCAGTCGGCCTTCCTGGGCGCGACCGCCCGCAACCCCGGGAGCGTCGCCCCGACGACCGCGGAAGGCGTGGTCTACGTCCTCGTCGTCCTCGGTGTCATCGCCGCCAGCTACGGCCTCCTCCTGCGCCGCTACCGGAAGGTGGGACTGTGACCACGCTCTCCATCGACCACGTCTCCCGCTGGTTCGGCAACGTGGTCGCCGTCAACGACATCACCATGACGATCGGCCCCGGCGTCACCGGCCTGCTCGGTCCCAACGGCGCCGGGAAGTCCACCCTGATCAACATGATGGCCGGCTTCCTCGCCCCCTCCGCCGGCACCGTCACGCTCGACGGGCAGCCGGTGTGGCGCAACGAGGACATCTACCGGCACATCGGCATCGTCCCCGAGCGGGAGGCGATGTACGACTTCCTCACCGGTCGCGAGTTCGTCGTCGCCAACGCCGAGCTGCACGGCCTGGGCGCCAAGGCCGCCCAGCGGGCGCTGGCCACGGTCGAGATGGAGTACGCGCAGGACCGGAAGATCGCCACGTACTCCAAGGGCATGCGGCAGCGCGTGAAGATGGCCTCCGCACTCGTGCACGACCCCTCCCTGCTGCTGCTCGACGAACCGTTCAACGGCATGGACCCGCGCCAGCGCATGCAGTTGATGGACCTGCTGAAGCGGATGGGTGACGAGGGCCGCACGGTGCTGTTCTCCTCCCACATCCTGGAGGAGGTCGAGCAGCTCGCCTGGCACATCGAGGTCGTCGTCGCGGGGCGGCACGCGGCCAGCGGCGACTTCCGCAAGATCCGCCGGCTGATGACCGACCGCCCGCACCGGTACCTGGTGCGCTCCAGCGACGACCGCGCGCTGGCGGCCGCGCTGATCGCCGATCCGTCGACGTCCGGCATCGAGGTCGACCTCGCCGAGGGCGCCCTGCGCATCCAGGCCGTCGACTTCGGCCGGTTCACCGCCCTGCTGCCCAGGGTGGCCCGGGACCACGGCATCCGGCTGTACACGGTCTCGCCGTCCGACGAGTCGCTTGAATCCGTCTTCTCGTACCTGGTCGCGGCGTAGGAGGCCAAAGATGTACGACCCCACAGTCGCCCGGCTCACCTACCGGGCCCTGCTCGGCCGTCGCCGGGCCCTCATCCTCGGCGCGCTTCCGCTGCTGCTGATCGTCATCGCCGTCGCAGTGCGTGCCCTCGCCGGCGCCGACGATCAGACGGCCGTGAACGTCCTGGGCGGACTCGCGCTCGCCACCATGGTGCCGATCATCGGCGTCATCGCGGGCACCGGCGCGATAGGGCCCGAGATCGACGACGGTTCGGTGGTATACCTGCTGTCCAAGCCGCTGAAGCGGCCCACGATCATCTTCACCAAGCTGATCGTGGCGATCGCGGTCACGATGGTGTTCTCGGCGGTGCCGACGTTCGTCGCCGGACTGATCCTCAACGGCAACGGCCAGCAGATCGCAGTGGCCTACACCGTGGCCGCACTGGTTGCCTCGATCGCCTACGCGGCGCTCTTCCTCCTGCTCGGCACGGTCTCGCGGCACGCGGTGGTCTTCGGACTGGTCTACGCACTCGTCTGGGAGGCGCTGTTCGGCTCGCTGGTGCCCGGCGCGCGCACGCTCAGCGTGCAGCAGTGGGCGCTGGCCGTGGCCCACAAGGTGGCCGGCGGGGATCTGGTGACCTCGGACGTCGGGCTGCCGACGGCGACCGTGCTGCTGGTGACGGTGACCGTACTGGCCACCTGGTACGCCGGGCAGAAACTGCGGTCGCTGACGCTGGCCGGCGAGGAGTGACGGTCCCGGTGGGAGCCGATGGGCTCCCACCGGCCTTGACGGGGACTTCACCTCTGTCCGGGCACACTGGGCAATGCGGACGGACGGCCAGGAGGACGGAGATGGCAGGCGAGATACCGGAGAGCGACGGTCGCGGGCGGGCCGGGGACACGTGGGACGACGTCGTCCTGGACGAGGGTTTCGTGCGGTCCGCCGAGACCGCCGAGCCGTCCGCGCGGGCACGGATGCTCGCCGCGCGCTGGCGCCGTGAGGAGCCCGAGCCGCAGCCGTGGCGTTCCGACGAGCCGCCCGCCGGGTGGTTCTTCAGCAAGGTGCGTCGGCGCAGGTGGCGGCGGGGCTGACCCGGCTCGGAAGCAGGCTAATTCGGTGGCGCCGAAGTCGTTGTGACGGCACAGTGGTGGTGTCCACGACGCCGGATCGGACCGGCGCCACGTACAGGGAGTGGAGCCGGGCGATGTCCATGCACGACAGTACGCCCAGCTCCCGTCAGGGCAGCCCGCGGCGGGCTCCGGAGTAGTCGTTACCCTCCGTCGAGCCCGCCCCGCACGGGGAGCTGCCCGGGGCGGCCGCTTCGAGCACGCGATGCGTTCGTCGCGTGGGCCGCCCACCCGGAGGATTGGCCGAGTGGCAAGGCACCGGCTTGGTTCAAGCCGTGGTCGGGGTGATCCCCGCGCACGTTCGATCCGTGCATCCTCCACGAGACGCTGTCGCCGTGACCTTGACCGGGTACTCGGCTCGGGTCACGCGTGCCGCGCCGGGTGACGGCGACGGTGCGTAGCGGACCCGGGGTGATCCGAACGACACCCCCTAGCCCAGCAGCCGCTCCAGCACCACCGCGATGCCGTCCTCCTCGTTCGAGGTCGTCACCTCGTCGGCCACCGCCTTCAGTTCCTCATGGGCGTTGGCCATCGCCACGCCGCGCGCCGCCCAGGCGAACATCGGGATGTCGTTGGGCATGTCGCCGAAGGCGATGGTGTCCGCGGCCCTGGCCCGCAGGCGGCGTGCCGCCAGGGACAGGCCCGTGGCCTTGGACAGGCCGAGGGGGAGGAGTTCGACGATGCCCTCGCCCGCCATGGTCACCGTGACGAAGCCGCCCGCGGTCTGCCGGGCCACCTCGGCCAGTTCGTCGTCCGTCAGGGTCGGGTGCTGGACGTAGATCTTGTTCAACGGGGCGCTCCACAGGTCCGACGCCTCGGTGAACGGGGTCGCCGGGAGCTTGCCCGTGAGCGCGTAGCCCGGTCCCACCAGGACCTCGCCGTCCAGACCGTCGCGGCTCGCCGCCAGGTACAGCGGGCCGACCTCCGCCTCGATCTTGGCCAGGGCCACACCCGCCAGCTGACGGTCCAGGGTCACCGATGTCAGCAGACGGTGTTCCCCGACGTCGTACACCTGGGCCCCCTGGCCGCACACCGCGAGACCCCGGTAGCCGAGTTCGTCCAGGATGTGCCGGGTCCAGGGGACCGCACGCCCGGTGACGACGATGTGCGCGGCACCCGCCGCGGCGGCCGCCCCGAGCGCCTCACGGGTGCGCCCCGACACCGACTCGTCGCCACGCAGGAGCGTTCCGTCGAGGTCGGTCGCGATCAGTTTGTAGGGGAACGCCGGGGCGGCGGCGCTCACTTGGCCACCGGTTCCAGGACCTCCCGGCCGCCGAGGTAGGGACGCAGCACCTTCGGCACGTACACGGAGCCGTCGGCCATCTGGTGGTTCTCCAGGAGCGCGACGATCGTGCGGGGCACCGCGCACAGCGTGCCGTTGAGCGTCGCCAGCGGGCGGACGGTCTTGCCGTCGCGGGCCCGGATGTGCAGGCGCCGGGACTGGAACTCGCCGCAGTCCGAGGTCGACGTCAGCTCGCGGTACTTGCCCTGGGTCGGGATCCAGGCCTCGCAGTCGAACTTGCGCGTGGCCGAGGCGCCCAGGTCACCCGAGGCGACGTCGATGACCCGGAACGGCAGCTCCAGTGACGACAGCCACTGCTTCTCCCACTCCAGCAGCCGCCCGTGCTCCTCCTGCGACTCCTCCGGGTTGACGTAGGAGAACATCTCGACCTTGTCGAACTGGTGCACGCGGAAGATGCCCCGCGTGTCCTTGCCGTGCGAGCCGGCCTCGCGGCGGAAGCAGGGCGAGAAGCCCGCGTAGCGCAGCGGCAGCCGGTCGGCGTCGATGATCTCGTCCATGTGGTACGCCGCCAGCGGCACCTCCGACGTGCCGACCAGGAAGAGGTCGTCCTTGTCGAGGTGGTAGACGTCCTGGGCGGCCTGGCCGAGGAAGCCCGTGCCGGCCATCGCCTGCGGGCGGACCAGCGCCGGGGGCAGCATCGGGGTGAAGCCGGCTGCCGTCGCCTGGGCGATCGCCGCGTTCACCAGGGCCAGCTCCAGCAGGGCGCCGATGCCGGTGAGGAAGTAGAAGCGGGAACCGGAGACCTTGGCCGCGCGCTCCACGTCGATCGCGCCGAGGAGCTGGCCGAGCTCCAGGTGGTCCTTGGGCTCGAAGCCCTCGGCGGCGAAGTCGCGGATCGTGCCGTGGGTCTCCAGCGTGACGAAGTCCTCCTCGCCGCCGACCGGGACGTCGGGGTGGACGAGGTTGCCGAGCCGGAGCAGGAGCTCCTGGGTCTCGGCGTCGGCCGCGTCGCGCTCGGCGTCGGCCGCCTTGACGTCGGCGGCGAGCTGGCCGGCCTTCTTCAGCAGCTCGGCCTTCTCGTCCCCGGTGGCCTTGGGGATCAGCTTGCCGAGCGCTTTCTGCTCGGCGCGCAGCTCGTCGAAGCGGACGCCGGACGACCTGCGCCGCTCGTCGGCAGACAGGAGAGCGTCGACGAGCGCGACATCCTCTCCACGGGCGCGCTGCGACGCGCGCACACGGTCGGGGTCCTCACGGAGCAGGCGAAGGTCAATCACGCGGTCAAGGCTACCGGTGCCGCGTTCCACGCCACGACTCAGTATTCCGAACCAGGGCTTACCTACCGTTATGGAGGAATTGCGCAACGTGTCAATAAAAGGTCACCTGCTCCCTGGAACGGGGCACGCGACGGGCGCCGGGTTGACCTGATTCCCTTGTGCGGGAAGGGACTTGGCGGCCTGGTTGTCCACAGGAATCCACACCCTCCGGAGAGTTATCCACAGGCTGTGCGGAAGGTCTGTGGATTTCGGAATTGATCACTCCGGAAGCTGTGGCCAGTGAGAAGAATTCCCAGCCCAAACCCGGTCGAAGCCCACTTTTGAGTGGAAAAACGTCGCCCCAAAAGATGAATCAAAGGAAACGGGTGGACGAAGGGTGATGCGCGGTTCGGTGGCCGCACCAGGGGGTCGCAGGGAGATTTGTCGACCGAGTGGTGATCCATTGTCGACTTGTCCCCAGATCGAGATGGGCACCTGTGGATAACGCCTGTGGATAACGAAGATCTGCAGGTAGGACCGGTCAGGAACGTTCACGTCCGGCTAGAAACGGCCATCCTGGCAGCGCGCCACCCAGTCCGCCGCCCCCGCGAACTCCGCGTCCGAGGTCCCGGTCAGCGGAGGCCGTACGTCCGTCACGCCGATGTCCGCGCGCGGGTACGAGCCGAGATACCGCACCTGGAGACAGATCCGCTTCAGCCCCATCAGCGCCTCGGCCATCCGGCGGTCGCTGATGTGGCCTTCGGCGTCGATGCAGAAGCAGTAGTTGCCGATTCCGGCACCCGTCGGGCGGGACTGCAGCAGCATCAGGTTGATGCCCCGGGTGGCGAACTCGCCCAGCAGGTCGCGCAGCCCGCCGGGGTGGTCGTCGCGCTGCCACAGGACCACGGAGGTCTTGTCCGCGCCGGTGGGCGCCGCGGGCCGGGCCGGCCGGCCGACCAGCACGAACCGGGTCTGCGCGTTCTCGGCGTCGTGGATCCCCGTCTCCAGGGGTTTCAGACCGTACCGGGCGGCCGCGAACTCACCCGCGAAGGCGGCGTCGTAGCGGCCCTCCTGCACCAGACGGGCGCCGTCGGCGTTGGAGGCGGCCGACTCCCAGGTGACGTCCGGCAGGTTGGCCTTCAGCCAGTTGCGCACCTGGGGCTGGGCGGCCGGGTGGGCGGTGACCGTCTTGATGTCGGACAGCTTCGTGCCGGGCCTGACCAGCAGAGCGAAGGTGATCGACAGCAGCACCTCGCGGTAGATCATCAACGGCTCGCCCGCGACCAGTTCGTCGAGCGTGGTGGTGATGCCGCCCTCGACGGAGTTCTCGATCGGCACGAACGCCGCCTCGGCCTCGCCGGCGCGCACCGCGTCCAGCGCGGACTGCACGGACACGTAGGGGACCAGTTCCCGGGTGGCCGCCTCCGGAAGCGTGCGCAGGGCGACTTCGGTGAAGGTGCCCTCGGGGCCGAGGTACGCGTAGCTGGCTGGCATGACCTCACCCTAATGGGCGCCCGGGAACACGGCCCGTGCGTCTCACCGACAGCCGCCCCAGTGAGTGAACCGGCGCGTGACCTCGGCCCTCGGCCCTCCGCCCTCGGCCTTCGGACTTCCGCCCTCCGCCCTCAGCCCTCCGCCCTCAGCCCTCCGCCCTCGGCCCTCCGCCCTCGGCCTTCGGACTTCCGCCCTCCGCCTTCCGCCCTCGGCCCTCGGACTTCCGCCCTCCGCCCTCAGCCTTCGGCACTCAGCCCTCCAGCAGCCGCTGCCCCACGTACTCGCCCGTTGCCGCCCCGCCCGGGACCGCGAACAGCCCGCTGGCCTCGTGCCGGATGAACTGCGACAGCGCGTCGCCCCGGTCGAGCTTGCGCTGCACCGGGACGAAGCCGCGCAGCGGGTCCGCCTGCCAGCAGACGAACAGCAGACCCGCGTCCGGTACCCCGTTCGCGTCGAAGCCGTCGTGGTACGAGAAGGGGCGGCGCAGCATCGCCGCGCCCCCGTTCTGGTCGGGGCGGGTGATTCGGGCGTGTGCGTTGAGGGGAACGACGAGGTTGCCCCGGGAGTCCGTCTTCTCCAGGTCCATGGCGGTGGTCTCGGTGCCCCCGCTCAGCGGCGCGCCGTCGGACTTGCGGCGCCCGATGACGTTCTCCTGGTCCGTGGGCGACAGCTTCTCCCAGTCGTCCAGGAGCATCCGGATCCGGCGGACGACGGCGTAGGAGCCGCCTGCCATCCAGGCCGGGTCGTTCGAGCCGGACGCGGGCACGAAGATCCGTTTGTCGAAGTCGGTCTCGGACGGCTTCGGGTTGCGGGTGCCGTCGATCTGGCCCATGAGGTTGCGGGCCGTCATGGGGTGGGCGGTGGCACCCGGGCTGCGGTTGAAGCCGTTCATCTGCCAGCGGATGCGGGCGGCGCCGCCCGTGTCCTTCTGGAGCGCGCGCAGGGCGTGGAAGGCGACCAGCGCGTCGTTCGCGCCGATCTGCACCCACAGGTCGCCGTTGCTGCGCGCCTTGTCGAGCCGGTCGGAGGAGAAGTCCGGCAGCGGGTCGAGGGCGACCGGCCGCTGCTTCTGCAGGCCGGTGCGGTCGAAGAAGCTGTGGCCGAAGCCGAAGGTTACCGTCAGGGACGAAGGCCCCGCGTCACGGGCGACGCCGGTGTCGTCGTGGGCGGCCGCCTCGCCCGCCATCAGCCGCTCGGCCGTCGCCGACCAGCGGCGCAGCAGTGCGACCGCCTCCTTGCGGCCCGCACCCGCCGCCAGGTCGAAGGCGACCAGGTGGCCGCAGGACTGCAGCGCGTCGGTGATGCCGGGCTGATGTTTCCCGTGAAACATCGCGCGGTCCGAGCCCAGCGAGGTGAGCGGGACGGCGGCCGAGGGGGCGGCCGCGTACCCCACGCCCGCACCCGCCGTGCCCAGCACAAGACCGGTGGCACCGGCGGTGCCGAGCAGCCGCCGCCGCGACACACCCTGCGCTTCGGTGGCGTTGTCGGCGGCTCCGTCCCTGGGGGCGATCACCGTGGGCCGGGACTTCGGGCGGGCGGCCTCCGGGGTGGACTGGTCAGCCATGGTGGGGTTCAGCCGATCTGCGCGTTCTTGGTGACGGTCACTTGGTCGATGTCGGAGGTCCGCACGGTCACGGCGATCTTCCAGTCGCCCGCCATGGGGATCTGCACTGCGCTGGCCGCCCAGTGCCCGGTGGTGATGTGGTCGGGTGCCACGGGCAGGGGCCCGATCTTCCTGGCGTCCAGGGTGAAGGCAACCTTCACCTCGGGGACGTCGAAGGCGCGGCCGTTGGGCCGCTGCACATAGACGTGCATCTCGTTGCCGCCCACCCGCGCGGGGTCCAGGTCGAGCCGGATGATGCCCTTGCCGTCCTGGCCGCCCGTGTCGAAGGGCATGTCGAGGGTCACCGCGCCCGACGACGAGGTGGACGAGGACGACTGCGAGGACGAGGTGGCCGCCTTGGCCGCCTCCTGCGTGCGCCCAGGCTCGGTCTGGGTCAGCACGGTGGTGACGGCGAGCAGCACGACCGCGACGCCTGCCTCCGCCAGCACGGAGCGGCGCAGCCCGAACCGGTCGGCGTCGGCGTCCCGCAGCCGCTTCTGCCGTGCGGCGGCCATGGCCGCCTGCTGCCGGGCGAGCTGGGCGGCCCGCCCGGAGCCGTCGGTGGATGCCTTCCCGCCGCCGGCGCTCCTGCGTGCGGCGGCGGGTTCCTTCTCCTTCGTACGGGGCCTGGCCTCCGCCTCGGCGGCCACGGTCTCCGTCAGCCGCCCGGTCCACCGGCGGGAGGTCGAGGCGATGCCGACGAGCAGCATCACCAGAGCGATCTTGACGAGGAGCAGCTGTCCGTACCGGGTACCGGTGAGCGCCGACCAGGAGCCGACTTGCCGCCAGGCCTGGTAGGTCCCGGTGGCGACCAGCGCGAGGACGGACCCGAAGGCGAGATTGGAGAAGCGGCGTACGGCCGGTGTCTCGATCGGGGTGTCCGCGGGCGCCCGGTACAGCGCCACGAGGAGGGCGACGAGCCCGCCGAGCCAGGCGGCGACCGCCAGCAGGTGGACGACGTCGACCGGCATCGCGATCCCCGGCTGCAGGCCGGTCGAGGCGTGCTCGGCCATCGCCCAGCTCGCCGCGAGCCCGGCGGCCACGACCACTCCGCCGATCGCGAGCCCGAAGGTCAGGTCCCGCTTCTCCTCGTCCTCGCGTTTGTCCCAGGCCCCGAACAGCACCGCGATGAACAGCGCCGCCGCGGCGAGCAGCAGGAGCCGGGAGACGAGGGCCGCGCCCGTCTTGGTCTGCAGCACCTGCCCGAGGAGGGTGAGGTCGAAGATGTCGCCGACCTTGCCCGAGGTGGTGTAGGAGCCGCGCAGCAGCAGCAGGGCGAGGGTCGCCGCGGTGAGCGCGACCCAGCCGGAGACGACCAGCCGCTGCACGGCCCGCACGCCCGACCCGCGGTGCCAGCAGGCCAGCACGAAGGCGGCGCCGCCGACCAGGACGATGAAGCCGGCATAGGACATGTAACGCCCGAGCCCGTACAAAAGGCCGACGACCCCGCCGCCCACGTTCTGGCCCCCGACCACGGCGGAGGTCTTGGAGGGGGCGCCGATGGAGAAGGTGTAGGCCCCGCCGACGGGGTGGCTGTCCGCCGACACCACCTGGTAGGTGACGGTGTACGTCCCCTTGGCCAGACCGCCGTGCAGCTGCACGCCGTACGTCGTCCCGCTGATGTTGGCCGGTTTGCCCGCGTCGACGCGTTTGCCCCGGGGGTCGAGCACGCGCAGCGAGTCGTCGTTCATGGCGACCTTCTCGGAGAAGGTCAGCGAGACCTGGGTGGGCGCCTTGTCGACCACCACCCCCTGCTGGGGGTCGCTGCCGGTCAGCGCGGCGTGCGCGGAGGCCGGGCCGGCGCCTGCCAGGAGCATGCCGGTGACGGCCAGGAGCAGCAGCACCAGGGTCCGGACGCGGGGGGTGATGGTCTGCGTCAAGGTGGTCCTTCCTCAGTGGCCGGTCACAGGGTTGTACGTGGCCGGCTCCACCGGCATCTCGACCCTGAGGTCACCGGATTTGGCGAAGTGCAGATCGACGGTGACCGTCTGGCCCTGTTTCGGGCTGCGCTTCAGCTTGTCGAACATCAGATGGTTGCCGCCGCTTTTGAACACGAGTCGACCATGTGCCGGGACGACGAGGCGGTCGGCCTCCCGCATGGTCCCCCCGACGGTCTCGTGCGCGGTGACGTCGCCCGCGATGTCGCTGCTGACCGAGGTCAGCTCGTCGTTCGCGCCCCCCTTGTTCGCGATGGTCAGGAAGCCGGCCGCCATGGTGTCCGAGACGGGCTGGGGCATGTACGCGGAGCTGACGGCCAGCTCGGCCCTGGTGCTGCCGGAACCGGATGCCGGGCCGCCGCAGCCCGTCAGGAGGGCGGTGCCGGCCAGGGCCGCGGATATCGCCGTCGCCGCGGGTGCGGGGCGCCTCACGGGTTCTCCCCCTTGACGATCCTGGGGAGGCCCTTGGTGTAGTCGTCGACGGTGGCGTCCTCGCCGTAGAGGAGGTAGCCGCCGTCGGTCCTGGGCGAGAAGGCGACGACCTGGGTGCCGTGCACCGAGACGGGCTTGCCGTTCTTGTCCTTCGTCGTCGGCTCGATGGAGATGCCGAGGGTGCGGGCGCCGGCCTGGATGGTGGGGAAGTCGCCGGTCAGGCCGACGAACTGCGGGTCGATGCCGCCCAGCCACTTGCCGAGTTCGGCGGGTGTGTCACGCGCCGGGTCGGTGGTGACGAACACGACGCGCAGCCTTTCCTGCTCGGCCTTGGGCAGTGCCTTCTTGGCCACCGCGATGTTGCTCATGGTGGTCGGGCAGACGTCGGGGCAGTGGGTGTAGCCGAAGTAGATCAGCGTCGGCCGGCCCGCGGTCTCCTTGCGGAGGTCGTACTTCTTGCCGTGCGTGTCGGTGAGCACCAGATCCGGCTTCTCGAACGGCTTGTCGAGGACGGTCGCGGCCTTGTGCGAGGTGTCCTCGGAGACGACGGCGACGGGGTCCTTGCCGGTGTCGCCGCTGCCGCAGGCGGAGAGGGTCAGGGTGGCGGCGGCGAGCAGCGCGGCCGCGGCGAACGTCTTCTTGCGCATAGAAAAATGTCCCAGATGTGAGAACTCCGGCGCGCACCGGGGTCGTATGCAAGAGTCGCACGACCCCGGTGCGCGTGACGGGTGGGCCGGATTCAGGCGGTGGTGCGTCGGCGCCCGGCGAGCACGCCGTACGCCACGCCCGCCACGCCGACGAGGATGCCGACGACGCCGAGGACGCGGGCGGTGGTGTCGGTGTCGTTCTTCGACGCGTCGGCGGCGGTGTCCTGGGCCGTGGCCGTGGTGTCGCCGGCGGCGTCCTTGGCGGCCGTGCCGTGGTGGCCGTCGCCCGAGGCGGCGGCCAGCTCCAGGACCGGCGCGGGGTTGTCGGGCTCGGCCCGGCCCTTCTGCGGCACCTCGATCCAGCGCACGACCTCGTTGTTGGAGTACGTCTGCAGCGCCTTGAAGGTGAGCTGGTCGGTGTCCTCGGGCAGCGCGCCGACGGAGACCGGGAACTTCTGGAAGTAGCCGGGTTCGATGCCCTTGCCGACGGCGGTCCAGGTGACCCGGGTGACGGCCTCGGAGATTTTCCTGCCGTGCATTTTCAGGGGCTTGGCCGGCTTCGACTTGGTGATGTCGATCTTCCAGCCGTCCATCGGCTGGGGCATCACCGAGGCCAGCGGGTGGTCGGTGGGGAAGTCGACCTCGACCTTGGTGGTGGAGGCGTTGTCGCGCTCGTTGGGGACCTTGAAGTCGACGACCGTGTAGCCGCCCTTGGCGGGCGTGGTCTCCGGCTGCACGGTGACGTGCGCGAACGCGGGGACGGACAGGGCGAGGACGGCCGAGCCCGCGACGGCACCGGCGACGGCGAGACGAGAAGCCTTCATGGCAGGGAGCACTCCACTTCGAGTGAGTTCCGGTGGTGAGGGAATGCGCGTGCGCCGGGGCGTCCGACAGCGGACTTCCGGGAGAAGGGCACGCGCGCGTGCCGCACGACGGCGGCCGCTCCCTCCGGCGGAACTCCGCTCGGTGGTGGGGGTCGCGTCGCGTCAGGCAGCGAGGGCGAGAGCGGCCGGCGGGCCGCGCCGGATCACCGTGTGCTGGAGTGCGGTGGTGAGGGGCGCAGGGAAGGTGAAGTGGGCGGTGCGCCGGAAGCGCGGGCCCGCCTGGGGCGCGGCCGGCAGCCCGGCGCGCAGGGCACGCACCAGCGCGAGCGCCCCGCGCAGTGACCGGAGGGGCGCCCCCTCGGCGACTCCGTGCGCCGACAGCTCGATCAGCCGCAGCAGGGCCAGGTCGCCGCGGCGCAGCAGCCAGCCCGCCGCGACCGCGGCGAGGACATGGCCGAGCAGCATGGGCAGGGACGGCAGCAGCGAGGCCAGGGCCCCGGCGCTCGACAGCGCGTCCGCCGGGTGGTGTGCGGCACTCACGCCGCTGCCCGTGCCGTAGTGGATCCGCGTGTCGTCGATCCGCGCGTCGAGGAGGATCCGGTGGGCCTTGGCGGGGCTGATCGACGCCGCCGTGGCGCCGCACAGGAGCCGGGCGGCCCGTTCGACGAGTGCGGCGTCGCTCGTGGCGGCCATGGAACCCATGCCGGGCATCGAGCTCATGGCGCCCGGCGAGCGCATCGGCATCGCACCGGAGGTCATGGCGGCCGTGCCGTACTGGCCCAGGCCGAACAGCGTGTGCAGCACGGTCTGGCCGACCGCGAGCAGCGCCGCGATGCCCGGCAGCGAGCGCTCGCGTCCGGCGAGCGGCACGACCACGGCCAGCGCCCCGAGGAATCCGGCGCCCAGCGTCCACAGGGGGACCGTGGCGCAGGAGGCCAGCGTGTGACCGGCCGCGGCCAGCACGACGCAGACCGCGGCGAACACCGTGGCCCGCAGGATCCGGATGTCGCTTCCGGAGCGCGCCGTGCGCGGCTGGGGGGCAGTCATGGCGGCCTCATCATCCCACTGGCCCGCGCGCGCCGTGCGGCAGGCCCGCAAGATGCCGTACGACCGGAAGGCGTCGCCTGTCCCTGAAAGTCCGACATCTGCCCACATACACCGATTCTGTTTCGACCGCATCCGCCGATCGGGCGGTGGTCCGTCAACTCAGTGCTTACCGCAGGGCCCCTGGGGCAATACGTAACGGTATGTCGAGCCGCAGCCAGGAGGCTGGAGCATGAGCATCTGGTGGTCACTCCATCTGCGGCGGGAGGCTGCGAGCGTGCCGCTCGCCCGGCGACTGCTTCTCGGCACGATGGAGACCGCGGGCGTCGATCCCGAGATCTCGTTCGACCTGTCCGTCGCCCTGAGCGAGGCCTGCGCCAACGCCGTTGAGCACGGCGGGGACGGCGGTTCGTCGGAGGCCTACCGCGTCACCGCGTACCTCGACGGGGAGAAGTGCCGCATCGAGGTGGCCGACGCGGGCCCCGGATTTCCGCCGGGCGGCCACCGCGGCCCGATCCGCGCCGCGCACGTCGAGGCCGAGCACGGCCGCGGTCTGTGCCTCATCCAGGAGCTTGCCGACCACGTCCAGATCGGCAACAAGCCGGGCCGGGGCGGTGCGGTGGTGAGCTTCGACAAGATCCTGAAGTGGCGCAAGGGCGCGCCGCTGATGGCGGTTTAGAGCCCGGTCTACGACGCCGTTTCCGCGTCTTCGGTTCTCTCTCCCCACCGTGATGAACAGCACTCCTGCCTATGCGGGGGATATTTTGCGCCATGATCAACTCCCGTTGTAGGAATGGGATCCGCACGCCCCGCCCGTCGATCCGGGTGCGGCGGGCTGACGGTTTCCTGATCCGGAAACCGCTTTCGGTATTTCACGGGGAGACAACTGAATGACCAAGGGCATACGTATGCGCCTGATGTCCGGGGCTGCCGCCGCGTTCGCGGCCGGGGCACTCGTGCTGACGGCCTCTCCGGCCCAGGCCACCTCGGCCTCCACCACGGTGGGTCTGCCGGGCGGCAACAAGATCTCGATCAACGCCTGGCACTGCGGCTTCTACGTGACCGCCTGCGACTGGAAGGCGTCCACGAAGATGTCGGGCAGCAACCCGCGCAAGGCGAAGTGGATCCAGAACCGCGCCGAACTGCAGGCGCACGGCGTCAGCGTCTCCATCAAGATCTCCAAGAACCCCGAGGCCACGCTCACCATGAAGAGCCGGTCCCTGGGTGAGGTGCGCTGGAAGAACACCAACGCCAACATCTCCGACACCTGGGGCCAGATGCGCCCGGGTGGTGCCACGACCTATGTGTCGACCAGGAGCTGTGGTTCGGCGCAGGTGACGAACTCGATCAAGGTCAGCGAGAAGTGCGCCTACGCGGGCGCCGCCTGATCCGATTCCGATGAAGGTGTCACACCGTCAGGGCCCGGCGGTGTGGCACCTTTTCGCGGGTTGGTTTCCGGGCCTTGGAAAACGACGCACGGGGGCGTTCGGTGAAGTTCGGTGCGGCGACGATTGGCGCAAAACGTGCGTCGCGGTTCGTCGGGGCGGCCGTGTGTGCCGCTCTCATGACGTCATGCACATCCGGTTCCGCGGACTCCGGAGGCCGTGAACCGGCCGCCGCCCGGCAGTTCGACCTTCTGGTCAGCAAGCAGAACGGCTACTACTACCACCCGTTCCTGCGCCTGCAGCCCGCGGGCCCGCGGGAACAGTCCTTCGCCCTGCGGACCCTGTCCGAGCTGGGCCGCGACCCCAGGACCAGCATCGACTCCGCCCAGGCGCGGTCCCTTCGCCAGGACGCGCTCGGGGCCTCCTCGCTATGGGGCCGCGACTGGCTGATCCCGCTGCGCCGGGCCGGCGCCGACGAGGCACTGGGCGACGCCGATGTCACGGACGTGAACAGGTCCCGGGCCAAGGGCGGTTGGTACGTCGACTCCGCTCTGGGCGACGACGGCGTGGCGGCCCGCCTGGGAGCGACCTGGGCCGCCCTCGAAGTGCTCGACGCGCTCGGGCGCCTGGACGACGTCCCGGCCGCGGACCGCTCCGGCACCGTCACCTGGCTGCGTTCCCTGGCCGGCGCGCCCCGCCCGCTCGACCAGAGCAGCGCCCTGGCCCGCTCGCTGCAGTTGCTGAAGCAGCCCGTCCCCGCCGCCCTCACCCGGATCCCGGCACCACGCACGGACGACTTCGCCGGCCTCACCCCCGACGCCCGGGCGACCCGCCTCGCCGACACCTACAGCTATGTGCTGATCCAGGAGGCGGCGGGCAGACGGCCCGCCGTGCACCGCGAGGTGTGGGAACCGGTGCTCCGGGACGGCGCGGCGACGCTTCCCTACGAACAGCTCTACGAACTGGTCCACGCGCTCAAGGCGGCCGGCTCGCCGAAGAGGGTGTTCGCGCCGGTGCTGAAGAGGCTCGAGGGCGAGCGGCTCGACGACGGGACGGTACGGGACCCGGACGCCTACCTCGGCAACCCGGACGCCTCCCTGTTCGTGCAACGGCTGCGGACGCTGGCCGGCTGGTCGCAGGAGGACCCCGGACTGCTGGCCGCGCTGGACCGCGAGGAGCACTCCGGTGACGTCAGCCAGGAGGGCGCCGAGCGCCTGAACCGGGCCGCCCTGCGCAGGGTCACCACGGGCGCAGACACCAGCGCAGCGGCCCGGCAGCTGTGCGCCGACCCGCGGCTGCTGCCCGCCACCGTGACCGAGGCCAACGCCACACAGTGGCAGCGCACGACTCTCAACTGCGCCGACGCCGGCGTGCCGACCGGTACGCCGAAGACCGGCACCTGGAGCCTGGACACCCCGGACCGGGTGGCCGCGGCCGCCACCGTCACCGTGGGGCTCGCCGACAGCGGCCACCGAGACGCCGTCCCGTCCTGGATCACCGCCGCCGCCCTGAGGCAGTGGGCCCAGAACCCGGGCCGGTTCACCTCCGTCTACCCCTACACGCTGGTCGTACGGGCCTACTCGCTCCTCGGCGGAGCCCTGGACCCGGCGTTGCGCGACGCACTCGGGCGCGGTGTCACACCGTACCGGGGCTGCCCCGGGCTGCCCGACCTGTACCAGGTCGGCGGCGGCGACACCGCCTGCGACCTGAAGACGACCTGGGGTGTGTGGTCGCTGGACCGTCAACTGCACGGCGCCATGGGATGGTTGCCGGCCCGTACCCCGAAGAAGAGAAAGTGAGCGACAGTTCGGTGAGCGCATTGCTGAGGGCCGAGGGTGTGGGCAAGTCCTACACCCTGCGGGGGAGGAGAGTCGACGTCCTGCACGGCGTGGACCTCGCCGTGCGAGGAGGCGAGGTCACCGCCCTGGTCGGCCACTCGGGCTCCGGGAAGACCACCCTGCTGCACATCCTCGGGCTGCTGACCCCGCCCGACAGCGGCCGGGTGCTCCTGGAGGGCACCGACGGCACGGGCCCCGTCGACACCTCGGGCCTCTCGGACGGTGCGTTGGCGGACCTGCGCCGCAGCCGGCTCGGGTTCGTGTTCCAGTCGTACAACCTGCTGCCCCAGCACTCGGCACTGCGCAATGTCGTCCTGCCGTTCACCGGTCGCCGCGGGGAAGGCGAGGAACGCGCCCGCGGCCTGCTGGAGCGGGTCGGTCTGGCGGACCGCGCCGACCATCTGCCGGGCGAACTGTCGGGCGGCGAGCAGCAGCGAGTGGCGCTGGCCCGCGCGCTGGTCAACGACCCGCCCGTGGTGCTGGCCGACGAACCGACCGGGAACCTCGACACCGACAGCGAGGAGGTGCTGCTCGGACTGTTCCGCGAACTCGCCGGCGAGGGCCGGGCGGTGCTGCTCGTGACGCACAACCCGGCCGTGTCGGACGCCGCGGACGTCGTGCACCGCCTGGAGAAGGGCGCGTTCAGCTCCGCGGACGCGACCACCTCCGCGGACGCCACCTCCGCGGACGCCACCTCCGCGGACGCCAGCTCCGGGGACGCGGCCACCTCCGCGGGCGCGACCACGCAGACGGCCGCGGAGACGGAGAGCACGCAATGAACCCCTTCACTCTGGCGCTGGCCAACGTCCGCGCCCTGCGCCGCCGGTTGTTCGGCCTGGTGGCGCTGGTCTCCGTCGCGGCCGCCGTGTGCCTCGGCGCGCTGGGCATCGCCGACCGCGCGCAGGGCGCCACCGACACGGGCGTCAAGGAGAGCAGTGCCAATCGCAGCATCACCGTCGACAAGCCCGACGGGCGTCCCGACACCCCGCAGCTGACGGACCGTACCGCTGCCCGACTGGCCAGGCTGCCCCATGTGGAGTCGGTGCAGCACCGGGCGCAGGTGTCGTTCGGCGTCATGACCAAGGCGGGTGACACGGTGCTGCTGTACGCGACGACGTACCGCCCGGCGCTGACCCCGCCGGTCACCAAGGCCGTGCGCAAGAACCTCTTCCCGCTGCGCCCGGGCGAGATCGTGGCCCCGGCCGCGTCCCAGGGCGCGGACCTGAGCAAGCTGGTGGGGCAGGAGGTCGACATCGAGACCACCCGCTTCGTACGGCAGGGCGAGGGCACCGGGGTCAGCGGCCGCGCCCGCCTGGTCGGCGTGTACGACCCGAGCTGGCAGCTGGACAACCCGGATGCCGCGTACGCCGACGACGCCACGGTGATCAAGTGGGCGGCGCAGCGGTCCGGCGAACCGGAGAAGAGCTACCTCGCCACCATCGGCTACGACCAGCTGACCGTGGTCGCGAAGACGGCCGCGGACGTGCCCGCCGTGACGCAGTCCGTGCAGCGGCTGGGCTATCCGGCGGTCACCCTGCAGCAGCAGCTCAGCGCGCTGCCCGCGGTACTGGAGATGATCAAGGTGGTCGGCCGGGTCCTGCTCGGCGTGCTCGGCGTGCTCGCCTTCGTCGGCGCGGTCACCGTGACCGGTGCGCTGTCGCGGCAGCGGGCGCAGGAGATCGGCATCCTCAAGGCGGTCGGTTTCCGCACCAGGTCGGTGCTGGCGATGCTGGTCACGGAGATGGCCCTCGTCGGGGCCGTGGCCGCGCTGATCGGCACCGTGCTCGGCGCGGTGCTCGGCGGTGGCGTCGCGGCGCTGCTGCGGGGCAGCGCGGATCTGGCGCCCTACGTCCAGGGCTGGGTGCTGCTGCCGCCCGCGGGCACCCTGCTTCTGCTCCTCGGCCTGACGGTGCTGGTGGTGGCGACGGGTTCGCTGGTCCCGGCCCGCAGAGCGGCGAGGCTGTCCCCCACAGATGCGATGAAGGACTGGTGAGTCAACCCCCATGCCGTACCTCACGACACCCGGGCGCGCCGAGCGCCGTCCACGGCCGGCCGGTCCGGCCCGCGCCTCCGCCGTCCTGGTCGCGCTCGGCTCGGCCCTCGCGCTGACCACGGCCTGTTCCGGGCCGGGCGGAGTGGATCTGGGCAAGGACTGGAAGGGCTCCGGCACCTTCGCGCTCGCCAGGGTCGACGGCCTGGTCACGGTCGTCGGGATCAACCCGGACCAGGCCAGGGCGGAAAGCCTGGCCGTCGTGCCCCAGCAGGCCGACGACACCGACGCGATCAGCCCCCACATCGTCCGGCTCGCCGACGGACGCTGGCTGCTGACCGTGCCCCGCAAGGGCGGCAAGCCCGACCGGCGGTACGAGATCAACCGCACCGAGCACACCCTGGACGGGCTGACGGGCGACGAACGGCTGCGCCGGATCCTGCCCGGCCGGAGCCTGGTCGCCGAGGTCGCGGGGCTGCCCGACGCCAGGTCCGCCGACGGCGCCGCCGCGTCCACCGTGCTGGTGAAGGAACCGGCCCACTGGACCACCCGGCGTGAACTCAAGGTTCCCGGCACGGTCGACTTCGCGGCCTCCGACCCGGCCTCGGACACGGTCTGCCTGGGCAGCACGCCGAACGGCGGCGACGGCACCACCATCTCCGTCGCGGGCCTGGCCGACGGGAAGATCACCCCCGTACCGGCGCCGAGCGGGCTGGAGGTCAAGGACCTGCTGTGTCCGTCCGGCCGTCCGGTCGTCGTCGGATCCCCGGCCAAGGCGAAGACCGGCGACATCAAGGTCACGCTCAAGCGCACCGCCGTCGGCGCCGTGGTCACGGTGGACGGCGGCCGGGTCGACGCGACGGCGGCCACGGACCACTCGGTGGTCGTCGCGGCGGCCGTGGGCAACGACACCGAGCTGGTGGAGGTCGACGCCGCCAACGGCAAGGAGCTGCACCGCGCCCGCATCAAGGGGCTGTCCGCGTCGCTCAGCCTCACGTCCACCTCGGCAGGCTGGCTCGTCTACGCCGAGAAGACCGTGACCCGGGTGGACCTCACCACGGGCCGGTCCAAGCAGTTCGACCTGCCGGGAACCCTGCTGGACTCCTGAACCCGGCCGGAAACGGGCCCGTTCCGGACCGGGGACCCGGGACGGACCGGGGCCCCGCTCCGGACCGCGGCGGAACGTTTCACGCTGCGGTGAGGACCTTCACCAGCACGTCCAGCGCCTCCGGATACATCCGCTCCCGGGGCGTCCCGTAGCCGACGACCAGCCCCTGCCGCCGCCCCTCGTCCGGCGCGTGCCAGTGATCGCCCAGACGGCCGACCGCCAGGCCCTCGGCCTCCGCGCGCGCCAGCACCTCGGCCTCGTCGGTGACCTCCACCAGCGCGTGCAGCCCCGCCGCGATCCCGCGCACGGGCCGCCGGGAGCCCAGCCGGTCCAGAAGCTGGTCCCGTCGGCGCCGGTAGCGCAACCGGCACGCGCGTACGTGCCGGTCGTAGGCATGGCTGTCGATGAGCTCGGCGAGCGCCAACTGGCCGATGGACTCGGTGTGGTGGTCGCTGTGCAGCTTGGCGTCGGCCACCGCGTCGACCAGCTGGGGCGGCAGCACCATCCAGCCGAGCCGCAGCGCGGGCCCGAGGGTCTTGGAGGCGGTGCCCAGGTACACCACGTGACCGGGCGCCATGCCCTGGAGCGCGCCGACCGGCTGGCGGTCGTAGCGGAACTCCCCGTCGTAGTCGTCCTCGACGATCAGCCCGCCACGCGCGCGTGCCCAGTCGGTGAGCCTACGGCGCCGCTCGGGGTGCAGGATCACGCCGGTCGGGTACTGGTGCGCGGGAGTGACGACCACCGCTCTCTCCTCGTCCAGGTCCTCGGCGCAGGCGCCCCGCTCGTCCACCCGCACCGGCACCACGCGCCCGCCGTTGCGCCGCACCACCTCACGGTGGAAGGGCAGCCCGGGATCCTCCATGGCGACGGCACCGCCCTCCAGTACGCGGGTGAGCAGCGCCAGCCCCTGCACGTACCCGGAGGTGATCACGATCCGCTCCGGCGGCGCCGTCACCCCGCGCGCCCGGGCCAGGTAGCCCGACAGCGCGGTGCGCAGCTCGATCCGGCCGCGCGGGTCGCCGTAGTCGTAGGCCAGCGAGGGCGCCGTCGCGATGGCGCGGCGCAGCGCCCGCAGCCAGGCCGCCGCCGGGAACGCCCCGACGTCCGGGCTGCCGGGCCGCAGATCGAAACGGGGCGCACGCGCGCGTGCCGCCGCGCCCGGTTGCTCCGCGGCCACGGTGGTCAGCGCGGCGACCTGGGTGCCCGAGCCCTGCCGTGCCGTCAGATACCCCTCGGCGACCAGCTGGTCGTACGCCGCCTTCGCGGTGCCCCGCGAAATGCCGAGCTCGGCCGCGAGCCGCCGGGTCGCCGGCAACCGCGTCCCGGGCGCCAGCCGCCCGTCGCGCACCGCGTCCCGCAGCGCCTTCTCCAGCCCGGCCCGACGGCCGGCCGCCGGTTCCGGTTCCCGATGCAGGTCCATACCGAGCCCGGACCAGAAGTCGTTCACGATCCCCCCACGTCAGTACCGCGCCCCAACGGGGGCGCGGGGCAGCAACATCATGCGGCTCCGCCGCGCGGACGCGATCTGCCACCGACCACCCCGCGAACGACTCAAGCCACCGACCACCCGCAGACGAATGGCCGGGCACCACAGCAGTACCCGGCCATCCTCGATGTCACGTCAGCCCTTCAGCGCGGCCATCCACTCCTCGACCTCGTCCGAGCGGCGGGGCAGCCCGGCGCTGAGGTTCCGGTTGCCGTCCTCGGTGACGAGGATGTCGTCCTCGATGCGGACGCCGATGCCGCGGTACTCCTCCGGGACGGTCAGGTCGTCGGCCTGGAAGTACAGGCCCGGCTCGACGGTGAGCACCATGCCCGGCTCCAGCGTGCCCTCCACATAGGTCTCGGTGCGGGCGGCGGCGCAGTCGTGGACGTCCATGCCGAGCATGTGGCCGGTGCCGTGCAGCGTCCAGCGGCGCTGCAGGCCGAGCTCCAGCACCCGCTCCACCGGCCCCTCGGCCAGGCCCCACTCGACGAGCCTCTCGGCGAGCACGCGCTGCGCGGCGTCGTGGAAGTCGCGGTACTTCGCGCCCGGCTGCACGGCCGCGATACCGGCCTCCTGGGCCTCGTACACGGCGTCGTAGATCTTCTTCTGGATCTCGCTGTAGCGGCCGTTGACCGGCAGCGTGCGCGTGACGTCGGCGGTGTACAGCGTGTGCGTCTCCACACCCGCGTCCAGCAGGAGCAGGTCGCCGGAGCGGACCGGGCCGTCGTTGCGCACCCAGTGCAGCGTGCAGGCGTGCGGGCCGGCCGCGCAGATGGAGCCGTAGCCGACGTCGTTGCCCTCCACGCGCGCGCGGAGGAAGAACGTGCCCTCGATGTAGCGCTCGGACGTCGCCTCGGCCCTGTCGAGGACCTTCACCACGTCCTCGAAGCCACGCACGGTCGAGTCCACGGCCTTCTGCAGCTCGCCGATCTCGAACTCGTCCTTGACCAGCCGCATCTCCGAGAGGAAGACGCGCAGCTCCTCGTCGCGCTCGGCGGTGACCTTGTCGGTCAGTGCCGCCTCGACGGCGGCGTCGTAGCCGCGCACGACACGGACCGGGCCGGTGGCCTCGCGCAGCCCGTCGGGCAGCTCGCGCACGTCCGAGGCGGGGATGCCGTACAGCTGCTCGGCCTCGGCGAGGGAGTGGCGGCGGCCGACCCACAGCTCGCCGTGGCCGGAGAGCCAGAACTCGCCGTTCTCCCGGTCGGAGCGGGGCAGGAGGTAGATCGTCTCCTGGTGGCCGGCGGTCCCGTCCGGGGCGGTGGTGGGCTCCAGGACCAGGACACCGTCCTCGGTCTGGTTGCCGGTGAGGTAGGCGTACTCGACGGAGGACCGGAAGGGGTACTCGGTGTCGTTCGAGCGGGTCTTCAGGCTGCCCGCCGGGATCACCAGACGCTCGCCCGGGAAGCGCGCGGACAGCGCGGCGCGGCGGCGCGCGGTGTGGCCGGCCTGCTCGACGGGCCTGACGTCGCGCAGCTCCGTGTCGGCCCAGCCGGACTTCATGTTCTCGGCGAGCTCGTCGGACACGCCCGGGTACAGGCCGTTCTTGCGCTGCTTGGTGGGCTCGTCTTCAGCGGCCTCGGGGGTCTCCGGGGTCTCCGGGAGCTCTTCCGCCACGGTCATCCTCCTCGATACGGCACTGGACCACCGTCCATCGTACGGTCGCACGGAAGAGGGCCCAGAGCCGTACAGGACGTTGCCGGGGAGCCGCCCGGGAACTACTCGGAGAGCTACTCGGAGAGCTACTCGAAGGGCTGGTCGAAGACCTGGTCGAAGAGCTAGTCGAAGAGCTAGTCGAAACGAGCCGCGACCAGCGCGACGTCCTCCGCTCCGTTCGTCGCGTCCAGGCCGTCGGGCAGCACCGTGCGCAGGACGTGGTCGGCGACGGCCCCGGGGTCACGGCGCAGGGTGCGCGGGACGCTCGCGGCCGCGGCGTGCAAGCGGGCGAAGGCCCGGTCCACGGAGTCGCCGGTGCGGTGCAGCAGCCCGTCGGTGTAGAGCAGCACCGTTTCACCCGCCTCCGCCTGGAACTCCACGCTCGGCGCCTCCCAGCAGGACAGCATGCCCAGGGGTGCGGACACGGACGTCTCCACGAACTCCGTGCGCCGCTCGCCGACCAGCAGGGGCGGGCTGTGTCCGGCACCCGCCAGCGTGACCCTGCGCAGCACGGGCTCGCAGTAGGCGAACAGGGCGGTGGCGCAGCGGGCGGGCTCGGTCAGGCGCAGCAGCAGTTCGAGGTCGGACAGGACGGCGACCGGGTCCTCGCCCTCCATCACGGCGTACGCGCGCAGCGAGGCCCGCAGCCGGCCCATCGCGGCGACGGCGCAGGGCCCGGAACCGGTGACCGAGCCGACCGCGAGGCCGACCGCGGCGTCGGGCAGCGGCAGCGCGTCGTACCAGTCGCCGCCCCCGCGCGGCCCGCTGCGGTGCCGGGCGGCGAGCTGCACGCCGGGCACGCGGGGCAGCCGCGAGGGCAGCAGCCCCTCGGCGATCGTCGCCATGCACGCGCGCGTGCGCTCGACGTCGAGGAGCCGTGCCAGGTGCTCCGTGGCGTAGCGGACGTACAGCCCGGCGAGGTGGCGCCGGCGGTCGGTCGGCGCGGCCGGTTCGTCGTAGAGCCACACCGCGGCGCCGAGCCGGCCGGCGCTCTCGGTGGACAGGGGCAGCGCGTAGCTCGCTGCGTAGCCGAGGCGGGCGGCCACCTCGCGGTGGCGCGGGTGCAGACCGTCCTCGGTGAACAGGTCGGAGTGCACGACCTCGCCCGCGCCGCCCGGCAGCCCGGCCGCCGTGTCGAGGAGCGCGCCGTACGGCATCGCGCTGCGCGGCACGGTCTCCATGTGGCCGAGATCGGCCCGGGCCAGTCCCAGACCGATGGTGGTGGCCGGGCCCAGGCCGTCGTCCGGTTCCAGGACGGCGAGACCGCGCCGGGCGCCCACGAGGGCGGCACCGGCGCGCAGCAGCTCCTTCAGGGCGGCGTCGAGTCCGTCCGTACGGGCCAGCCGCTCGGTCAGTTCGTGCAGAGTCGTCAGGTCCGAGACCCAGCCCGCGAGCCGGTCCTGGATCATGGCCCCGGCCGCGTAAGGGCTGTGGGGAGGGTCCGCGCTGTGCGGGGGGTCGACCGGAGAGGTACCCGGGGCGGCGGACACGGGCGCGACAGTGTGTGCTGGTGCGGGAACCGTTGAATCGATTCCAGCCACTTTCGGAGGGTGAGGGGCATTCATGTTGTCCGGCTTTCCGACCGGTGCGTACTGCTCAAAAGCATCGCAAACCCCCATGTCTTCTGCGCCACCGGCAGTGTCTCCACATGTACACGCACTCGTAAGGGGATGTCCAGCATTGTCCTGCCGGGATTCCTGGTGTCAGAACGCCTCCCTGGTTCTTGCTCCCGCACCCTTGCGGATGAGCAAAGTTGGCTTAAAACTGCCTCGGGTAAGGCCTTATTGCGGTCGACTGGGTTTGCTCCACGGAGCGTCACAGCGGTCGTGATGGGTACGTACTCGGAGAAGGCCAGGGGTGGTTGGGGGTCACCCGGAACCTGGCGACGGACCCGGGCGTCTTAGCCACCGACGACCGTGCCCCATCCTCCGTGGTGGAGGCGGAGAGCAAAACGCGCGACGGCAAAACGCCACGCTCCGCCACCCCACGCCATGCCCGTGCTTTTGGCGGACGCAGTATGAATTGGGTACGCCGGGGCAGTCGCGGCAGCAGCACAACGCTCGGCCCATGGGGGTTCCCCGTGCCTGAAGGCAGGGGTGTGATGCGCCAATAGGTACGCACAGTGAAGTGATCGACACATGGTGTGATGTGGTCCTCGGTGTTGCCAGCGGTGCAACGGAAAGGAACGAGCGCTCATGCGCGAGATCCTCGGAAGGCGACGCAGGCCCCTGTCCCAGCGCAGCGACGGGAAGCCTGAGTTGCTCAGCGCGGCCCTGACCTTCGCGACGCAATGGCAGTGGCCCGTACTCCCGGGCGTGGCAACGGATCCGCAGCGGCGGGACCGCTGCGGCTGCCCCGACCCGGAGTGCACGGTGCCCGGGGCGCACCCCTTCGACCCCGGTCTCCTCGCGGCCACCACCGACGCCCGCATGGTCCGCTGGTGGTGGACCAACCGGCCCGCCGCGCCCATCATCCTGGCCACCGGGGGCACCGCCTGCTCGAGTCGCCCGAGCGGAGCAGGCGGCGGGGCGTGCAAGGCCCCGTGCGCCGTGAGCCTGCCGGCCCTCGCGGCCGCCCGCGCCCTCGAAGCCCTCGACCGCGTCGGCATGCGTCTCGGCCCGGTCGTCGCCTCGCCCTCGCGCTGGGCACTGCTGGTGAAGCCGTACTCCCTGGAGCAGCTGGGCGAGCTGCTCTACGCCAAGGACTTCGTGCCCGGCTCCCTCCGCTTCCACGGCGAGGGCGGCTATCTCGCCCTGCCCCCCTCCGGGACCGGGGCCGGGGTGATCCGCTGGGAACGCGCCCCGCTGCCCGGCTCCGCCTCACCCTGGGTGCCCGACGTGGAGGCCGTCGTCGACGCCGTGGTGGAAGCCCTCACCCGTACGGGTGTGAGCGCACCCGAGTTGTAGGGGTTTCGGGCGCGCACGGGACCGGGCGCCCGTCTTGGGCCGTTATCTTCCCTTCATGCTGCGTCATTCTGGGCGGCACGGCAGCAGGCTGCCGTCGCGCGGACCAGATCCCCGAAGAATCCGTCTGCTCGCTCTCGTGGGCGTCGTGACATGTGCCGTCGTGCTGCCGCTCGCCGTGGCGTCCGCGGGCCCGGTGAGCGAGGGGGGCCGTGCCGCGGCGCGGTCTGCCGTGCGTTCCCTGCCGCGCGGGGCCGGTGACGACAAGGTGCCGTCCGCCCTGCCCAGCCGCTCCCCCCTGCTGCTCGGCCTGGGGCTGGCCACGGCCGCCCGCTGCGGTCCCGAGGTCTCCTCGCCCGACGGCATCGAGGCGCAGACCTGCGTGCTGACGCAGGGCGAGGAGACCTGGGCGCGCACCTACTACCGCAACGCGACCGGCGAAGCGCTGGAAGTCGCGCTGAGTCTGATGGGCCCGGGCGACCGCACCGTGCAGATGCGCTGCCTGCTGGACGGGGGCGACGAGCCGGGGATGTGCGAGACCCCCCGGGAGCCCACCCGGGGTGCGCCGACCACGTACACCGCCGTTGCGGAGTTCGCCCGGCCCGACGGCCGCGGACCGCTCCTGCTGCGTTCCGGAAGCAACGAATCTACGACCACAGACGGTTGACGCGCGCCTGCACGCCGTGAGCGTCGACGCGTATGGGAAGACCCGGTTGCTGGCGACGGGGGATGCACCAGCAACCGGGCTACTGGAACGGTAACAAGAGATCGGCGGTTCGCAAATTCGATCTCGGCTTTCCAGTCACCGCGTGGGTCGTCATTCCGGTCACCGACTCGCCCACGGCGAGCGGGAGTTACGACTGCGGCAACCCACTCGACACGGCCCGTGCGGCTGACCGGTCGGTCAGCCGCAGCCGTGGATCAGCTGAGCGTTACCTGGCGGTTGGTGAGGCCTCCGCGGGCCCGCCGCTCGTCCGCGGTGAGCGGCGTTTCCGCCGCCAGTGCGGCGGCCAGGCGCTCGGCGAACTCGACGGCCGGCTTCTCGACTTCCTCCGCGCCGACCCCGGTCGGCAGGTCCCACACGGGCACTGTCAGGCCATGGGCGCGGAAGGAACCCACCAGGCGGGTGCCCTCGCCGAGGGTCGACCGGCCCGCCGCGTGCAGCCGTGCGAGAGCGTCCAGAAGCTGCTCCTCCGGATGCGGCATGACCCAGCGCAGATGGTTCTTCTCCGGCGTCCGGCACCAGTACGCGGCCGCCACACCCTGCAGGCGCACGGTCGGGATGGCCGCGGCGTTGGCCCGCTCCAGGGAGGCGGTCACCTCGGGCGACGCCTGCTCGGCGTCCGGCACCCAGAACTCGAAGCCGGTGTGCACCACCGGTTCGAAGGGGTCCTCGGCGGCGAGCAGGTCCTGCAGCCGCGGCCCGTCGGCCGGAGCGCGGCGGCCCGGCACGGGCGTGCCGGGCTCGGCCTCCAGCGCGCGCAGCAGGGTGTCGGCGATGTCGCGGCTGATGTCGCCCGACGCCGTGTCGTTCTGCAGGCCGAGCAGCACCGAGCCGTCGTCGCGGCGCAGCGCGGGCCAGGCCATCGGCAGCACCGTGGCCAGCGTGACCGACGGGACGTCCTCGGGCAGGCCGTCCCTGAGCGTCAGCGCCACCGTGGCGGCCGGCACCAGCTCGCGCAGTGCCACCCAGTCGCACTCGCCGGGCAGCCCCTCGAACGGACGCTGCACCAGCTCGGTCGCCGCGTGGGCGGCGGCCCGGCCGTGGCAGGCCTTGTAACGGCGGCCGCTGCCACAGGGGCACGGCTCGCGGGCGCCGACGACCGGGATCTCTCCGTCCGTCAGCTGCGGGCGCTTGGCCTTCGTCTGGGGTCGCTTCTTGGCCATCTGGGTGTCTCCCGGTTACGGCTCGTCTCGTACGGGCGGGAGCCTAGTCGGTCAGGCCAGAACCGACGGGATGCTGTGGACAACGCACCGAATGTGGACAACACGGCTACCTGTTGGGGGGATGCCGCCGCCGATCGCCGGCCGGCGCGCTGCCGGTCGGGGGCGGCAGGCCCGGGGCCGCGAGTCGGCGCGCTGGCGGTCCGGGGTCGTGGGTCCGGGGTGGTTGGTCCGGTCCGTGGGTCCGGGGTGGTCGGCCCGGTCCGGGGTGGTCGGTCCGGTCCGTGGGTCCGGGCCGGGTGGTTCGGATCCGTTGGACCGGCTCGGTCGGTCCGGGATCGTGGGCCTGGGGTGGTCGGTCCGGTCCATGGGCCCGGTTCGTCGTCCCGAGCGATCAGTCCAGGTCGTCGAACGCGTCCGCGAAGTCCAGCTCGGGGATCGCGGACACCGCGGGCGCGGTGACGCGCGTAGCGAAATCGTCGCGGCGGTGCCCGGCATCAGGGTCGTACACGTCGTCGTGGACCACCACCCACACGGTGACCTCACCGCGGGCGTCGTCCCGTACGCCCCAGTCGTCGGCGAGCGCGGTGACGATGTTCAGCCCGCGGCCGCCGTGCGCGGTGACCGAGGGAGTGGCCGGGGCGGGGCGGGTCGGGCCGCCGCCGTCGGTCACCTCGACGACCAGCCGGCCGCCGGCGTCCACCCGCCACGCGGCCCGGACGTCGCCGTCGCCCGAAAGAGCACCGCCCAGGGGGCGACCGTGTTTGCACGCATTGCTCAGGAGTTCGGAAAGGATCAGTACGGCATCGTCGATGACCGGTTCCGCCACGCCACCGCTGCGCAACTGATCACGCATCCGGTGTCTTGCTGCCCCCACGCCCGCAGGGCCATGGGGTACGGCCATGCTCGACGACGTGGGCACCTCCTGTGCCACCACCAACGCCACCCCCGAGACCTCCTTTGCCCCACGCCACGGTGTGGATGCCCCATTGGCCTGTACCGGAAACCGGCCAATCCCTGTCCGGCGACGCATTCGCAACGATCGAACACGCACCGAACGCGCCGGAGCACTCCCTGCCATCGTGTGGCTGGATTTCTGCGGTGTGGCCCGGAACCGGAGGATGCTGCAGTCGGACGCCCCGGTCAAGGGCTGCGACCGATCAGCGGCCGAGCTGATGCAGAACCGCGCGCGGGCGGTTGGTGATGATGGCGTCGATGCCCAGGTCGAGGCAGAGATCGACGTCCTCGGGCTCGTTCACGGTCCACACGTGCACCTGGTGTCCGGCCTTCTTCAGCCGCTCGACGTACGCCGGGTGGTTGCGCACGATCCGGATCGAGGGGCCCGCGATCCGGACGCCCGCCGGCAGTCGTCCGTCGCGCAGCCGGGGCGAGACGAACTGCATCAGGTAGACGGTCGGCAGCGTCGGCGAGGCCGCCCGCACCCGGTGCAGGGAGCGCGCGGAGAAGCTCATGACCCGCACCGGCGACGCGGCGGGGGAGGCCGGGGCATCCAGGCCGAACCGTTTCAGGAGCATCAGCAGCCGCTCTTCGACCTGGCCCGCCCAGCGGGTGGGGTGCTTGGTCTCGATGGCCAGCTCCACCCGGCGTCCGGCGTCGGCCACGAGTTCGAGCAGGCGCTCCAGGGTGAGCACGGAGGTGTCCTCGGGGTCCTCGGGGCGCACCTCCCAGTCCGGCTCCTCGTCCCGGCCCCGCCAGGACGCGCGGGTCTTCCAGGAGCCGAAATCCAGCGTGGCGAGGTCGGCGAGCTCGAGGGCGGACACCGCTCCGCGGCCGTTGGACGTACGGTTGACGCGACGGTCGTGGACGCAGACGAGATGGCCGTCCGCGGTCAGGCGTACGTCGCACTCCAGGGCGTCCGCGCCGTCCTCGATCGCCTTCTTGTAGGCGGCCAGGGTGTGCTCGGGTGCGTCCTCGGAGGCGCCGCGATGGGCGACGACTTGGATGTGGTGCGTGCGTGCGTGGGTCACCGCGTCATGGTGCCACCGCACCGGGGCACGCGTGACTGCGAACGGCCGTCGATAATGTGTCCGTTTCATGTGAGATGACCTATATAAAGAATGACCCTGGACCCACAGCCACCGCTTATGGTGCTCTGACGGCCCGTGGGAAAAGCTGAAGACATACACATGCACATGCACAGCTGGAACACGCCGGGTCGCCCGGCAAGCGTGAACGAGCGTGACCGAGTGCGACCGACAACAACAGCCGTGGATCGAGGAGAAGAGCTGTGAGCACCGAGAACGAGGGCACCGCGGTACCTCCGGCCCCGTCTGCACCCCCCGTGCCGGTGGCCTCTCCCGCTGCTTCCCCGCCGGAGTCCGCCCCGCAGGGCGGAGCCCCCACACCTCCGCCGCCCAGCGTGCCCCCGCACGCCCCCGGGGCGACGGCGTACGACGTGGCGCAGCCCGGCCCGCCGTCCGCCCACGCGTCGGCGGGCGCCCCCGAGGGCGTGGGCGCGCCCGGACCGCAGGGTCACGGCATGCCTGCCGAGGGCTCCTGGCCGCCCCCGCCCCCTCCGACCCCCACCTATGCCGACGGCGGCGCCGGTTCCGGTTCCGGCTGGGGCAGCCCCTACGCCCAGCCCGCGCCGAAGCCCGGTGGCCGGCGCGGCGGACTGGTCGCCGCGGTCCTGGTGGCCGCGCTGGTGGCCGGCGGCCTGGGCGGCGGCCTCGGCTACACACTGGCCAAGAACAACGACGACACCGGCTCCACCACGGTCGCCGCATCCGACACCGGCGCCTCCCAGGTCAAGCGGGATCCGAACTCGATCGCGGGCGTGGCCGCCAGGGCCGTGCCGAGCACGGTCACCATCCAGGCCGAGAGCACCAACGGCCAGGGCGGCACCGGCACCGGCTTCGTGTTCGACACCCAGGGGCACATCGTCACCAACAACCACGTGGTGGCCGAAGCCGTCGACGGCGGCAAGCTCACCGCGACCTTCCCCAACGGCAGGAAGTACGACGCCGAGGTCGTGGGCCGCGCCCAGGGCTACGACGTCGCCGTCATCAAGCTCAAGAACGCGCCCTCCGATCTCAAGCCGCTGGCCCTCGGCGACTCCGACAAGGTGGCCGTCGGCGACGAGACGATCGCCATTGGCGCCCCCTTCGGCCTGTCGAACACGGTGACGACGGGCATCATCAGCGCCAAGAACCGCCCCGTCGCCTCCAGCGACGGCAGCTCCGAGAGCAAGGCGTCCTACATGAGCGCCCTGCAGACGGACGCATCGATCAACCCGGGCAACTCCGGCGGCCCGCTCCTCGACGCACGCGGCGCGGTGATCGGCATCAACTCCGCGATCCAGTCCACGAGCAACGGCGGCTTCGGTGGCTCCGGCCAGTCCGGCTCGATCGGCCTCGGCTTCGCCATTCCGATCAACCAGGCCAAGTACGTCGCCCAGCAGCTGATCAAGTCCGGCAAGCCGGTCTACGCGAAGATCGGCGCGTCCGTCTCCCTGGAGGACTCCGGCGGCGGCGCGAAGATCACCGACCAGGGCGTCGGCGGTGCCGCCGCCGTCGAGTCGGGCGGCCCGGCCGACAAGGCCGGCCTCAAGCCGGGTGACGTGATCACCAAGCTCGACGACATGGTGATCGACTCCGGGCCCACCCTCATCGGCGAGATCTGGACCCACAAGCCCGGCGACAAGGTCACGATCACCTACACACGCGACGGCAAGGACCACACGGTCGACCTGACCCTCGGCTCCCGCGTGGGCGACAGCAGCTGACAGGCCCCCATGCGCGCGGGGACCCGTTGGTCGTGTCCCCGCGCCGCCGATCACGGCAACGCGTGGACCAGAGTCTCCCTCACAACTCGCCTTCCACGTCTGTTGGCCTTGATCGTAGGTCCGTCCAAGGCCGTTCACCTGCGTCTACTCGTCTCAGGCGAATGAGACAGAAGATGAGACAGGGGCATTTGTAGTGCGCTGCCGGTCGGGGGTGGTTCCTCGCCCACGCGGATCTCAGCCGGGCGGGGCCTGAAGTCCTGCGCACGCTGCGAGTCGGCGCTGGGGAAGACAGCCAGTGGACCTCGCGTGGACCACGACCCCCGCGCAACGCGTGAGGCCGGTAGTCTGTACCCGCTCCGCCCCAGGTGGGACGGGGCCGAGGTGGGTTGCCCGAGCGGCCTAAGGGAACGGTCTTGAAAACCGTCGTGGCAGCGATGTCACCGTGGGTTCAAATCCCACACCCACCGCGCACGTGAACGGCCCCTGACCAGGTGAAATGGTCAGGGGTCGTGCTGTTGCCCGGTGCCCGATCGTCACCGTGGTTCCTCGTGGCTTCCCGCCCGCTCGGGCACGGATGGCTGTCGGGCCTGCCGCGTGCGCCGCGCACTGCACCGTCGCAATCTGGACGTATGACCCATCGGTGCGGGACGAGAGAGCGCCGATGAAGTTCGCCGTCATCGGCGGTACCGGCCTGATCGGGTCGCAGGTCGTGAAGAAGCTGAACGCGGCCGGGCACGAGGTGTTCGCCGCCGCCCACGGCGATGCGCTCATCGCCAAGGGCGGCGCCCGCAACGCCCCACCATTACGGCGACTGGCCCTCGTCGACGACGAAGAGCTGGCTCAGCGTCAACATCTGCGAGCTCCCCGCCCAGGCACTTGACCCGCCGCTGATGCGGGAACTGGACATCAAACACTTCGGACCATGGTCGGTCGGGGGCGTTTTGGCTTGCGCCCTGGGCGGGATTCGAACCTGCGGCACCCGCTTCAGGAGGGTTTGAGACGCCGTCCTTTCGCTGCCGGGGATCACGGGCGGTGCCCCGTCATGCGGGCCGCGGAGGCGATGGTCGCGCGGGCCTCGCGTTCGGTGAGGCCGGTGTTCAGGGCCGCTTCGACCAGCGGGGCCACGAGGGCGGGGCCGATCCCGTTCTCGTATGCGCGGCAGGCGGCCCAGAAGAGGCGGGTGTTGCGCTGCCCTTCGTGGGCGCCGAGGACGAACTGCACCAGGCCCTGGCCATGACGGCCCGCCGATGTCGGCGTGTGCGTGTGGTGCGTCGGCCGGGGCGGCGGCAGCAGCAGGCGTAGCAGGGCCGGTGGGCAGGGCGCGGGCGCGAGGTGCGCCGTACCGGGAGCGGTGCCGTACACGCCGTGTTCGGTGCGGGAACCGGGCCCGACAAGGTACCCGCCGGCACCCCGGATGTCGATGCCGGGGGCGAGCCGGCCCGCCGAGTTGGGGACGACGATGTCCGCGGGCCCGGTCAGCCACAGGTGGCGGCCGCCGCTGGGGGTGAGGACGACCACGGTCTCGGGGATCGTGAACAGGTGGCGCAGGGCGAGTTCGCGCAGTGCGGCCGAGGAGTCGGTGCCGCACTTGGTGTCGAGGTCGATGCCGATCAGGTGGTACGGGGACAGCCCGCAGGCGATGCCGTAGCCGGTGGCCCAGGGCGCGGCGGCGAACATCTCACGGATCCGGGCCGGGTCGATGGAGGCGTCGTACACACCGTGACCGAAGCGGCCGCACGCGCCGTGGCAGGGCTGCCCGGCGGGGTCCTGGTCGTCACGGTGGGGGGAACGCAGAGCCGGGAGCTTCGTCCGGGACAGGGGGATCACGGCCAGTCCGCGTTCGGCGGCTGACAGGGCGTGCGCGAGGGCCAGCGTCGTGGCCTGCCGGTCAATGGTGGCCATGCTTCATATTCGTACGTGTGTTCGAAAAAGGAAAGGGGAGAGGGGTGGTGACATGCCCAGGGGGCGAAGTTGGCCGGAAAGGTGCTGGAACGGTTCAGCTCTTGTGGGGCCTGGGGGTATGGGGGCCCGAACCATCCCGGTTCATACCATTGGTGCGGTTAATATGGCGAAATGGGTTTATCGACGTGTTCTCACGCTTGCGTGCTAATCGCGGCTTCCGGGGTGGTTCGCCGGGGATTCGGTGGGCAACTCTGGTCTCGCGACGTCGTGAGAAACCGCCGGGGTGGTCGGCCAACTTCCCTGGCAGCAGCCTTACTTCATGTGTTCTGGAGGAGCAACATGGCAAGTATCCGTACTGTCCGCGCCATCGCCGCCGTCTCGGCTCTGCCGCTCGCGACCGTTCTTTTCGGCGGCGTCGCGGCCGCGGACAACGGCGCCATCGCGGACAACGGATCGAACGCCGGTGCCGCGAGCGTCGTCGGCAGTGGTGTCGGCCACGACAACAGCGGCAACTCGTCCACCACCCAGCAGCAGGCGGTCGGCGGCGCCTCGAACCAGAGCAATACCGCCCAGGTCAACGGTTCCGCGCCCACGGCCCTCCAGCAGGGCAACAGGAACGTCGCCGTCCACTTCGCCCACCTCTGGTGAGCCGTAAGGGCCGGGCGGCAGTTTGGGGACCACCGGCCGGCCCTGAAATCTCGTGGGTGTGCTTTTGAGGGGAATTCACACGTCTGCGCGGTGGTGCTTCGGCGCCGCCGCGCAGACGTTTGTGCCGTAGATGACCTCGACGGTGCCCGGAGGTGACCTTGACAGTGCCCCCTTACCTGACGGACAGTCAGAAACTGCCGTCCCCTGCGGGATTCAGCGGAGCCGGGCGCGGCCAAGGTGAGTCACGGCGAGGCGACGCCGAGGGGGCGCAGGCGGTGGTGAGGAACCAGGCGCACGGCCGGGCCGACGAGTTGGGGCCGCGGCTCAAGGCGTACGAGGGGCGGTCCGCCGCCGTCGCCGGGACCGGAAGGGACCCGGTGAACGCGCCGATGATCCGGCACTGGTGCGAGGCCATGGGCGACGCCAACCCGGCGTACACCGGGCCGGACGCGATCGCCCCGCCCACCATGCTCCAGGCGTGGACCATGGGCGGACTGTCCGGGCACACGGGGCGCACGGAGGCCCTCGACGAACTGCTCGCCCTGCTCGACGCCGCCGGGTGCACCGCGGTGGTGGCCACCGACTGCGAACAGGAGTATCTGCGGCCCCTGCGGCCGGGCGACGAGGTCACCTTCGACGCGGTGATCGAATCGGTTTCCGAGCGCAAGACCACGAAGCTCGGCACGGGCTACTTCGTCACCACCCGGATGGACGTACGGGTGGGACCCGAGCTCGCCGGGACGCACCGCTTCCGCATCCTCAAGTACGCCCCGGCCCACCGACCGGCCCGGCCCGTGGCGGCCCGGCCGGAGGTGACCCGGCCCGAGGCGACCCGGGCACGCCGCCCCCGCCCCGTGGTCAACCGGGACAACGCCGGCTTCTGGGAGGGCGCCGCCCGGCACCAGCTGCTGATCCAGCGCTGCACCGGCTGCGGGACCCTGCGCCACCCCTGGCTGCCCGGCTGCAACGCCTGCGGCTGCCCGGAGTGGGACACCGTCGAGGCGAGCGGCGAGGGCACCGTGTACTCCTACGTCGTGATGCACCACCCGCCCTTCCCGGCCTTCGACCCTCCCTACGCGGTCGGCCTGATCCAACTGGCGGAAGGGGTGCGGATGGTGAGCAACGTCGTGGGGGTGCCGTACGACGAGGTCCGCATCGGACTGCCGGTCAGAGTGGAGTTCCAGCACTACGAAGAAGAGGGGGCCGGGGCCGCGGGGGACGACCCGGTGGTCCTGCCGGTCTTCCGGGTCACCGGCGGCGAGGCCGGACGTGGGGAGTGAGGGATGACGGTGCCGAGGGCCGGCGCACAGCTGCCGCCGCTGGAGATACCGATCACGCGCACGCTGATCGTGGCGGGTGCGATCGCGTCGCGGGACTACCAGGACGTGCACCACGACCCGGAGCTGGCGCGCCACAAGGGCTCGCCGGACGTCTTCATGAACATCCTCACGACCAACGGCCTGGTCGGCCGCTACGTCACCGACCACTTCGGGCTGGCGGCCGTGCTCCGCACGGTCGCCATCCGGCTCGGGGCGCCGAACTACCCCGGTGACACCATGGTGCTCACGGGCACGGTCGAGGAGACGGACGGCGGCACCGCCACGATCCGCATCGTCGGGGAGAACGGCATCGGCCGGCATGTGACCGGCACGGTCACCGTCACCCTCCCGCCGGGGGGCGCGACATGAGTGCGCGGATGCGGGACGCCCTGGGCTCGCGCGCGGCGATCGCCGGCATCGGTGCGACGGAGTTCTCCAAGGACTCCGGGCGCAGCGAGCTGCGGCTGGCCGCCGAGGCGGTGCGGGCGGCGCTCGACGACGCGGGGCTGACCGCCGAGGACGTGGACGGGATGGTCACGTTCACCATGGACACCAGCCCGGAGATCACCCTGGCCCAGGCCTGCGGAATGGGGGAGCTGTCCTTCTTCTCCCGCGTCCACTACGGCGGCGGGGCCGCCTGCGCGACCGTCCAGCAGGCGGCGCTCGCCGTCGCGGCGGGCGTGGCCGAGGTGGTGGTCTGCTACCGCGCCTTCAACGAGCGGTCGGGCCGGCGGTTCGGCTCGGGGGTGCAGCAGCGCGAGCCGTCGGCGGAGGGCGCGGCGCTCGGCTGGTCGCTGCCGTTCGGGTTGCTCACCCCGGCCTCCTGGGTGGCGATGGCGGCGCAGCGCTATCTGCACGCCCACGGTCTGACGCCGGAGGCCTTCGGGCATGTCGCGGTGGTGGACCGCGCGTACGCGGCGACGAACCCGGCGGCGTACTTCCACGGCCGCCCGATCACACTCGCCGACCATGCCGCATCGCGCTGGATCGTCGAACCGCTCAGGCTGCTGGACTGCTGCCAGGAGACCGACGGCGGGCAGGCGCTCGTGGTGACCTCCGTGGCGAGGGCGCGCGACCTGCGGCACCCGCCCGCCGTCATCGCGGCCGCCGCCCAGGGCTCGGGCCGCGCCCAGGAGCAGATGACGAGCTTCTACCGTGACGACCTGACCGGGCTGCCCGAGACGGGCGTGGTCGCGCGCCAGCTGTGGCGGACCTCCGGGCTGGCTCCTGCCGACATCGACGTCGGGATCCTCTACGACCACTTCACGCCGTTCGTGCTCATGCAGCTGGAGGAGTTCGGATTCTGCGGCCGGGGGGAGGCGGCGGACTTCGTGGCCGAGCGCCAGTTGCCGCTCAACACCCACGGGGGACAGCTCGGTGAGGCGTATCTGCACGGGATGAACGGCGTGGCGGAGGCGGTACGACAGGTGCGCGGCACGTCCGTGAACCAGGTGCGGGGAGCGGCCCGGACCCTGGTCACGGCAGGGACGGGGGTGCCCACCTCGGGCCTGGTCCTCACGGCGGACGGCTGAGCCACCCTGGGGTGAACCCGCAGGGCGCGCCGCCCGCTCGTCCACCTACAGGAGGTGCGGTCGACCCCACCCGTACAACCTGAGTCGGACTCTGCTTCGGGACTTGGGGCCGATCCGCCGCGGTGGCAGCCGCTCATAGCGTGGAGCCATGACCACACCCGTCTGCACCAGCGCGTCGCACGCCGCGGTACCGACGACGCAGACCCCGGCTTTTCCTTCGTTCGCGTCGTACGTGAGGGCCCGCCGGCCCGTGCTGCTGCGCACCGCCCGCTCGCTGACCGCGAACCCGAGCGACGCGGAGGACCTGCTGCAGACCGCGCTCGCCAAGACGTACGTCGCGTGGGAGCGGATCGAGGACCACCGGGCGCTCGACGGCTATGTGCGCCGCGCGCTGCTGAACACGCGCACCTCGCAGTGGCGCAAGCGCAAGGTGGACGAGTTCGCGTGCGACGAACTGCCCGAGCCGGAGCCCATGCCCGACGCGGCCGACCCGGCGGAGCAGCAGGCGCTGCACGACGCCATGTGGCGGGCGATCGCGAAACTGCCCGCCCGGCAGCGGGCGATGGTCGTCCTCAGGTACTACGAGGACCTCTCCGAGGCCCAGACGGCCGAGGTGCTCGGGGTGTCCGTGGGCACGGTGAAGTCGGCCGTGTCACGGGCACTCGGAAAACTCCGCGAGGATCCGGAACTGGGCCTCGTCCGCTAGGCCCCTCGTCCGCTGGGCCCCTCGTCCGCTAGGCCCCTCGTCCGCTGGGCCCCTCGTCCGCTAGGCCCCTCGTCCGCTGGGCCCCTCGTCCACGTCCCGCCTACGCCGCGGCCAGCCCTGGCCTGCCTCGCGACGCCCTGCACACTCCCCCACCCGGAACCCCACCCGGAACCCCACCCCGACCCCCAACCGCACCCCCACAATCCACCCCGCATCCACCCTCACCTCCACCCCCACGCTCGGCCTCGCGCGAGCAGGACCTGCACGGCGACGCGTGATCGATCGCCCTGCCCTAGTGACATACCGCGCGGTATGTGCGCAGAATCAGCGCATCCTTTACCACCGCGTAGGCAATGCCGCCCCGGGAGGACGCCGTGCTGAGCACCATGCAGGACGTACCGCTGACCGTCACCCGCATCCTGGCCCAGGGAGTGCTGGTGCACGGACGGTCCCAGATCACCACGTGGACGGGGGACGGCGAGCCGCAGCGGCGCAGCTTCGCCGAGGCGGGTGTCCGCGCCGCGCAGCTGGCCAACGCCCTGCGCGACGACCTCGGCGTCCGGGGCGACGACCGGGTGGCCACGCTGATGTGGAACAACGCCGAACACGTCGAGGCGTACTTCGCGATCCCGTCCATGGGTGCGGTGCTGCACACGCTCAACCTGCGCCTGCCCGCCGAGCAGTTGGTGTGGATCGTCAACCACGCGGCCGACCGGGTGATCATCGTCAACGGTTCCCTGATTCCGCTGCTCGCTCCACTGCTGCCCAAGCTGCCGACGGTCGAGCACGTCGTCGTCTCCGGCCCCGGCGACCGTTCCCCGCTCGACGGCGCCCACGCACGGGTGCACGAGTACGAGGAACTGATCGCGGGCAAGCCGGCCAGGTTCGACTGGCCGGAGATCGACGAGCGGCAGGCCGCCGCCATGTGCTACACCTCCGGCACCACGGGCGACCCCAAGGGCGTCGTCTACAGCCACCGTTCGATCTACCTGCACTCCATGCAGGTCAACATGACCGAATCCATGGGCCTGACCGACCGGGACACCTCCCTGGTGGTGGTCCCGCAGTTCCACGTCAACGCCTGGGGTCTGCCGCACGCGACCTTCATGACCGGCGTCAACATGCTGATGCCGGACCGGTTCCTGCAGCCCGTCCCGCTCGCCGAGATGATCGAGCGCGAGAGGCCGACCCACGCGGCGGCCGTCCCCACCATCTGGCAGGGCCTGCTCGGGGAGCTGACCGCGCGGCCCCGGGACGTCACGTCCCTCACCCAGGTCACCATCGGCGGCTCCGCCTGCCCGCCCTCCCTCATGGAGGCCTTCGACCGGCTCGGCATGCGGGTCTGCCACGCCTGGGGCATGACGGAGACCTCCCCGCTGGGCACGGTGGCCCGTCCGCCGGCCCACGCGGTCGGCACCGACGAGGAGCTCGCCTACCGTCTCACCCAGGGCCGCTTCCCGGCCGGTGTCGAGGCCCGTCTCACCGGACCCGGCGGCGAACGCCTGCCCTGGGACGGCGAGTCCGCCGGTGAGCTGGAGGTGCGCGGCCCGTGGATCGCGGGCGCCTACTACAACGGTCCCGACGCCGAACCGCTGCGTCCCGCCGACAAGTTCAGCGAGGACGGCTGGCTGAAGACGGGCGACGTCGGCACCATCAGCCCCGAGGGCTTCCTCACCCTCACCGACCGGGCCAAGGACGTCATCAAGTCGGGCGGTGAGTGGATCTCCTCGGTCGAGCTGGAGAACGCCCTCATGGCCCACCCGGCCGTCGCCGAGGCCGCCGTCGTCGCCGTCCCCGACGACCGGTGGGGCGAGCGCCCGCTGGCGACCGTCGTCCTCAAGGAGGGCGCCACCGCCGACTTCGAGACCCTGCGCGCCTTCCTGGTCGAGGAGGGCAGGATCGCCAAGTGGCAGCTGCCCGAACGCTGGACGGTGGTCGAGGCGGTGCCCAAGACCAGCGTCGGCAAGTTCGACAAGAAGGTGCTGCGCCGCCGCTACGCGGCCGGTGAGCTGGACGTCACCCAGCTCTGACCGGCGAGAGGCCGAACACCCCGGGTGGGGAGCTCCGGACTGCTCCACAGCTCCCCCCCGCCGCCCGTCCCCGGTGCGACAGCCCCACGGCCCATCGGGCACCGCATGGGGCACACGCATGGGGCACCGCACTCACCGCCGTCCCGGGCGCAGCCCCACGGCCCATCGGGCACCGCATGGGGCACACGCATGGGGCACCGCACTCACCGCCGTCCCGGGCGGGCGGTCGTACCCCACCCCACCGCCAGCCACACCGCGGCCACCGCGCAGACACCGGTCCAGCCCCAGTGGGCGAACGCGGGGCCGGCCACGGACGAGGCGAGGGCGGCGCCCGCGAAGCCGGAGACGACGTAGGCCGTGTTGGCGGTCGCCGGGGTGGACGTGGTGGTCAGGGCCAGGGTCTGGTTGGCCACGTGGGAGGTCACCAGGGCCGCGTGGACGGCGACCGCGGCCGCGCACAGCGCCGCCATCGCATGCCCGCCGAGCCAGAACAGCGGCACGGACGCGGCGGCCAGCAGGTACGCCGACCGTACGACCTTGGCCGCGCCGAACCGGTCGACCAGGCCCCCGGCGAGCGGGGCCACCGCGGTGGCGGCCAGCCCGAAGAGGCCGAACAGACCGGCGGTCGCGGTCGACAGGCCGTAGGACCGGCCCGTCAGCAGCAGGATGAGCGAGGTCCACAGGGCGCTCCAGGCGCCGAACATCCCGGCCTGCCGCAGGCACGCCCGCCACAGGTCGGGCGAGCGCCGGACGAGTCCGGGCAGGGCGGTGACGCCGGCCAGTAGCGGACCGGTGCGGCGGCGGCGCTCCGACGGCAGGGCGAGGGCGGTCGCCAGGCCGAGGGCGAGCGTCAGCACGGCCGCGCCCACGAACACCCAGCGCCAGCCGAAGGCCTGCCCGGCCAGTCCGCCGAGGACACGGGCGGCGACGATGCCGGTGAACAGGCCCGCGATGACGGCCGCGACATGGCGGGCGCGGCGGTCGGCGGGGGCGCGTTCGGCGACCAGTGGGACCAGCAGCTGGGGGACGACGGTCGCGGCGGAGGCGACGAACACGGCGGCCGCGAGGGCGCCGGTGCCGGGCGCCGCGGCGGCGGCCACCAGGGCGGCCGTGGTCACCAGGGACAGTGCGGCGACCAGCGGTCGCCGGTTGACCCGGTCGCCGAGCGGAGCGAAGAAGAGCAGGCCGGTCGCGTAGCCGAACTGGGCGACCGAGGCGATCCAGGTCACGGTCGAGGGGGCCGAGCCGACGTCGTGCGCGATGAGCGGGAGCATCGGGGCCGCGAGGTAGATGTTGCCCGCGGTGACGGCGGTGCACAGGGCGATGAGGGCGAGGAAGAGCGTGGGCCGGTGCGTTCCGGTCGTGGTCGGCCGGGCGGGCGTCCGTTGCGCTTCGAGGACAGGGGACGGCATGGGCGGAGGGCCTCCGATCCGCTTATAACCAACTGGTTGGTTGGACGATGGAACAGTCTGCTCGGGCGGCGGATTCCCTGTCAACCAAATAGTTGGTTACTTGAGCGCTACGCTGTCACCATGGCAGCAAGGGACCCCGAGGCCACCAAGGCCCGGATCTTCGAGGCGGCGGTCGCCGAGTTCGCACGCCATGGCATCGCGGGCGCCCGCATCGACCGCATCGCGGCCGAGGCCAAGGCCAACAAGCAGCTGATCTACGCCTACTTCGGCAACAAGGCGGAGCTGTTCTCCCAGGTGCTCGGCCGTCGCATGGTCGACCTCGCGGCCGCCGTCCCGGTCGACCCGGACGACATCGAGGGCTGGATGGACCGGCTGATGGACTACCACGCCGCCCACCCCGAACTGCTGCGCCTGCTGTACTGGGAGGGCATCGAGTACGGCACCGCCGAGCTGCCCGACGAGACCGAGCGCCAGAACCACTACGCCCGCAAGGTCGCCGCCGTCCAGGACGGCCAGGACCGAGGCGTGATCACGGACGCGATCCCCGCCCGTGACCTGCTGTTCCTGCTGGTCGCGCTGGTCAACTGGGCCACCGTCGTCCCGCAGATGCGGCGCATCCTGGTCGGCGGCGCGGACGACGACCGCGAACGCCTGCGCGCTTCCATCCGCGAGGCGGCCCGCCGCCTGACCGCCAGGCAGGCGCCCTGAGGGGATGCCTGCCTGAGGGGTGCCCTCAGGAGTGCGCCTGCCCGAGGGGGGCGCCCTCAGGCGCGGGCCCTCCTTGGGGTGTTTCTGCCGAGGGGGTGCCTAGTGCCCCGGCAGGCAACGTTCGCCCCGTCGCGACGCCCGGCGCTCCCCCAAGCCCTTCGAGCAGGGGGGACCCTCACTCGCCGCACCGGCCGAAAGCCCAAGTACGTCCAGTACGAGGACTTCCGGCCGGCACGCCGAGAGCACGCTCCCCCAGGCTCTCGGCTTCGCTCGAGCAGGGGGGACTCCCATGACGCCACTCCTTGACGGGCGAACGTTGCCTGCCGGGGCACTAGTTGGTGCCGATACGGGACAGCAGGTCGACGATGCGCGTCTGCACCTCGCCGCTGGTGGACCGTTCCGCGAGGAAGAGCACCGTCTCGCCGGAGGCCAGGCGCGGCAGGTCGGCCTGGTCGACGGCGGCCGTGTAGACCACGAGCGGAGTGCGGTTGAGCTGCCCGTTGGTACGCAGCCAGTCGACGATGCCCGCCCGGCGCCGGTGCACCTGCATCAGGTCCATCACGACCAGGTTCGGCCGGAACTGCCCCGCCAGCGTCACCGCGTCCGCGTCGCTCGCCGCGCGCGCCACCTGCATCCCGCGCCGCTCCAGCGTCGCCGTCAGGGCCAGCGCGATCTCCGCGTGCTGCTCGATCAGCAGCACGCGCGGCGGGTGCTGCTCGCTGTCCCGCGGAGCGAGGGCCTTCAGCAGGACGGCCGGGTCGGCGCCGTACGCCGCCTCGCGCGTCGCCTGTCCGAGGCCCGCCGTGACCATCACCGGCACCTCGGCCGCGACGGCCGCCTGGCGCAGGGACTGCAGTGCCGTACGGGTGATCGGCCCGGTCAGCGGGTCGACGAACAGCGCCGCGGGGAAGGCCGCGATCTGCGCGTCCACCTCCTCGCGGGAGTGCACGATCACCGGCCGGTAGCCACGGTCGCTGAGCGCCTGCTGGGTGGTGACGTCCGGGGCGGGCCACACGAGCAGCCGGCGCGGGTTGTCCAGCGGCTCCGGCGGCAGCTCGTCGTCCATCGGCTGCGGACGGGGGGTGTCCGCGATCTCGACGGCACCGCCCGGACCGTCCAGCGGCTCGGGCCCCTCGGCGGCGTTCTCGTCCGGGGCCCCTATGGCGTACGACCGTCCGGCGCCCTCGGTGACCTGCACGAGCCGGGACTGCCCGGCCAGGGACGGCTGAACGGGGGATCCGCCCGGCGAGGGCTGGGCGGACCGCTGCTCGGCGGGCGGGTGCGGGCGGCCCGCCTGCTCCGGCCGCTGCTCCGCACGCGCGGCCGCGGGGTCCGGCGGCGTGCCCAGCTTGCGCCGACGGCCGGAACCGCCCGGCGCGTGCGGGGGCGGGGTGGCCGACTGCGGCTGCGGCGCCTGCACCTGAGCCGCCTGCCGGCTGAACGGCACGCCCTGCCCCAGCGTCCGCACGCTGATCGCGCGCCCCTGGGTCGAGTTCGGATCGACCGGGGCGGCCTCGGCCGGCAGCGGCTGGGCCGCGCGGGGGGCGCCGACCGTCTGCCCGACCGGCTGCGCACCGGCGACCTGCTGGGGCGGGAGCGGGGTGCCGGGGGCCCGCGTGCCCTGAGGCGGAGTACCGGAGCCGGGGACCGCCGCCGCTGCCTCCGGCTGCGGGGAGGCGGCGGCCTGGGCCGTACCCGCGGGAGTCCCGGTGGCGGCCGGTGGCAGTGGGGCGCCGGTGGCGTGCGGCGGGAGGGGTGCGCCCGGCGCGTTCGGTGCGTGCGGCGGGAGGGGTGCGCCCGGCGCGTTCGGCGGTGCGACGGGTGCGGCGCCGTTCGGCGGCATGGGCATGGCCGCGGGGATCGGCGGCACGGCAGTACCCGCGCCGGAGGTGTCGTCCGTGCCGGGCCACTGCTGGGCGGCCGGGGTACCGGCGGCGGGGGTCGCCTGTACGGCAGGGGCGCCCTGGCCCTGGGCGGGAACGCCCTGCCCCGGCCCCCCCGGGTGCTGCACCGGGGCGACTGGGGTGGACGCGGCGTCCTGCTCCGGGAGCCCCTGGCCGGCACCGCCCGCGGCGGGCAGAGCCGTCTGCCCGGAAGCATCCTGTACCGGAAGTCTCTGGCCGGGCACCTGCCCACCCGGCACCTGCTGCACCCCGACCGGCTGGCCGGGGGCTGCCTGGGGCGCGACCGGCCGGCCCACGGCGGCCTGGGCCGCGACGGACTGTCCGGGCACCGCCGGAACGGCCTGCGCGGCGCCCGGTACCGCCTGCCCCTGGCCCACCGCAGTCCCCTGCGGCGGCACGGGACCGCCCTGTCCGGGTGGGCCACTCCGGGGCACCACCGCCTGCGCGGGAACGCCCTGCGCGGGCGTGGCGGACGCAGCGGCGGCCTCGGCCGGCTGGGCCACCGCCCGCCGCCGACGGCCGGTCGGCGCGCTCGTGGGATGCGGCTGGGGCGGGGTGTGGTCGTGGGCTTGGTCGTGGAGCACCGCGTCGTGCCGCCCCTCTTCGGAGCCGACGGCGGGACCAGCGCCCTGCGCAGGCATCTGGGCCTGCTGCCCCGACGGGTCCTGGACCGGCCGGTCCGCGTCGGCGGGCGGCAGTGCGAAGACCGTACGCGGAGCCGCCTCCTGCGCCGCGGCCCGCTCGGTGGCCGCGGCCAGGGCACGCCTGCGGCGCCCGGTCGGCTGCGGGGCCGACGGCTCGGCCGTCGTCTCCTCCGTCACCGCGGGCAGCGCCGGGGGCAGCGCCTGCGGTGCGTCACCGTCACGCCGGGCGCGCCGTCCGGTGGGCGCGGGCACGCCCTGCGGCGGGACCGTGCCCCCCAGGCCCGTACCCGAGGCCGCGGTCCCCGCGGCGTGCTCGGCCGCGGTGACGACGGCGCCCTCGGTCACGGACGCGTCCTCGGCGGGCCGTCCACGCCGCCGTCCGGTACCGCCGGAGCCCTCCGTCTCCTGGGCCGCCGACTGCGCGGGCAGCTCGGGCTGCGCCGGCTGCGCGGGCTGCCCGGTGGTACGCCTGCGGCGCCGCCCCGTCGGGGCCGACCGGGCGTCGGGAGCCTCGCCCTCTCGGTCCCCCTCGAGGAACGCGTCGGTGGACGCCCGCCGGGCCCGCCGCCGCCCGCCGCCGGAGGCCGGTTCGGCAAGGGCGACCTCCGCGGAGGCCCCCTCCTGCGCACCCGCCGCGGCAGCAGGCGCCTGGGCGGCCGCCGTGGCGGCAGGGGCCTGCGCGTCCGCCGCAACGGTGCCCGCGCCGCCCCCGAGGGGGACCTCCAGGACGAAGGCACTGCCGCTCATCCCCGGCACCTCGTGCGTCTGCAGCACGCCGCCGTGCGCCCGGACGATCCCGCGCACGATCGGCTCGTGCACCGGGTCTCCCCCGGCATACGGCCCACGCACCTCGATGCGCACGACCTCGCCGCGCTGCGCCGCCGCTACGACGACGGTGTTGTCCATGTAACCGCCCGCCGACACGGGTGTGTTGCCGGTCGCGTCGACGCCCGCCACATCCGCGACGAGGTGCGCGAGCGCGGTCGCGAGGCGCTGCGGGTCGACCTCGGCCTCGATGGGCGGCGCGTGCACGGCGAACTGCACCCGTCCGGGACCGATGAGCTCCACGGCCCCGTCGACACCCGCCGCGACGACCGCGTCGAGCATCACCTTCGTACGGGTGATCGCGTCACCGCCGGAGTCGAGGAGCTGGTAGCCGAGGACGTTGTCGATGAGGGTCGTGATCCGCGAGTAACCGGCCGACAGGTGGTGAAGAACCTGGTTGGCCTCGGGCCACAGCTGTCCGGCGTCGTCGGCGGCGAGGGCGGCCAGCTCGCGGCGCAGTTCGTCGAGCGGCCCGCGCAGGGAGGCGCCGAGCAGGGTGAGCAGCTGCTCGTGCCGGGCGGCCAGCGCCTCGTACCGGTCCTTCTCCCGCTCGCCGAGCGCGGCGTAGCGCTCCTCGTTCGAGGCGAGCTCCTCCGCGTGCCGCTCGGTGAGCTCCTCGGTCTCGGCGACGTGCTGCTGGCGCAGGGCGGTGAGCTCGGAGGCGTGCTCCTCGGCGAGCCGCTCCAGCTCCTTCGCGTGCCGCTCGGCCGCGGACTCCTTCTCCTGGACGAGGGAGTCGAAGGGCCGCCGGTCGGCGAAGGTCATCACGGCGCCGACGAGCTGGTCGCCGTCGCGCACCGGCGCGGTCGTCAGGTCGACCGGCACCTTGTCGCCGCTCTTGGACCACAGCACCTGCCCGCGCACCCGGTGCTTGCGCCCGGAGCGCAGGGTGTCGGCGAGCGGGGACTCCTCGTACGGGAAGGGCGAGCCGTCGGCGCGCGAGTGCAGTACGAGCGTGTGCAGCTCGCGGCCGCCGAGCTCGCCGGCCCGGAAGCCCAGTATCTGGGCGGCGGCCGGGTTGACGAGGACGATCCGCCCCTCGGTGTCGGTGCCGACGACGCCCTCGGACGCGGCCCGCAGGATCATCTCGGTCTGCCGCTGGGAACGCGCCAGCTCGGCCTCGGTGTCGACGGTGCCGGACAGGTCGCGGACGACCAGCATGAGCAGTTCGTCGCCGGTGTAGCCGTGGCCGTCGTAGGCCTGCTGGCCGTTTTCCAGATTCGCGCTCGTGACCTCGACCGGGAACTCGGTCCCGTCGGTGCGCCGCGCGATCATCCGCGTCGGCTTCGTCCGGCTCCTCGGATCGATGTGGTCGGGCCGCCGCATCGAGCCGGGGATCAGCCTGGAGTCGAATTCCGGCAGCAGGTCGAGCAGCCCTCGCCCGACGAGGGCGGTACCCGGGGTCTCGAAGGCCTCCAGGGCGATGGTGTTCGCGTTGACGACCGTCCCGTTGGCGTTGACCAGTACCAACGCGTCGGGCAGCGCGTCGAGTATGGCAGCGAGGCGAGCAGCGCCTCGGGATGGCCTGCTGCTCACGAACGCTTCCTCCCTGTTACCGCACCTTGCCGACCGCCGGGGCCATCTTGCCAACCGGCCCGCAGCGTGTCACGCGAGGGAGTCTATGCGCAGAGGTTGCGCTCGCGACGCCGGATGAGAGGGAGGTCGCACGGTGAAGTGAGGGGGGACCTGTGACCGCCCCGCCCACCTTTCGCTTTCGCTTCCCCAGACCTTCGCGGCACTTTTACGGAGGCCCCGCTTCCGCGACACGGAGCCGACGAGCGGGGGGTTGTTCACCCGTGAGGGGGTGGGGGCGTACGTATGGACGTCAGCGGGGGGCGGGGTGGCGGCGGGCGGGCGGATCACGAACCCAGGTCGGGCAGCAGCGGCACAAGCCGGTTCCAGCGGTCGATCCGGCAGCCGTCGCGGCGGTCGTACGTCGCGTCGACGGGACGCCCTGCCCAGCTGCCGGTGACACGGGCGGTGGCAGGACCGCCGTACAGCGTGGTGCAGGCGCTGTCCGCCGGAACGGGCGCGAAGACGTCCCGTCCCCAGCGCGTGCTCCGCTCGAGCACGCCGCAGGCACCGCGCGGGTCGGGATGGCTGCCGCCGGCGGGATGGCAGTACAGCTCGTACGTCCCGTCCCTGCCGCCGCCCGCGTCGCGCACGGTGACCGTGAGGTGGTCGCCCGCCCGGTCCTCGTCGCGGACCGGTGGGGGCGCGGCCACGGAGGCGGTGGCGGGCACGACGGGGAGCGAGGCGAGGGCGGCGGCGAAGGCGCCCAGAAGGAGCCACCGGGGGGTGGGAGAGGACGCGGAGGAGGGGGAGGACGCGGAGGAGGGGGAGCTGAATGAGCCGGCCTGCACCATGCCGGGACTAACGCGGCACGCCCCGGGATGTTGCGCCCCGCCACCACGACGACAAGGGCTTTGCCCTGCGACCCGCCTGCCTAGTACCGTGGGGGGCGATTGGTGACACGACGCTCGACTGTGTCATCATCTGCACGCACCACTCGCGCGCTCGCGGGAGCGGTTGTGCTGGAGGCGTCGCCTAGTCCGGTCTATGGCGCCGCACTGCTAATGCGGTTTGGGCCTTAAAGCCCATCGAGGGTTCAAATCCCTCCGCCTCCGCGCGTGATCACCGAAGCCCCGGTCAACCCGACCGGGGCTTCGCCGTTGCACGCCTCCCGGACATATGCCTCAGGATGGCATTTCCCCAGGTCACAAGGGGTATGCGGAACGGATTTCACATGACGGCGGCAGTCATGTAATGTTCTTCCTGTCGCCGCGAGCGGGCCGGAAGGGCCGGGAGCGAAGACAAAAAAACAGAACAAGCACTCGTAGCTTAACGGATAGAGCATCTGACTACGGATCAGAAGGTTGCAGGTTCGAATCCTGCCGAGTGCGCACAGGCCAGAGGCCCCGGATCACTCCGGGGCCTCTGGCATTTCGGGGCCGTACAGCAACGAAGTACAGCAACGGTTGATGTCAGCGGTTGATGTGAGCCGGTTCCCGTACCGGTGCCGCCCATCGCAGCGGACAGCCTGCCGAGCGCGGCCCGCACCTCTTCCTCGCTCGCTTCGGCGTAGCCCTCCATCGTCATGGCGATCTGCGAGTGCCGCAGGATCCGCTGTGCCGCCTTAATGGCCGTTCCGTACTTCGTGGTGAAGACCAGGCCCGGGGTGTACTGCCACAGTTCCCCGGCCGCCTTCTGGTCTCCGATCCGCTGAGCGCGACGCATGCGGAGCGCCTTGAGGCAGAACTCGGGGAGGGGAAGGTAGTCGTCGGACTCATCCGTCTTGGTCTCCCGGTGGAGGATCTGGCGGCCTGCCCGCTGGATCTGGTGGTCCACGTACAGCTCGCCAGTCTCGAAGTCGATCGACTTCCAGGTGAGCCCGAGTACTTCGCCCCGCCGCAGCCCCAGGCAGAGCACCAGCACCCAGGCCGCGAACAGAGGATCTTCGCGGGCGAGGGAATCGGCGAGGAAGCGCCCCGCTTCGACCACGGACCACGGCTTGATCCGGCGGCGACGAGGCTTGGGGACCTTGACCAAAGAGGCCACGTTCCTGCTGATCTCCTCCTCGGTCACGGTGTGGGTGAGAGCGGCGCGAAGGGCATCGCGTGCGGCCTGGACCACCCCTCGGGATGGGAGCTGGGGAGAGCGGTGGGCTGAGCAGGCGGGGAGCCCGGAAAGCGGGAGTTTCGTTGCGCGGACCGCTCGCTCACAGCGGCGGACATAGGCGCGTGCACACTCACCAGCGGCGGCCAGCGGACTTCTGCTTCCAGTGCGGCGGCGAGCATCCGCCCGGCGCCTTCCCGGGCGATCTCGTCGATCAGGAAGCCGGTAGCGGTGGAGCCGTCGTCGTTGACTACGCCGAAGCCGCCCTGCTCGGCGGGGGCTCGATGGAGCTGCGGTACAGCAGCGAAGTACAGCAACCACCGCAACCGCAGTCAGTCATCACCGACCGCGGGTACGCGGACGACCGGCCGAGCAGCCCGTAGTTCGCATTACGGCGGCACGGCCGCAAGTGGGCTCTGCGTAGACGGACGACGGCAAGCCGCACGAGGAGCGACAGTTGAAGCACAGAGCCTGCCGCGCGGTCCACCCGGTGCTCGCCGTGCCAGATGCAGGGGTCAGCAGCGGTCAACAAGGGTGGTCGGCGGGTACGTCCGTGACCGCAAGCTCGGCCGGCGAAGCGGCAGGTCACTGGCGCGGCTCCCCAGCCTCTCTCCCAAAGCGGTGGCGGGCGTGGCAGCCTCCTCCCCGAGGCCGTGGCTTCAGATACCGCCCTCTGCCGGCACACGAAACACCGGGCCTCGGGCACCCAGCAGCCCGGGCACGGGCTGCCACAGGTCTGCCCCGTTCACCCGCTCCCACTCCGCGGTCGCCCGGGACTGCGCCCACTGGGCCACGGCCACCGGAACCAGCATGAGGGGCGGCATCAGCTGATGCGATGCCAGGCCGATGAGTATCATCCAGCAGACCGCTCCACCCACGAATCCGGCCGTGCGCCGTAGCGACAGCCGCTGCGCCACGTCCTGGCCGGCGTGCGGTTGTTCTTCGGCGCTGTCGATCCGCGCGGCATGCTCATACGTGCGGCGAAGCCGGGCGGGTCACGCTTGCCGCGTCGACTGTGAGTTCAGTGCGCGGGGGCCGATTCCGGTGCGGTGGCGGGCTCGTGCACGCGCTGGACGTCCGCCTTGGTCACCGCCAAGTAGGAGACCACCAGCATGATCAGGGCAAGGAGGACCAGCGCCACCGGCCCGTCGCCGAGGCCGAGGCCTCCGACGGAGCGGGGCTTGGCGAGGCCGTCGGCGACCGACGCGCCGAGCGGACGGGTGATCACGTAGGCGGCCCAGAAGCAGAACACCGGATTCCAGCGCAGCCGGCGGTACCCCACCGCCGGAATGAGGATCAGCACCGCGAACACGGATGCGGAGGTGAAGTAGCCCAGGTGCAGGGTGAAGGCGGTGAAGTCGCCCAGCGCGGTGCCCATGGCGAAGGTGGCGACCACTGTCGCCCAGTAGAACGCCTCACGGCGCGGGGAGTCGATGGTGTGGATCGACAGGGTGCCCTCGGTACGCCGCCACAGCCAGAACACGGCCAGCAGCAGCACCGCGTACAGCAGACTGGAAGTGGTGTAGGACACGCCGAGGGCCACGTGCATCACGTCGGCGGCCATCGTCCCGAAGATGCCGACCATGGCGACGGCGAACCAGTACGTCCACGCCCGGTAGCGAGCCTGGCGGAACTGGACGACAAGCGCGACGAGGAAGGCGACGAATCCGAGCACCACGGCGAGCTGGGGCACCATGGCCTGGACGAGGTAGTCCGAGGCCCCTTCCCCCAGCGCCGTCGACAACCCCTTTGCCATCCAGAAGGCGGTGACGATTCCGGGAACGCGAACCGCGCCTCGGAATACGCCTGCGGCAGTGCTGCCCGAACGGGCATGACGAGCAATCGAAGTCACCCGGCGACCCTACGGATCCGAGGCCGCACTTGTCTACACGCTTGTAGACGGCCTAGCGTGACGCGGACGGGAGGCGCGCCCCCTCCGTCGGTCAGCGAAGGAGAACTGCGGTCGAGTTTCGCCTCACGACATCTCGAATCCCCAGGTCAGCGGCTTGAGACGGTTGTTCTCCTTTGGATCTGTGCCGACGGCCACAGCGAACCGGATGCGCGTAGGCTCATACTGAGTCATGACAAAGCCTCCTGCACCGAAGCGTCATCTGCCCACCAGCCCCTTCAAGGCCCCGGTCGCACCGGCTCCCAAGCACTTCGCCATGGGTGACCAGGTCACACATGACGTCTACGGCCTCGGCCGGGTGATCGGCATCGAGGACGGAATCGCGGCGCTCGTGGATTTCGGCTCGGCGAAAATGCGGATCTTGAGCCCGTACGCCAAGATGACCAAGCTGTAGGACCGCTGTGCCCGGTCACGGCACACCGGGCCCCTTCAGGGACCTGTAACGAAAGAGAGACCTCTCATCGATCCGACCTCGCTGTTCTCCGCTCTGGAAGAGCAACCCCGCCGCTCCGCTGCAACGTCGCCGCCTCCGGCGACAAACCCCTTCCAGGCCCCGGACTTCGGGGAAGCCGAGACCTTCCTGCCCGACGATGCACAGGAGCCCGCCTCGGGCATGCGTGCGGCACGACCCAAGGCGGCTTAGCTCCACGAGCGACGGTCGCTTCGACAACTGACCGCGGTCGTCGCCGGTACCGCGGTGTGGCGCGCGGCCGTCTCAGCTCCCGTCTGATTCAGCCCCGTCCACCGTCGTTCGGACGAGCCCGTGTGCCGGGTCCTTCGGCCCGATGACCTTCTTGAGGAGGTCCTCACAGCTGAAGCCGGGGTTCCAGGAGTCGTCGTGGTTGAGCATGCGGTCGATGAAGGGGGTGTCGTCCGCGACGTCGTGGGTGGGCTCGTACTGGCAGAACTCCTGGTCGACAACGTCTTTGGAGTCGGCGGTCAGCAGGACTCCGTTGGAGGACAGGACGGTCTCCGAGGTGCCGTCGTCGTCGAGCACGTAGCCGACGAAGGTGTAGTGACCGTCGTGCTCGACGTTCAGATGCGGGAATTTTGGGTCCTGCTGAATGCCCTCCTGCGTGACCAGGGCCGGGACACCGTTGAGAGTGATCACCTGGGCGGGCAGCCACATGCGGTCGTCGGACTGCTTGAGCAATGACCATGTCATCAGAACGGCAACCGGGAGAAGGGTGTACGTAGCCGCTCCCCACAGACGCCAGGGGCTACGGGCGGGCGCAGCCGGCGTCTGAGCCTGGTCCGGGGCGCCGATGCCGGCCGTGGTGCCGGCCGTGGTGCTGTCCGTGGTGCCGGCCGTTGTGCCGTCCAGGCTCGGTCGTCGGGACGCGGACCGGCGTCGCCAGGCACGGACAGCCGGCGCGCGGCCGACATACAGCACCGCGAGCCAGGCGTAGATCCTGAAGAGGTCGACGGGCTGACAGGTCCACCTGTTGTCGGCGTCGTAGAACTCCTCCAGGTAGGCGGTACTGATGAACGCCGCGAAGGTGCCTGCCAGCAGCCAGAGGGCCGGGCGGCGGTGGTTCCAGATGACGCGGCGGAGCCAGGAGCGGGGAGGGGATTCCGGGCGTTCGAGGAGGAGGCGCACCAGGAGGAACGCCGTCACAGCCCCGCCGATCACACCGATGAAGCGGATGAAGGTGTCCAGCACCAGAGCGCTCACGTTCAGCGTGCCGAGCAGTTCCAGCATGGTCGTACGGTCGCCGTGAGCGATCAGATAGATCCGTATGCCGGCGATGAGTGTGGGCAGCAGGCCGAGGAAGAAGAACAGGTACTCGGTGAGGCCGGCTTCGCCCTGCCCCGGATCGCCTCCCGCTAAGTGGTCCGGCCCGTCACCCGGGTCGGGCTGCGCGTCCGGGTCCGGCTGCGGATCCGTGCCTGGTGTGGTGTCCGTATCGGCTGTTGTGGCGGCAGACGTACCGCCGCCGGGCTCCCCGCTCGTCACGCCTGGCCCCTCTTCTTCTGTCCAGTTGTGCGCAGACGCCAACGTAGTGGGGGCGCGGTTGGTGCGGCCAGGTGCCGCCCCCGGCCTAGCGCCCGGCGGCCCGCACCGCTGGTGACCCGCCGTATTTGTCGCTCCCTCAACAACTTGCGCGCGGGACGGCACCCATTTCCATGGAATGAGGAGAAACGCCTGACCATTGCACGCGGCTCTGCCATTGCGCACGGTCAGCCGGGCGGGGCGAGCCGCGCTGGGCCCGCCCCGTCCGCTTCAGCTTCCGTTCCTGTTGTCGCGGCGGCGGCGCACCGTCACCAGAACGCTTCCCAACCCGACGGCTGCGGCTGCCGCTCCCGCGAGCAGGGGAGTGGCCGAGGCACCTGTGTGCGCCATCGAGCCGCCCGGTGTGTCGGAGGTGTCGGCTCCGCCCGGGGCCGACGGCGAACCGCCGGACGTGCCCGCGGAGGCGGTGGGCGATGCCGAGGCGGTGGGCGACGCGGAGGCGGAGGCGTCGGGCGACGGGCTGGGGCTGCCGGACGGCTCCCCTGCGACGATCTCCACCTTCACCGGCGCCGTGTTGTTCGAGGCGTTGGGGTCGACGGAGCCCTCGGGTGCGACGAGCCGCACCGTTCCCTGCGCGCCGGTGACCAACTTGTCGATGCGTACCCGCAGGGCCGACCAGGGCGCGTTCTGGGTGCAGCGGACGGTCTTGCCGTTCTCCGCGTACCGGCAGTAGTCGACCTCCGGATCGTCCGTCGGTGTCGGCGGGACCAGCGTGACGCCTTCCGGGAGGCTGACCTCCAGGAGCTTCACCCGCTGCTCCGGCTTGTCGGGGCCGAGGTTCTTCGCCATGGGGACATCCACCGTCACCGGCTCACCGACCTTGCCGCGCAGGGTGATGCCGTCGACCGTCCAGTCCGCCTCCCACTGCCCGGCGGAGACGAATGCCATGGTGCCCGTGTCGTTCTGCACGGTGTCGATGCCGACCGGCTTCAGGCCGAGCACGCGGCCGTTGCCCCTCTGGCCCTCCTGGTCCGCCTTGGACGGGCCGGACCCGGACTCGGGCGGGTTGCCCATCGGCCGGACGGAGTAGCTGTAGCTGCCCCTGACCCGGCAGCAGGGATCCGTCGCCCCCCGGAAGGCGCCGTCCGTCTCGAACGCCGCTCCCGGCGGAAGATCACCGGAGAACCGGCACTGGGCGGTCTTGCCGTCCGGTGAGTAGAAGCAGTTGCTGTATCGCTCCCCCGTGAAGGTGCCTGCGGACAGGGACACCGCGAGCACGAACCCGTCGGGCACCTGCACCTGGCCCTTGTTGCCGAAGGCGGGCGTGATCGCGGGCAGGGAGCCGCGCTCGGACTCGGGGATGGTGTACGGCGCGTGCCGGGCCGTCCGCAGTTCCGGTTTGCCGACGAAGACCCGTCGGGTGTGCTCCACCGTGCCGGCGTTGGCGCTGGTGATCCGCTCCTGGACCCGGCCGGCCTCACCGACCGGGACGCCCTTGACCGAGTGCAGGACGAAGGGGTCGATGTAGGTCTGCTGGTAGAAGTCCTCGGTGGTGCAGGTGACGACCCAGTTCGCGCGGGTGCAGTTCCTGCCCACCCCGTCGATCGTCACTTTGCCTTCGAGGGACGACAGGTCGTAGACCGCCTTGACGTCCTTGGCGAAGAGCTCGTCCCGGCCTGGGGGGTTCTCGGCGTAGAGGACGGTTTCGTACCTGTTGGCCTGCTCGACCTTGCCCTCCGGGGCGAGGAAGTAGAACTCCTGGGGGTTGTACTGCCTGAGCTTCGGCCATGTGCCGGAGGCGCCCTGGGTGCCGGCCCCGGCCGTGCCCGCCCCCGCGGCACCGGCGGCTGCGATCAGCAGCGTGGCCGCAGCGGTGATGAGCGTCCCTCTTAAACGCATTCTTCGCGTCCCCTCGTGGTCTTCGGGATGGACCCGTGTCACGCGACATGTCTCCCGACATGTATGAGGACCGGTGAGAGGCGCCGGACGTTGTACACCCGGCCTTCGATTTTGCGGTCGCCTTCCGTCATGACCTTCATGAACTTCGTGACATCCATGACCTCCATGAGGGCGGACCAGACAGCGATGAGGGCCTACGGCCGTGAGAGCTCGTTCGGGGCGGGGCCCGATGTCAGTGGTGGCCTCTAGATTGGAGGCGATGGCACAGGCGTGGAAGTGCGCGGGGCTGCGGTGGTCGGCGGACGGCCCCTCGTTGCTGTGGAAGGGCGGCCGTTCGAGCGGGCTGCCCCGGGGGAAGCGGGTGGCCTTCGAGGTCGCTGAAGGGGGAGTGCGGACATGCGTGGGGGCACGGGGGTACGGGTGTCCGGTGCGGGCGGTCGTGCCGGGGCGGAGTACGGGGGCACGGTGCGAGGAGTGCGCGCGGCTGGACCGGGCGCACTCCGTGGCCGCCGACACGATCGCGGACGACCCGCGGCCGTACCACGTATATCTGGCGTGGTTCGGGCCCGGCATGGTCAAGGCGGGGATCACCGCGCTCGACCGGGGCCCGGCGCGGCTGCTTGAGCAGGGCGCCGTCTGCTTCAGCTGGCTCGGCGCCGGGCCACTGATGGCCGCGCGGCGTACGGAGGAGCTGCTGCGCGCCGCGCTCCGGGTACCCGACCGGATCCCGTACCCGGACAAGCGGGCCGTGCGGTCGGCGTTGCCGCCGACGCCCGGGGAGCGGGCGGCCGAGATCGAGGAGCTGCACGGGCGGGCCCACGGACTCGCAGGGTGGCCGGAGTCCCTGGAACGGGAGCCGTTTCGGCCCGTCGATCACGCGGGGGTGTTCGGGTTGGACGGCGTTCCGGCCGCCCTGGGCGAGGTGGGCGAGCTCGTCGCCGGGGGCGTGGTGAGCGGTGAACTGGTCGCGGCCGCCGGGCCGGATCTGCACCTGGCGACCGAGGGCGGGGTCGTGGTGCTGGACACGCGGCTGATGACGGGGTGGGAGCTGCGACCCACCGAGCGGCGCGCATTCACCATGCCGGTAAGGGTGTTCAGGGAGGTGGCCGAAGTGCAGGACGGGCTGTTCTGAGGAGGCGCGGGTGGATGGACAGGGCTGGATCCGCGAGGGATCCCTGTGGGTCAGGAGGGTCAGGAGGTGGGCCCGGAAGCTGGACGCGATGGGCCACCGGGAGCGATCGTGGTCGACATGAGCGATCAACGTCATGCACCCGGGTTTGAGGGCGCGCCCATGACCAACGAGGCAGGCGAGGTCCGGCGGTTCTGGGAGCGGCTCGGGCTGCCCGGGCTTGTCGACGTCCACACCCACTTCATGCCCGATCGGGTGCTGCGGAAGGTCTGGGACTACTTCGACGGGCTGGGCCCGCTCACCGGCGGTGTCGCGTGGCCCATCACCTACCGGGAGGAGGAGGACCGGCGGATCGCGCGGCTGCGGGAGTTCGGGGTGCGCGCCTTCACCGCGATGCTCTATCCGCACAAGCCCGGCATGGCGCGATGGCTCAACGGCTGGGCGGTCGACTTCGCCCGCCGCACACCCGACTGCCTGCACACCTCCACCCTGTTCCCCGAGCCGGGCGTCGAGACCTACGTCCAGGAGGCCGTCGATGCGGGTGCCCGGGTCTTCAAGGCGCACGTCCAGGTGGGTGCCTACGACCCCACGGACCAACTCCTCGATCCGGCCTGGGGACTGCTCGCGGACGCCGGTGTGCCCGTCGTGATCCACTGCGGTTCCGGACCGGCACCCGGCAAGCACACCGGGCCCGAGCCGATCGCGCGGGTGCTGGCCCGGCATCCACGGCTGCGGCTGGTGATCGCGCACCTCGGGATGCCGGAGTACGAGGACTTCATCGATCTCGCCGAGCGGTACCAGGAGGTGCGGCTGGACACGACCATGGCGTTCACCGACTTCAGCGAGCGGTTCGCCCCGCTCCCCCGGCGTGCCCTGCCCCGGCTGGCCGACCTGGGTGAACGGGTGCTGCTCGGCTCGGACTTCCCCAACATCCCGTATCCCTACGTCCACCAGCTGGACGCCCTGGACCGCCTCGGTCTCGGCGACGACTGGCTGCGGGCGGTCTGTCACGACAACGGAGCGCGGCTGTTCGGCCTGCACTGAGACTGCACTGCAGCCTCCCGGCCGTGCGGCCGGACGGACGCGAGGTCTTCCCGCCGTGCGGCCGGACGGACTTGCCGCGGCCGGGCCGTCCGGCGGCAGCCCTTTCCCAGGTGTTCCCTGAGAGGAACCTGTGGGTTTCTCAGACAAATCACAGACGGGTGAAAGGGCACTCTCAGAGGACGCCGACAAGGTGTCCACCATGACCACGACCTCGCCCCAGGGGCGCACCGAACTGCTCAGGCCGGACGGGAGCCCCGTCCGGGTGCTTGTGGTGGACGACGAGCTGTCGATCACCGAACTGCTGTCCATGGCCCTGCGTTACGAGGGCTGGCAGATACGCAGCGCGGGTGACGGGCAGGGTGCGATACAGAACGCGCGCGAGTTCCGGCCGGACGCCGTCGTCCTCGACATGATGCTGCCCGACATGGACGGCCTCGCCGTCCTGGGGCGGCTGCGCCGCGAACTGCCCGACGTGCCCGTCCTCTTCCTCACCGCGAAGGACGCGGTCGAGGACAGGATCGCCGGTCTCACCGCCGGGGGCGACGACTACGTCACCAAGCCGTTCAGCCTGGAGGAGGTCGTCGCGCGGCTGCGCGGCCTGATCCGCCGCTCCGGCGCGGCCGACCGCCGCTCCGACTCCGTCCTCGTCGTCGGCGACCTCACCCTCGACGAGGACAGCCACGAGGTGTCGCGGGCCGGGGAGAACATCCACCTCACCGCCACCGAGTTCGAGCTGCTGCGCTTCCTGATGCGCAATCCCCGGCGCGTGCTGAGCAAGGCGCAGATCCTGGACCGGGTGTGGTCCTACGACTTCGGCGGGCAGGCCAACGTCGTCGAGCTGTACATCTCCTATCTGCGGCGGAAGATCGACGCCGGCCGTGAGCCGATGATCCACACCCGGCGCGGGGCGGGTTATCTGATCAAGCCAGCGACGTCATGAGCGGACGAGGGCCGCGACCGCGGAGACGGCGAGCGGGACAGCCGCGCACTCTGCGGACCCGGCTCGTCGTCGCGTCCGTGGCGCTGATCGCCGTGGTGTGCGCGGTCATCGGCACCGTGACGACGCTGGCGCTGCGGTCGTACCTGTACGACCAGCTGGACGGCCGGCTGAAAGAGGTGGCGGCGCGGGCGTCCGGAGGTTTGCGGCCGCCCGACGGGCACGAGGAAGAAGTGGTGCTGCCCCAGCGGCGGGGCCGTGCCGTCAATCTGTCCGACTTCGTCACCCACGCCCCGCAGCCGGAGTACACGATCGCGGCGAGGGTCGAGAACGGCTCCGTCACCGAGGCCGAGGTCGGCAGGAAGGCGAAGGACGACAACGACGTCCCGCAGATGGACGCCAAGCCGCTCAACGGCGCGCAGATCGCTGCCCTCGGCTCCGTCCCCCAGGACGGTGACAAGCACACCGTGGACATCCCCGCCCTGAGCGGCTACCGCGTCCAGTACGTGACCGGTCCCAACGGCACCTACTACGTGGCGGTCCCGACCTCCGAGGTCGACGGCACCGTTGGCACCCTGATCCTCGTCGAGATCAGCGTCACCGCCGCCGGCCTCATCGCCGCCTCCCTCGCGGGCGCCGCGATCGTCGGGGTCGCCCTGCGCCCGCTGCGCAAGGTCGCCGCCACCGCCACCCGCGTCTCCGAACTGCCCCTGCACAGCGGAGAGGTGAACCTCAGCGAGCGCGTACCCGGGTCCGAGACGGACCCGCACACCGAGGTCGGCCAGGTCGGCGCCGCCCTGAACCGGATGCTCGACCACATCCACGGCGCGCTGCTCGCCCGGCAGCAGAGCGAGACGCGGGTACGGCAGTTCGTCGCGGATGCCAGCCATGAGCTGAGAACACCCCTGGCCTCCATTCGCGGGTACGCCGAACTGACCCGGCGCGGACGGGAACAGGTCGGACCCGACACCCGGCACGCCCTCGGCCGTATCGAGTCCGAGGCCGGCCGGATGACCCTCCTCGTCGAGGACCTGCTGCTGCTCGCCCGGCTGGACGCCGGCCGGCCGCTGCAGTTCGAGCACACCGATCTCGTACCGCTCGTCGTGGACACCATCAGCGACGCCCGCGCGGCCGGGCCGGACCACGTCTGGCGGCTCGACCTGCCCGACGCGCCGGCCCTCGTCTCCGCGGACGCGGCCCGTCTGCAGCAGGTGCTGGTGAACCTGCTGGCGAACGCGCGCACCCACACCCCGCCCGGTACGACGGTCACCGCGCGGGTGCAACGGCGCGGGCCGTGGCTGTGCGTGGACGTGGCGGACGACGGCCAGGGCATCCCGCCCGAGCTGCTGCCGCACGTCTTCGAACGGTTCGCGCGCGGTGACTCCGCGCGCTCCCGCTCCACCGGCTCGACCGGTCTGGGGCTCGCCATCGTGCAGGCCGTCGTAGCCGCGCACGGCGGTGCCGTGACCGTCGACAGCGTTCCCGGACGGACCGTGTTCACCGTGCACCTGCCTGCCCTCACGCCCGTCGTGCCGCGGCCGGCGTCCGAAGCGGACCGGCAGCCGTACTCACAGGGGCGGCACAGCCTCACCACATGGGTGCGACAGGGCACTTGAGTTGAGTCGGTGCCATGCGAACCGACTCTTCTCCCGGCACCCTGCCGGCGCGGGAGCATCTCCCGGCCACAGACGCCGGTACGCCTGTCCTGGACGTAGTGATCCCCGTCTACAACGAGGAGAAGGACCTCCGGCCCTGTGTGCTCCGCCTGCACGAGCACCTCAAGCGCACCTTCCCGTACGCGTTCCGCATCACGATCGCGGACAACGCGTCCACGGACACCACTGAGCAGGTGGCCGCGTGGCTGGATGCGGAGATCGCCGAGGTCAGGGCCTTCCGGCTGGAGCAGAAGGGCCGCGGCCGGGCGCTGCGGACCGTCTGGTCCGCCTCGGAGGCCCCGATCCTCGCCTACATGGACGTCGATCTGTCCACCGACCTCAACGCACTGCTGCCGCTGGTGGCGCCGCTGATCTCCGGCCACTCCGACCTGGCGATCGGCTCCCGGCTCGCCCGCAGCTCCCGGGTGGTGCGCGGCGCCAAGCGCGAGTTCATCTCCCGCTCGTACAACCTGATCCTGCGGGGCTCGCTGCAGGCCCGTTTCTCCGACGCGCAGTGCGGATTCAAGGCGATCCGGCGTGACGTCGCCCAGGTGCTGCTGCCGCTGGTCGAGGACACCGGCTGGTTCTTCGACACCGAGATGCTGGTGCTGGCCGAGCGGGCCGGGCTGCGCATCCACGAAGTGCCGGTCGACTGGGTCGACGACCCCGACTCGACGGTGCACATCGTGCGGACGGCGACCGACGACCTCAAGGGGGTGTGGCGGGTGGGCAGGGCGCTGGCCACCGGTTCGCTGCCGCTGGACCGGCTGGCCCGCCCCTTCGGCGACGATCCGCGCGACCGCGACCTCACCAACGTCCCCAAGGGCCTGGCCCGCCAGCTCGTCGGCTTCTGCGTCGTCGGCGTCCTGTCGACCCTCTTCTATCTGCTGCTCTACGGAGTCTTCAGGCAGTTCTCCGGTTCCCAGGTCGCCAACGCGCTCGCCCTGCTGGTGGCGGCCGTCGCCAACACCACGGCCAACCGCCGTCTGACCTTCGGCGTGCGCGGCCGCGGCGGGGCCGTCCGCCACCAGGCGCAGGGCCTGCTCGTGTTCGGCGTCGGCCTGGCACTGACCAGCGGTTCGCTGGCCGCGCTGGACGCGGCGACCAGCGACCCGGCGCACTCCACGGAGCTCGCCGTCCTGGTGGCCGCCAACCTCGCGGCGACCGTACTGCGCTTCCTGCTCTTCCGGGCCTGGGTCTTCCCGGACCGGCGCGAGCCCGACCCGGCGACGACCGTGGCCACGGCCTTCACGGTTTCCACAGCCGTTTCCACAGCCTCCGCGGCCTCCATGCGCACCCCGGCGCCCCGCTCCGCGTACGCGCCGTACGACTCCACCCCGTTCCGCGCCGGTGAGGCCGCGGACGGCACCTGGGGGGACGCCACCCTGCACCTGCAGCCGGTGCGTCCGAACGACACCGATCCGAGGGACTGACGATGACGACCGACCACGACCGCACGAGTGGCCCGGCGGGTGCGGGGCCGTCCTCCTGGGGCCCGCCCCCGGCCGCGCCGCCGACGGCTGCTCCGGCGAGGCAGCCCTTCGCGCGCCGCCTGTGGCGCGGCCGGCCCGAGGACCCGCGCTGGGCGCGCCCCGCGTTCCTCGGCCTGCTGCTGGCCACCGGCCTGCTCTACCTCTACGACCTGAGCGCCTCCGGCTACGCCAACTCCTTCTACTCGGCGGCCGTGCAGGCGGGCAGCAAGTCCTGGAAGGCGTTCTTCTTCGGCTCCCTCGACGCGGGCAACTCCATCACCGTGGACAAGCCGCCGGCCTCGCTGTGGCCGATGGCCCTGTCGGTGCGCGTCTTCGGCCTCGGCTCGTGGGCGATCCTCGTACCCGAGGCCGTCATGGGCGTCCTGACGGTCGCCGTGGTCCACGCGGCCGTGCGCCGCCGCTTCAGCCCCGCCGCCGGACTGATCGCGGGCGCGGTGCTCGCGCTCACCCCGGTCGCGGCGCTGATGTTCCGGTTCAACAACCCCGACGCGCTGCTCGCACTGCTGATGGCGCTCACGGTCCACTTCGTGCTCCGGGGCCTGGAGGACGGGCGTACCAAGTGGCTGGTGTGGGCGGGGGTCGCGGTCGGCTTCGCGTTCCTGACGAAGACCCTGCAGGCCTTCCTGATCCTTCCGGCCCTGGCTCTCGTCTACGGGGTCTGCGCGCCGGTGAAGCCGAGGAAGCGGCTGGCGCAGCTGGCGCTCGCGACCGTGGCGCTGGTCGTGTCCGGCGGCTGGTGGGTCGCGATCGTCGAGCTGTGGCCCGCCTCCTCCCGTCCGTACATCGGCGGTTCGCAGAACAACAGCTTCCTGGAGCTGACCTTCGGCTACAACGGCCTCGGCCGCATCAACGGCGACGAGACGGGGAGCGTCGGTGGCGGCGGAGGAGGAGGTGGCGGTGCCGGTGCCGGTGGCAACGGCGGCCGGTGGGGTACGACCGGCTGGGACCGGATGTTCAGCTCGGAGATCGGCAGCCAGGTCTCCTGGTTGCTTCCGGCCGCGCTCATCCTGCTGGTCGCCGGACTCGTACTCACCCGCCGGGCCAAGCGCACCGACCCGGCCCGCGGTGCCTTCCTGGCCTGGGGCGGCTCGCTGCTGATGACCGCGGTCGTCTTCAGCTACATGGCGGGCATCTTCCACCAGTACTACACAGTGGCCCTCGCCCCCTGCATCGCCGCCCTCGTCGGCATGGGCGCGACCGTCCTGTGGGAGGAGCGCTCGAAGACGTGGGCGTCGCTCACCCTGGCCGGCGCGGTGACGGCGACCGCGGCCTGGGGCTACGTCCTGCTCAACCGGGTGCCGGACTACCTGCCCTGGCTGAAGTGGCTGGTGCTGATCGGCGGCCTGGCGGCCGCACTCGGCCTGATCTTCGCGGCCCGGCTGGGCCGGCAGCTCGCGCTTGCCGCGGTCGCCGTGGGCCTCGTGGCCTCGCTGGCCGGTCCGGCGGCGTACACGCTGAGCACGGTGAACTCCGCGCACACCGGCTCCATCCCGACGGCCGGGCCCCGGGGCGCGAGCATGATGGGCTTCGGCGGCCGGGGCGGTGGCTTCGGCGGCGTCATGAGGGGCGGCTTCGGCGGCGGCATGCCCGGCCAGAACGGCCAGAACGGCCAGAACGGCCGGAACGGCCAGATGGGCCGGAACGGCCCGAACGGCCAGGGCCAGGGCGCGCCGGGCAACGGCAACGGCAACGGCTTCCCTGGCGGCATCGGCGGCGGCACCGGCGGTTTCCCCGGCGGCGGCATGCCGGGCCAGGGCCCGCAGAACGGCGGCGGCACCGCCCAGGGCCGGAACGGCGGCGGCTTCCCCGGCCGCGGCCGGATGGGCGAGGGCGGCCGCCATGGCGCCGGGGGCGGCATGGGCGGTCTGCTGGACGGCGCCCGCGTCAGCTCCGCGGCCAAGAAGCTGCTGGAGAAGGACGCGTCCCGGTACACCTGGGTCGCCGCGTCCATCGGCTCGCAGAACGCGGCCAGTTACCAGCTCGCCACCGGCGACCCGGTGATGGCCATCGGTGGCTTCAACGGCACCGACCCGTCCCCGACGGCGGCCCAGTTCCAGAAGTACGTGGCGCAGGGCGAGGTCCACTACTTCATCTCCGGCGGCGGAATGGGCGGCATGGGCGGCATGGGCGGCATGGGCGGCGGCAATGGCACCGCCTCACAGATCACCTCGTGGGTCGAGAAGAACTTCAAGAAGGTCACGGCCGGTGCGGCCACCTTCTACGACCTCACGCAGAGGACGAGCAGCAGCTGACGGCGTCCTGTACACCGTATAGGCGATCCCTGTACGGTGTACAGCATGTCCCTCACCTCTCAGCGGCAGCCCCCTGCCCAGGCCCAGGCCGGCCATCCCCGGCGCTGGCTGATCCTCGGTGTCATCTGCCTGGCACAGCTCACCGTGCTGCTCGACAACACCGTCCTGAACGTCGCCATCCCCTCGCTCACCCGCGAACTGGACGCGACCACCGCCGACGTCCAGTGGATGATCAACGCGTACTCGCTCGTGCAGTCCGGTCTGCTGCTCACGGCGGGCAGCGCCGCCGACCGCTACGGCCGCAAGAAGATGCTGGTGGCGGGGCTGACCCTGTTCGGCGCCGGATCGCTGGCCGCCGGACTGGCGGACTCCACCGCCCAGCTGATCGCGGCCCGCGCGGGCATGGGCATCGGCGGCGCGCTGCTGCTGACCACCACCCTTGCCGTGGCGATGCAGATCTTCACGCCGGACGAGCAGCCGAAGGCGATCGGCATCTGGAGCGCCGTGAACGCGCTGGGCTTCGCCGCCGGCCCGTTGATCGGCGGCCTGATGCTGAACCACTTCTGGTGGGGCGCGATCTTCCTGATCAACCTGCCGGTCGCGGCACTGGGTCTGGCCGCGGTGGTGGTCCTGGTGCCGGAGTCGAAGCAGCCGCAGGGCGGCCGTCCCGACCTGCTCGGCGCCCTGCTCTCCACGATCGGCATGGCCTCGCTGGTCTACGCGATCATCTCGGGCCCCGTGCACGGCTGGACCTCGGCGAGGGTGCTGCTCCCGGCGGCGGTCGCGGTCCTTGTCCTGGCGGGGTTCGCGTACTACGAGAGCCGGATCCCGTATCCCATGCTCGACACGCACTTCTTCCGCAACCGTCGCTTCACGGGTGCGGTCACGGGTGCGGTGCTGATCACCTTCGGCATGGGCGGGGCGCTCTTCCTGCTCACCCAGCACCTGCAGTTCGTCCTCGGATACGGCCCGTTGGAGGCCGGAGTGCGCACCGCGCCGCTCGCCCTGTCGGTCGTGGTGCTGAACTTCTCCGGCGTCGCGGCCAAGTGGACGGCGCGGCTCGGGACGCCGGTGTCGATCGCGCTCGGCATGGTGCTGATGTCGGCGGGCCTCGTGTCGATCGCGACGCTCGCCTCCGGCGGATACGGCGGCACGCTGTTCGGGCTGGTGCTCATCGGTGTGGGCTGTGCGGTCGCCAACCCCGCCATGGCGCACGCCGTCATGAGCGCCATTCCACCGGCGAAGGCGGGGGTCGGCGCGGGCGTCAACGGAACGCTCGCGGAGTTCGGCAACGGGCTGGGGGTTGCCGTGCTGGGGGCGGTCCTCAACTCGCGGTTCGCGGCGGTGTCCCTGCCGGTGGCCCTGGCGGAGGCCGGCTCGGCCGCGGAGCGGCGGCAGGTCACCCACGCGTTCTCCTCCGGCCTGGAAACCGCTCAGTCGGTGGGGGCGGCGGCCGTGCTGCTCGGGGGCTTGCTGGCCGCCGCGTTGCTGCGCAGGGCGGAACGGGCAGACTCGGGGCAGGCGGGAGTCTGACGACAGCGCCCGGGGGCGCGGCAGGCCGGGTCCTGGTGCGACTGCGGATCCGTCTCCGTCGTGGCTGATCGCCCCCTGCGGCGGAGCCGCGCACGGGTGCGGTCCCGCGCCTCCTGAGGGGCGCTTAGCATGACCGGCACTGAAAAATGATCTGGGAAGGTGCGCCATGGTGAAGGCAGCCCAAGGGGCCAAGGGCGCGGCGCGGACCAGCGTCTGGCTGGAGGGCAAGGCGCGCCGGGGCGGGCGGGGCGGCGGGCAGCCGTCCGGGCTCGACCGGGAGCGGATCACCGAGGTCACGGTCCGCCTGCTGGACGCCGAGGGGCTGGCCAAGTTCTCCATGCGCCGGCTCGCCGCCGAGCTGAACGTCACGGCCATGTCCGTCTACTGGTACGTCGACACCAAGGACGACCTGCTCGAACTCGCCCTGGACGCGGCCTTCGGCGAGCTGCGGCTGCCCGAGCCGGACCGCGACGAGGACTGGCGCGACCAGTTGCGCCGACTCGCCACCGAATACCGGGCACTGCTGGTGCGCCACCCCTGGCTGTCACCGCTGGCCGGGACCTTTCTCAACATCGGCCCGAACTCGATGGCGTTCTCGGGCACGGTGCAGCGCGTCATCCGCCGGACCGGACTGCCCGAGCACGGCCTGACCGGCGCGATCTCCGCGGTGTTCCAGTTCGTGTACGGCTACGGCACGATCGAGGGGCACTTCATCGCGCGCTGCGCCGACGCGGGCATGGCCCCGGACGACTACTTCCAGCACGCCATGAGTGCGGCGACCCGGGCTCCGGACGCCGCCGAGGTGCTCCAGGAGTCCGCCAGCCTCATGGCGGCCCGCGGCGGCGACACGGTCCAGGAGATGCTGGACCGCGACTTCACCTTCGCCCTGGAGCTGCTGGTGGCGGGGATCGAGTCCATGGTGCAGCAGGCCGGGACGGGGAACGCCCCTCGGGCTTCCGAGGCCCCTTGAGGGGCGCGACCTCTCAGCCGTCCCAGGCCTCGACGGGTGCGGACCCCTCAGCCTTCCTGGTCCTGCACCAGTCGTGCGGGGAAGCCGCCCGTGGCCACCGGCCCCCAGCGCTCCGGTGTGATCCGGATGACCGACTTGCCCTGCCTGACCATGGCCGCGCGGTACTCGTCCCAGTCGGGGTGCTCGCCGGCGATGTTCCGGTAGTACTCCACGAGCGGCTCAACGGAGTCGGGGCAGTCGACGACCTCGGCCGTGCCGTCGATCTGCACCCACGGCCCGTTCCAGTCGTCGCTCAGCACGACCACGCTCACGCGTGGCTCCCGCCTGGCGTTGCGTGTCTTGGCCCGCTCCGGGTACGTCGAGACCACGATCCGTCCCGAGTCGTCGACCCCACAGGCCAGCGGCGAGGCCTGCGGGCCGCCGTCGGCCCGCCGGGTCAGCATCAGGGCGCGGTGGCGGGGCCGTACGAAGTCCAGCAGCTCATCGAGCGATACCCGTGTGTTGGTCGCGATGTCCGGTGCCATGTCAGCAGCCTAGAAGACTCATGAAGATCTTGGGGTTCTGGCCCCGCCGCGTGAGCGGCGGGGCCAGACTCTTTGTTGTGGTGATGGGGGAATGGGCCGGGGAG